>NZ_JANSHL010000002.1:66590-186263 GCF_047461575.1 Synechococcus sp. W60.1 | reverse complement strand
CCCAGTCTGCCGAGGAGAACGCCGCCCGTCTGCGGGAAATCGAGGAGCTGCGTCAGTCCATCCAAGAAAGCCGCACCCAGTCTGCCGAGGAGAACGCCGCCCGTCTGCGGGAAATCGAGGAGCTGCGCCAGTCCATCCAAGAAAGCCGCGCCGAATTTGCCGAACAAGCTGCTGCCCAAGCTCAAAGCCTGCGAGAGCTACAGCAAGTTGTCAGCGAGACCCGCTCTGACTTAGCTCACCTTGCCGAGTGGGCAGAGGAAGTGACTCAAGCTCTGGTTACCCTCACCGCCCTACAACGAGAGCACGAACGCGCCATTCAGGCCATCAACCAACGGCAGGCGGAAACGGATCAGAGGTTCAACGTTCTCCTTGAAGAAGTGCGCTATCTGATTCGCCGGCAAGGCTCTGACGGAAATCCTCCCCCCTCGTTGCCCTGAGCACTGGGATCCCTTCGGAACTGCGAAGACAGTCCTAATCTTCATCCACTTCCCACTCCAACAGGTGTGCATAGGGAGCCACCAAGTGGGGAGCATAAAAGGCAACGGCTCGAAGGGCATGCCAGTCTTCCAAGCAGCCAAAGACGGTCGGATACTCATTGCGCTCCAACCGCTCTGCAATTGCCGCCACATCAGCTTCAGTAAACTGGCGGGGATCCATCCCCTTAGCAGGGGCTTCCACTTTGGACTTGGATCGGGCAGACATAGGCAGCCTGAACACGCTACAAGCCGATCTTAGCCTCTTCTTTTCGCTGGCCAAAAACTTGAATACTCCCTGTCCCAAAGGGAGAAAATTCTTAATTACTGGTATTTCTTAGCAACACTGCGTGAACAGCTTTAAGACAGTCGTGTGGTTTTTTGGGCAGTTGAGTCTTCTCGCCACTGTATTTGCTGTAGCACAAAAGCCGCCCTACTGGTTGAGTTCCGCGTAGGGGTAGAACGGGGCTTCAGACCCAACTTTTGGGCAAGCCGGGCCGTGGGCTCCCAAACTCTGAAAAGGGATCCCCATTCCTCCAGTTTCGTGGCAAGGTGAGGACAGATACCGCATCGGAGGCTGCTATGGAGAGCAAGATCCCCGCCCGCGATGTCCAAGTTGCCCTTATCGGCCCGTCCACGTTGGTTCTCCGCTCCCGCACCTGGGATCGCCTGAAGTTTGAGCTGGAATACGCTCGGCAACGGGGCACCACTGCCAATAGCTACCTCATCCAGGCCCGCCAAACCCTTCTCATCGATCCTCCCGGGGAATCGTTCACCAGCATCTTTTTAGAAGAGCTGGCCCAACACCAGTACCTACAGCGGTTGGACTTTATTTTGCTCAGCCACGTCAACTTTAACCGCATTGCCACTCTCAAAGCCCTATTGCCTCTGGCTCCCTACGCGATGGTGCTCTGCTCCAAGCCGGGATCCATTACGCTACGGGCCGCCTTTGAAGAGATGGATCCCTTGCCCCGCAGTCGCGACGAAGAGGAAGCCGCCGATCTGGGCATTTTCTACAATGGCGACCGGTCTTTCCGTTTGCGGGTCATCCGAGATGGGGATCGCCTGGATTTGGGAGAAGGGCATGAGTTGCACTTTCGCACCGTGCCCACACCCCGCCACCCCGATGCCCTCTGTGCCTACGATCCGGCTACCGGGATCCTCTACACCGATAAGTTGTTCGGCGCCCATGTGTGCGATGAGCAGGTGTTTGACGAACATTGGCGGCAGCTCAGCGAAGACCGCCGCTACTACTTCGACTGTTTGCACCGCAACCAATTGCCCCAGGTGAAGGCAGCCCTGGCCAAGTTGGAAGAATTTCCCGCCCAAATCTATGCCCCTGCCCACGGCCCCTTGGTGCGCCACAGCCTGCGGCGGTTGCGGTTGGACTACCACACTTGGTGCGAGGAGGATCCCGGCGAGCAGCGGGTAGCTCTTCTGTACACTTCTGCTTACGGGAATACAGGTTTGATGGCCATGGCCATAGCCCAAGGGTTGGAGCGAGCCGGCGTTAAGGTGGAGCGGATCAACTGCGAATGGGCCACTCCGGAAGAGATTGCCCAAGCTCTGGAGCGCTGCCAGGGGTTTGTTGTCGGATCCCCGACTTTGGCCGGCCATCCTCCTGTGCAGATCCAAACCGCCCTTGGCATCATCCTTTCTTCAGTTCCCACCACCCGATTGGCCGGGGTTTTCGGCTCCTACGGCTGGAGCGGAGAAGCGGTGGATCTCATCGAGAGTAAGTTGCTCAATGCCGGCTTTTCCTTGGGGTTTGAGACGATCCGCGCCAAGTTTAAGCCCACCCCTGAAATCCTGGAAGCCTGTCAAGAGGCGGGATCCCAGTTTGCTCAGGCCCTGCGCAAAGCCAAACGAGCCCGCGCCCCTCGCCAAACCAGCAGCGAAACTCAGGCGGATCGGGTTGGGCAAGCCCTGAGCCGGGTGGTGGGATCCCTGTGTGTAGTCACCGCCCTGCAAGGAGAGACCCGCCGCGGCTTCCTCACCTGGTCGGTGGCCCAGGCTAGCTTCAATCCGCCGGGGCTAACCCTGTCGGTAAACAAGGAACAAGAAGCCGAATTGCTGACCTATCCCCAGGCCCCCTTTGTGCTCAACATCTTGCGGGAAGGCAAGGGCAGCAACTTGCAGCGGCACTTTCAGCGACCTCAACGGCCCGGAGAAGATCGCTTTGCCGGCTTGGCCACGGCCACTGCTGAGAATGGCTGCCCCATTTTGTTGGACGCCCTAGCTTACCTGGAGTGCCGTGTCAAAACCTGGATGGGCTGCGGGGATCGCTACCTGGTCTATGCCGAGGTGGAACGGGGCAAGGTGCTGGATCCCACGGGGGTTACGGCCATGCGGCGGGGGTAGTGTATTGGAGAACAAAGATTTGTTGTGGAGTCAATGCTAACTGGATCCCATCGATCACCTTAAGCTGACGATCTGCTCGGCAAATTTCTGGCTCTTGTTGAGGAGCAAATACCAAAATAGAGTAATCGTCTAAATCCACCATCCACCCTAATTTGCTGCCGTGCTTTAGGCAATGCAGGATATTATCGATTACACGGCTTACCCTTTGACCCGGCGAAAGAATTTCGGTAATCCAGTCGGGTGCTGCGGTGAAGTCATCTTCTGGCTCGCCTGTTTCACTGAGGCGAATTCGATCCCACGCAATTACGGCAATATCGGGAACAATGGAACGACCGGCAAAAGTGCATCGCAATTCGGGTAGGGCAGTATAGCTGGTGGTGCTGCCGTCAACCTCAGCCAAAAGGCGTTTTTGCAAAATGGAATGGCGGACTTTGGGCAGCGGTTTTTGAATGGCAACTCCATCCACGTACTCCCGTGCCGGAGACTCTTCTATGTGAGGCAACTTGAGGAAGTCTTCAAGAGTGAGAGCCAAATCTAGGCGAGTGGTCATAGGTTTAGGCAAAGCCCCCCCGGATCCCTGCCAGTAATGTATCCCAAAGCGAGGGGAAGAAGTGGAATTAAAATTGCGGCAATTCGGGTAGATGTAGCGTAAAAGTCGTCCAACCAGCAGAGCTGCTGACCTCAATGGATCCGCTCAGTTGATCCACCATTTGTTTCACCAAAGCCAAGCCCAGACCGGTGCCCCCTTCTTTCCAAGGATCATTGCCAGGGATCCGGTAAAAGCGCTCGAAAATGCGGGTGAGTTCCTCAGCCGGGATCTCTTGGCTATTCCTGACTTGGATGCGAGTTCGGTTGGCCTCAACCCTGACTTCTAGGCGGATGGATCCCTGAACCGGGGTGTATTTCACAGCGTTGTGTAGCAGCTCCCGCAGGATGCGTCCCAACAGCAAGGGATCCGTCGTGAGGGTGCTCTCCAGAGGGACACTGGCTTGAAAGGTTTGCCCTTTGGCGCGGGCCTGCTCTTCGGCAATGGCTAACAGATCCCCTAGCAGCTCCCGCCAGGTGAGGGTTTGCACACTTAGAGCGTAGGTCCCGGACTGCAACCGCTGCAGATCCAACAGGTCGTTGATGAGCTCGATTTCCCGCTGGCATTCTCGCTCTGCAATGGCTAAGTATTGAGCTCGTTTCTCCCCAGTGGGATCCATCTGCAACATTTTCAGGGCCATTTTCATGCTGGTTAGAGGAGTGCGCAGCTCGTGGCTGACAGTGCTGATGAAATCGTCTTTCAAGCGGTTGAGGCGCTCTAGGGCTTGCACCTGCTCTTGGGCAGCTCGGAATAGGCGCGCCTGCCTTAGGCCGATAGCACATTGATTGGCCACTTGAGCTACGAGATTCATTTCCTGCTCATCAAAACTTTCCTCGCTGCTGCGAAAAACCCACAGATCCCCCAAGACTTGCTCCCCATCCCGCAGAGGGCAGACCAAGACTGATCCTTGGCGGGGGGCGTCAGGAAGTAAACAAAATATGCAGGGCTCTCCTCGCAACAACTGGGCGTAGAGATCTGGATATTGGGCAAAGGGAATACAAGTATGCAAGGCCGACCCCAAGCGAGGACAATACTCGTAGCTGATGGCGGAAAGGGTGAGATCGGCGTTGTAAAGGCCAATATCGCAGCCATCTGCATTTAGGTTTTCTCCCAGCTCGCGCAGAGCGGTGTTGAGAATTTCAGCTTCATCCAGAGAGTCGCGCACCCGGTCAGTGATGCGTTTCAGCAGGGCCTCAAATTGCAGGGATCGCTGCAACTCAGAGGTGCGTTGCCGAACCTTTTCTTCCAAGGTTTGATTGAGGGCTTGCAGTTGTTCATATAACTGGGCCTGTTGCAACGCGATGGCTAATTGATCGCTCAGCTCTTGTAAAAGCCGGATTTCCCACCCCTGCCAAGGGCGGCTGGATTGGCAGTGCTGTGCCACCAGAAGGCCCCAGAGATCCTCTCCCCGCCGAATTGGGATCACCAAGTTGGCTTGGGCTTGGAAAGACTCCAGCAACTCCCGATAGCAAGGATCCAAATCGGCTATTGCTACATCCCCCACTGCCTGGACAAAGCCCTCTTGGTACTTGCGATAGCACGGATCCCTTTGGAAATACTCATCCCACACGTAGCGGCCCAGGTGGCTGGGCCAGGGATCCGCCACCGACTCAGCAGCTACAAACCCCCCTACACCTTCCTGCAACTGATAGATCATCACCCGATCCACCTGGAAAACCTCTCGCACTTCTGCAACAGTGGTTTGCAAGATAGATTGCAAATCCAAATCCTGACGGATGCGTCGCAGCAAAGCTCCAAGCAGCCGCTCCCGCTCTGCTTCTTTCAGCAACAGATCTTGGGCTTGTTTGAGGGGCGTTATGTCCACAGCGATGCCGCAAACGGCGTAAGGAGACCCCTGCTGATCCCGCAGGGCAAGCTTGGTGACCCACTGGGTCAATCTCTTGCCATCGCGGAAAAAGGTTCGCTCGTAGCTGACAGGATGCGGAGATTGCAGGACTTTTTGATCCTGATCTCGAAATTCTAGAGCCTCTTCTGATGCGAACAGCTCACTATCCAACTTTCCAAGGAGCTCTTCTGCCTTGCAGCCTCTCTGTTGTAGATAAGTCTTGTTTACATGAAGATAGCGCCCTTCCAGATCTTTGAGAAAGATAGAAAAAGGGATCCCGTCCAGAATAGCCCTAAGCCGAGCTTCGCTTTCTTGTAGAGCCAGCTCTGCTTCTTTCTGCTCCGTAATATCTTCGGTAATGCCAACAATACGGATAACCTCTTGCTGTTCGTTCAAGATGGGTCGGCAAGAAGTACGCAGCCAGCGCAGCCTGCCATCCCGATGGAAAATGCGGTAGGTGATCTGCTGGGCTTCTTGAGTGGCTCGGGCGGCCACCTGCAGTACCCTTGGCAGATCTTCGGGATGGATCCTGTCTTTCCAGAGATCTGGCTTGCGGCGAAACTCTTCTGCTGTGTAACCCCAGATCTTCTCGCTTTGGGGGCTTTTGTAGAGAGACTGGCTCAAGTCTGCAGAATACACAAAGAAAACCACCGGTACAGCCTCTGCAATTTCTCGGAAGCGGGCTTCGCTCTCTCGCAAAGCCAGTTCCACCTGCTTTTGTTGGGTGATATCGCGGGTACTGGAAACGATCCCTTGCACAGAGGGATCCTCCAAAAGATTGGTGCAGAGGCTCTCCAGCCACACCCACTGGCCATCGGCGTGTTGGGCCCGGTAAATAAAGCTGAGTGTCTCGCCAGGTCGAGCCTTGAGTTGCTCAAGAGCATTAGCAACGTTCTGCCGATCCTCGGGGTGAACCCAATCCAAGGGTACGGCCTCTCCCTGATTGGGAGCACGCCCCAAAATTTTCTCAGCAGCCGGAGGATTTAAGGTATGCAGCAGACCTTGGGCATCGATCCGACACAAAATGTCGTGGCTGTTGTTGAGGAAGGCGCGAAAACGCTCTTCTTGTTCCCACACCTCCTGTTCCAGCCGCTTTTGTTCGGTGATATCTAGGTTGTGTTGATCTTTCATTTGAGCCAAAAGAGAGCACTGACGAGATAGAGAAAACTCAAGAAGTTCCTGGCCAATTTGTCAAAACGAGAAAATAGATGCCGGTACTGCTTTAACTTATGAAAAAAGCATTCGATTAAATGCCTCTCTTGGTACAGATGCTTGTCATAATGCCGCTGCGTCTTTCTATTCCTTTTAGGTGGAATAACCGCTTGAGCTTCCCCTATCTTCTTAATCAACTTATCCGCATCATATCCTTTATCCCCAATTACTTTGGTATCCTTTCTCTGCCAGCCCTCTATCAATTCTTCCCCTTGAGTAATATCGCTCTTTTCTCCGCCAGTTATTCTCAATTCCAGCGGATTTCCCAACCCATCTACACTCACATGAATCTTGGTGCTGTATCCGCCTCGGCTTCTCCCCAAAGCTTGCTCCCCTTTTTTCCGGCAGCACAGGAGTGCGCTCGAACCGTGGTTGAATCAATAATGAGATGCTCTAAATCAGGGTCGTCAATAAAATACTTGAACATCCGTTCCCACACTCCAACACGACTCCACCGGTGAAATCTTTGATAGATGGTGTACCATTTGCCATATCCTTCTGGGAGGTAGCGCCAAGGAGCACCGGAACGGGCTATCCAAAGAACTGCTTCAATAAACTGTTTGCAGTTTGCTTCTTTCCCAATGTTAACTCTCTCTTCTGTCTGTAAAAAAGCTAATATCTTCTGCCATTTGTTTTCATCTAAAAAAACCAACTTCATCCTCTTTCCTCTATAAATTACTCTCTCTATCCTAACATAAGATCAACACGACCTAGGACAATGCCGAGAAGTCCCAAACCTTTAGACTGATCCTGAAGCTTTACGGCCAGGCGATAAGTATAGCGCTCCTGACCTTGAATTACTTCCTTGCCCTCGAGTTGGGAAAACCCTTGCCGCTCTAGATCGGCTAGAACTTGAGGGGTGTACTCCGGCCAGTGGGGATGTTGTTGAGCCACCTCCTCCAGAGAAGTACCCAGCAGATCGCCAAACCAGGCGCGGTCGGTGGCATTTTGCAAAATTAGCACTCCCTGGGGATCCCTGGCCCACACCGCCAACGGCAGGGCGTCCAACAAGGTGCGCAGTTGGGCCTCCCGCAGCCGCAGGTTTTCTTCCAACTGTTTCTTCTCGGTAATGTCTCGGCCCACCCCGCGAATGAACTGCAAGCGGCCCTGCCAGTCAAAAATGCCTTGGTTGATCCACTCGAACCAGCGCGTCTGCCCCGACGCATCCGATACCCTGCCAACTCGGGTGAAGGTAGGCTGCTGAGGGGTGAGCTGGGCTATCTTTTGCCGCACCTGCTCTTGCTCTTCTGCCGGCAGCACGTCAATCCAGCGCCTGCCCCGCCAATCCCCCAAGATTTTCTGGCAAGCTTCGTTACATTCCACCACCGTCGTATCTGCACGCGCCAGCATGATGACATCGGGAAAACCCACCTGATCCCGCTGCAGCCAGCGCTTTTGCCAGTACATCACCACGGCCAGTGAGGATCCCCAAAGGAGCAGCCAAAGCCATCCGGGCAGAGTGTTCCAGTTGAGTAAGGTAAGCAGGTTGACCAGATCCCAGGAGGCGCTCATGAAGGTTGTCGATTAAGTTAAGTTTATTAAGTTTAGAAAGTGTCAAGGAGTACACTGCTTTTCGGTAGTATTTCTAACCCAGGATCAAGCACTGTGCCAACAATTCCCCATCTCCCCGAAAAGGAGAGCAAAGTTTGAGTCTACTGGAACGGTGGGGCAGTATCCTCGAAAAGGGGGCTTTCAGGGTGAAGAGTTGTTTCTTAGGTTTCCTGAGTGTTCGGATAGATAGTTCTGAATCCAGCGCACCAGCCGCTGAGAGAGCACGAAAGCTTCTGGTTCGTCCCCTTTGATGCCGACTTGGCTGCTAAAGCAGGCGATGACCTCCTCGTTCAGCTCCGGTTTAGAAGGATCGCTGTGAAACTGCAGCCGCACTTGGCTTTGGACCTGAAAACTCTCTTGAGCTTGGTTATCCAAAACTTCCTGACCCACTCGATGCAGCCGCACTCCTTGCAACTGAGCCAAGGGATAGGAAAACACCTGCTGCCGCCAAATCCCCCAAGGGCCACCCAGCCGGGTCAAGGTCACCCGTTGGCTTTGGCAATCTAGATTCAGGATCTGCCCCAACCCCCAAGGGATCCCAGCCCACAGGCCCATCCCCACAGCCACCAACCCCCACAGCGGCGAACGGGCCCACAGTTGGGATCCCACAATCAGCAGCACCAAGCCCCCTGCCGCCCGCCAAGCCAGTTGCTGGGAAGTGAACCGTTGTAGGGCAATGCGCAGCCGTTTGGGATTGCGCTCCAGAACCTGCGGATAGACCGGTGCCATGAAATGGGATCCCACTGCTTAGGCTAGCTTAACAGGGGTTGCTTTCCCTAGGCGCTGAAGGCATCTTATCCGGGCATTGCGTTGGTGAAAAACTACAACTCCGGCTCGGCAAAAAACTCTGATAAATCCAGCGCAAATCCAGGGATCACCTCTCCACCTTCCAGGATGTCGCCGGGTTTCTTCAATGCTTCAGGCTCAGGCCGGCGATAGACCAGAACGTATTTCTCTTCAGGATGAATGATCCAGACCAGCCGGGATCCATTCTCAAAATACTCAACGAGCCTATCATGGATCTCTCCAACGGTGTTGGCATCGGAGAGAACTTCTACAGCCAAGTCTGGGGATCCCTCAATATAACCCCTTGGGATCCCGCCCAGAGATTGCAGCCGTTCTTTGGAAAAAAAAGAACAATCCGGAGAGCGGCGATTACCGGATTTCATTTTGAAGGAAGTATCGGAATCGAAGGTAAATCCAATCCTTTGACTGCGAACGTACGAGCCTAGAATGATATGAATCAAACTTACGTAGTACCCATGCTTTGCGCCTGCCGAGCCCACAGTAACCAGTTCTCCATTCACAACCTCATAGCGATTGCCATCCTCCGGTAAAGCCATAAACTCTTCGTCAGTCCAAATTTTTCGAGAAGCTGCCGGAGAACTATCAGCAGGTGCCTCAGCCAATTTTTCTCTTTCCAAAACCTCGACCATCATGACCTCCGCAATGAAAAACGGCTAAACCAACCAAGGGAGCCGGTCTGGGGTCAACACATCCTGAAGAGCGATCTGCACGCCCGGTAAGAAGTCAGCAAGCTGCCCTGAGGGATCCCCTTATTTAGGATCCACTAGGGATCCCATGAACAACACGGTTTGGGCCGCTGGGTTGCCGCCGGATCCGGAGGCCACAATGGCAAACCAGAAGGGCCGATCTGCCACAAATTGAAAGGGCTCTTGCCGGTCGACAGCAGTCCGGGAGACGATCACCCCAGTAGCGGCTGCCGCCTCGGATCCCTCTTCGTTCACTTCAATTGCTGCTTTGTGCAGGACTTTGCTGATCCGCGCTGGCTCTGGGGTCATCTGGCTGAAATCGGCTCGGTTGGAAAAGGCAACTCCCAGGCCCAACTGCTGCAGAACGGAAGTGAGATCCGTTTCATAAGCCAATTCAAATCTCGGGATCCGCACCGAACCTGCACGGGGGCGCAGGGATCCCGTCCATTCTTGCCAAGTTTCCGGGCTCAGCTCTGCCCGCAGCGATTCCAGCTTCACTCCCTTCTTGGGCAGCAGGATCAGCATTTCCAGTTCTCCTTCCCCGTAGGGCAGGCTCACCACCTGCAACTGCTCGGTTTCCAGGTAGTCGTAACGACCTGATTGAACCATCATGGGTACTCGGACGCGGCGGCCATCCAACCGAGTAAAGGGCTGAGTTTGGGTGCGCTCCGGATCGAAGGGCTGAGTCCACTCGCCTTTGAAGTAGATGGCATTGAGCAAAACCATCAAATCCTCGCGGCTGAGGCGATCCACAATGCGGTTGATCTTGCCCTGGGTGCGCTCGGCCACCCAGCCGTTGATCTGGTTCACCGTTTGCCGGGATCCCAAATTCACCCGATTCACCACCGCTTGGTAGTAGGTGGCCAAAGCCTGCAAAAACTGGGGCTGTAAGGTGAGGGTTTGATCCACCCAGAGGCCGTTGGCCATTTGCACCTGGACTGGCCCTCCTGCCGGGGATCCCTCCGCCAGCCAGCCCACCATTTGGGCATTGGTCCAGTTCAACTCATTCAAGAAAAGGTCCTGTGCCTCCAGCACCTCGGCCATTGCCGTTTGAGTCTCCCCAGAGGCGCCGTTGTAGAGCATGCTCAGGGCCAGGCGGATGCTCAAGGGGGAGAAAAAGAGGTTCTCTTGGGGCTGCTGACGGAGCAGGTGATCAAACAGTTTCAGCGCAAAGCGGCTTTGGGCCTGTTGGGCCACGGTCTTTTCCCCATACCCTTCCCCATAGGTCACCGTTGGCTCAAAGGGAATCCGCACCGGGGTTTCCTGTGAACGGGATCCCATCCCGTGAGTGGGCCAGAGGCCCAGGCTCAGTAAACCCAGCAGAGCCAGAAGAGGGATCCGGCTCACCAAGGATCGATTAAACAGGTCTTTCATAGGGCTCTCCTGGCAGAGTCTATGGCTATGCTATCGGGTCGGTTGTGGGCTGCCCTTGCCCAGAGCCGCCATTCCGGCTGCGCTCAAGGGGGAAAAGCACAGGCCGCTTCCGGCAAGCAAGAATTGGCAAGGCTCTCCCAGGGGGGAACTTCCTGCGTCTGGCTGGTCAAGTCGCAGCAGCAGCGTCTGGCGCGATAGGATGAAGCCTGCACAGGAGAGTGCCACATGGTTCTGTTCACGATACACGTTCCAAAAGGGTGCAGAGTCACCTTGGGCCTGGCTCTGCTGCTCCTGGGATCCGGCTTGGGATGTACTGCTGCCACGGAGAGATCTCCCGCCTCACAAACTCAGGTAACCGAAGCCATCTCTCCATCCCCCCCAGCCATAGGGCAGCCCCAGCAACTGCCGGTTGAAGCCGAAGTCACCCTTGCCGGCCAACGCTTTGAGCTAGAGGTGGCCCGCACCCCTGAGCAACAGCGCTTGGGCCTGATGTTTCGCACCGATTTGCCGCCGGATCGGGGCATGTGGTTTCCCTTTGATCCGCCCCAGCCAGCTTCTTTTTGGATGTTCAACACCCTGATCAACCTGGACATCATTTTCCTTCACCAAGGCAAGGTGGTGTACATTGCCGCCGATGTGCCCGGCTGCCCCGCTCAACCCTGCCCCACCTATGGGCCGCCTCCTTCCCAGTTGGTGGACGGTGTGCTGGAGTTCCGCGGCGGGACGGCTGCTGCTTTGGGTTTGGCCGTTGGAGATCCGGTCGAGATCCGAGAGCTTCAGCCCGTAGCCCCTTGATTTCTACCTCCCCTCTCCCTGAGGGAGAGGGGCCGGGGGTGAGGGAAGACAGGCTCGCAGATGATCTTTTGAAGAATCTTTGCGATGATTTTTGAGGGTTGCTAACTAAGCCTACAGAAGAGGCGACGACAAGCCCAAGAGCAGTTTGGCCACCGCAAGCGAGTCTATGGATGTCAGCAGCGTAAGTCATTGGATAGGGGTGGGGGCTGTCGCCCTAGCCTCCATCCTTTGGGCTGAGATCGTGCGGGACGTGCGCCATTGGCTGGCCCACCGGTGGCCCTGGCTGATGCCCAAACACATCCTGCACCACCGCCTGTTCCGCCCCGACCTTAGCGTGGTGGATGCACAGCTGTACCGAGAATCCCAGTGGCACCACGACGTTCCCGAAGCGGCGACGATGATCCTGGCCGGGATCCCTTGGGTGGTGGTATTGGGCCAGGGATCCCTGCTGTACGGCCTGGCGGCAGCGGTGGGGGTGGTCTACTCGGCCAGTTTCTGGGTGGCTGGTATGCTGCGGGGTTGGGGGCTGGCCCTGCAGACGGATATCACCCACCAGCCGGGGCCTTTCCCCGTTCCTCCCAGCCAATGGCATGTCAACCGCGCCTACCACTGGCGGCACCACTTCGACGATACCAACGCCTATTTTTGCGGCACCCTGACTCTCGTAGATCGGCTCATGGGCACCAGTCTCTCCTTGAAAGGCAAGCGAGTAGCCGTCACCGGCGCCTCCGGCACCCTGGGCCGGGCCTTGCTCAAGCATTTTCACCAGCAGGGGGCCAAAGTCATCGCCCTCAGCTCCCATTCGGATTCGGTTCACATCGAAGTGGACGGCCAGATCCAGCCGGTGGAGACCGTTCGCTGGCAGGTGGGGCAAGAGGGATCCCTGGCTGAGCTGCTGGAGCGGGTGGATATCTTGGTGCTCAACCACGGCCTGAACGTCCACAGGCAACGGGATCCCGAGTCTGTCCGCCAGTCCTATGCCGTCAACACTTTCTCCAGTTGGCGCCTAATGGAGCTGTTCTTCCAGACGGTGCGCGGCAACCCTGAGATGGCCACCAAAGAGGTGTGGGTCAACACTTCCGAAGCTGAGGTCAGCCCTGCTTTCAGTCCCCTCTATGAACTCTCGAAGCGGGCTTTGGGAGACCTGGTTACTCTGCGCCGTCTGGATGCCCCCTGTGTGGTGCGCAAGCTCATCCTCGGCCCCTTCAAGAGCCAGCTCAATCCCATTGGGGTCATGTCAGGAGATTGGGTGGCCGCTCAGATCCTGGCTCAAGCCAAACGAGATTGCCGCAACATCATCGTCACCATCAACCCCCTCACCTACCTGCTTTTCCCCCTGAAAGAGCTGGCCGTGAGCACCTATTTCCGCCTGTTTAGCCGTCGGTCTCCCCAGCCAGGGATCCCTGCCCCCAACCCAGATGCTGCAGGTGAGGCGAAGTCCCGCGAGTTCCCTTTGGTTTAGAAGGGATCGGATCCCAACCCGTTCCATAGCTCTATAGCATTGGGCGCAAAAGTGGAGTAAGACAAGAGCAGGTTCCTTGGCGTCAGCAGGGTGGGATCCCTTGCGCCAATACGAACTTTTGGGGAGCGAGAGCGCCCCTTGGCTTGGCGGAACACAGCAGCTCGATCCCCGGTGAGCGTTGGGTGTGAGGAGTAGGAGTGAGCGTGAACATGGTGCGACGGTGGGTGGGCGCAGTGCTCTGCGTGGTGGGTGGGTCGTTGATGCCGGGGCTGTTGTCCGGCTGTGCCATCCCGATGCCTTCGGCATCTGCAGGGGTTTCTGAAGTGCAGGTGCGGTTGGTGCATGTGGCCCCCAATGCCCCTCGGATCGACTTGGAAGTGGGAGGGGTGAGAGCTGCTCGGGGCATAGCCTATGGCTCGGTGAGCGAGTACGTGCGCATACCGGCGGGCGAGTACGACATTGTTTTGTTTTCAACGCCTGAGAACCCTGGCCAGCCTGCGAGTTCTTTGGTTGCGGCCAGAACCGTAGCCAATCTCAGGGGCGGGGGAGTGTTCTCGGTGGTGGCCGCCAATGAGCCGAATCGCATGACAGCCCTGGTCTTAGAGGACAACATCCATCCGCCGTTTGATCAGGCCCTGGTGCGGTTTGTCCACGCTGCCCCTGATGCGCCGGCCCTGCAATGGCAAGGGGAGCAAGGGCGGGTACTGCTGCCCCAGTTGGCGTTTGGACAAGTATCCACCTTTCAAGCTATGCGCCCCGGCTTTACCCAAATTCAAGTGGCCATAGCCCCTTCAGCCTCCGCGCCAGGTGTGCAGTCGGCTCCCAGCCGGAGCATTCCCCTGCAGCGGTTTGACCTGCAGCTGGAGGCGGGGAAAGTCTATACCCTCTATGTAGCGGGATTGTTGCGCAGCAATCCGGCCCTAAGCCTGGTGCTGGCAGAGGAAACTCGAGCTCGCAGGCTCCTATAGCCAAGGTGTTTCGGTCTCTCTTCTCCTTACACTGAGTTAAGGAATACCTCAGGGTGGGGGCAGATAGGGAATATGCTCTGTGGTGGAGCAGGCCAATGCCGTTGGCGTTCTCCGCTGCCAATATGATCTTACAAGGATCTCAGAATCCTAACATGCGGTGCGAAGCACTAGGGGATGCAGCCTGTGGATGCTTTGTTTCAAGTTGTGGTGCTGAATCAAACCCCAGATCCAGAACGGGTCATCTACCAGGCCATGCATCAGGATTACAGCCCTGATTTTGTCACCTCAGAAAGTCGGATCCCGGAAAAGTATGGAGAGGCGGTGGTGCGGCATTTGCTGGAGGGCAACCGTGGCCACTATGGGCCTCTAGAGCATCCTCAGATCACGTTTGGGGTAGGCTATTTTCCCCATGCTGTCATGCAACAGGCCCGTACTCATCGGGTGGGAATTTCTTTTGATGTTCAATCCTTCCGATATACAGGCCAGCAAATTGCCGATTTGGGCAAAAAGCTCTTGTTCGCGTCAGCGGTGCGGAGCACAACCGAGACTGCTGCTCCTGTTGGCGAGACCGGCTACGGTTGCGTCAGCGATCGCGACAGCGGGCCGGAGGCCTATCGCGACAGCGGTGCGGAGCACATTGCGGAGCACAGTGGCGGGACGGAGTCCTCCTTGTCTTTGCAAGAGCTGGAAACTCTGTTTTACGTTCCTGCCAGCGTCAAAGAGGGCAAGGCCAAAACCCGCCAAGGCTTTAGGCCCATCTCCCCCGAAGCTTTGGATATCATTCTTGCGCAATATCGCAGCCAGGCCATTGCTTATTATCGCCTGGTAGAAGAGTGCGGATTGCCCTATGAAGATGCCCGTAACATCATTGGCTACGGGATCCGACAACACTTCGTGGTCTCTTTCAATTGCCGTAGTCTAATGCATTTTTTGGATTTACGAGCCAAAGAAGATGCTCAACGAGAAATTCAACATCTGTGTGAACTGATTTGGCCCCACTTTGAAGCGTGGTGTCCCCACGTGGCGGCCTGGTATCGTAAGCATCGCTGGGGAAAGGCTCGATTATCCCCCTAAACTTAGTTTAGATAGATATGCTCTGCTAACCCCTTCTGCGGCTAATCCTGTTTTTGATCTTTTGTTGGGTTACGGGTATGGATCCCAAAGCTTATGAGCAAATGGCAGGCTTGGAAGACCGGCATTGGTGGTTTTTGGGTCGCCGTCACATTCTGAGTCGGGTTATTGGATCCCTGTCGCTTCCCCCCTCTGCTTATATTTTGGAAGCTGGCTGTGGTAGCGGCGGCAACCTGGAGATGTTGTCCAGATTTGGCAAAGTTTGGGCTATGGAAAAGAGTGAAATTGCACTGCCGCTGGCCCAAGCTCGCGGTATTGGGATCGTGGCAGAGGGGGAGTTGCCAAACCGGATCCCCTTTGGTTCTCAACGATTTGATTTGATTGCTTTGCTGGATGTGCTGGAGCATCTGGAGAATGACAAAGAAGCTCTCCTAGCCCTCAGTCAAAGGTTAACCCCATCTGGCTACTTAGTTGTAACTGTTCCGGCTTATCCGTGGCTGTGGAGTTTACATGATGAGCTTAATCATCACAAGAGACGATATACCCGCGGGCAACTTTTGTCGTTGCTTAAAAGCTCAGGTCTAGAAGTTTATACCCTTGTTTTCTTCAACAGTTTTCTTTTCCCAATCATTTCAGGGATCCGCATAATGCAGAAAGTGCTTCGCCTGAGGGAAAGCCAAGATCTGAAAATGCCGCCGCTTTGGCTCAATCGACTGCTGACGGGTATTTTTGCTGCAGAAGCCTATCTGATACCTAAGTTTTCTCTGCCCTTTGGTGTATCTCTGCTGACAGTAGCCGGCCCGGCAACGAAATCGTAGTATCCTGTCATCATTGCTGTTCTCAGACTGCACTTTGATCATTGCTTAAACTCTCATATTTCGACATCCAATGTCTGCAATTCTGGTAGTTTCTACAACAGCCTTTTCCGACGGTACTTAACCCACTCAACAGGGATTTTTATCTCTTGCATGATGAGGATCCCAATTACTTAAAGAACTTATTTTGTGTCAGCAGCATGAAGTCCTTTGAAGCTGGGAAGGGCCGTCAATAGAATTATCTGGTGAGGGCTACCCATTCAAGTTTTGGTCAACACTGATCTTGTCCAATAGCCTCAGATGCACAATCTTTTCTGTAAGATTGTCAACAGTCTTGATGCCGAAGGAGATAACCCTTGGCCGAACGCGGCTATAAAACTCGTCTGGATCTGCATCGTTTGTGGGTGCCCTTGGCCTGTTTTGGCGATGGCCTTTGTATTTGGTTGGCCTTTGGGGCGGGCTACTGGCTGCGCAGCTTGCGTCCTCATCAGCTCTTGCCTTGGGATGTCTACGCGGCCTTGGGATTGTTGACCGCCCTCAGTTATTGGGGCATTCAGGCGGGCTTAGGCGGATACGGTGAGTCGAAGCGCTTGTCTCACTTTGAAGAATGGGCCAGTTTGCTGGTGGGGTTGGGATTGACGTTTGGTTTGGTGCTGGCAGGGGCCTTTTTCGTTCGCTCGGTCTCTTTGTCGCGGCTGGTGGTGGGCTACGCCGGCTTTGTTGGCTCTGCTGAGTTTGACTTTGGTACGGGTGGGGTTGCGGCTGGGCATGGGCTGGTTGTGCTCTAGGGGCTACGGTCGGCGGCAGGTCATCTGGGTGGGATCCTGGTCGGTGTTGGCGGAAGTGTTGGAGCGATTGCAGCGATCCCCGCAGTTGGGCTTCCAGGTAGTCGCCTGGGCAGGCGTAGAGCAAGGCTCTTTTGAGGAAGATCCCCCATCTCAAAATGGGGATCCCTGTCAAGATTCATATCCAGTACTAAACACCGCCCGCCCCACCTCTGACGGGGTTAAGTCTGCCGCCAGGACTCCGCCAGGAACCCTCTCCCGCTTGTGCAGTCAGCCTGAACCTTCCTGGTCAGCTCTCGAGCGGCTGGATCTGGCCCATTTGATCGCCTATCTGCAAGCTCACCCAGAAGTGCAAGAGGTGTGGTTTGGGCAACCGGAGCTGGCAACTGCTCCTCTATTGCTCAGTTTGCAAGCGTTGTCGGTGCAGGTGCGCTTGGTGCCGGATATCTTGAGTTTTTTAACGGTAAACTTCAGCCTGCAGTCTCTCGACGGGATCCCGCTGCTAACTCTGCGTCAGCCCCCTTTGCGCTACGCCCACAACCGGTTCCTCAAGCGAGCTGTAGACATCCTAGGAGCTTCCCTGGGCCTGATCTTGCTTAGCCCTCTGTTTTTGATTATTGCCCTGCTGGTAGCCTGCAGCAGTCCTGGCCCCATTCTGTATTGGCAAGAGCGGGTGAGCTTGGACGGGCGTCGCTTTTGGATTGCCAAGTTCCGCACCATGCGAGTGGATGCTGAGGCAGCCGGCCAGCCGGGCTGGACGCGCCCCGGGGATCCGCGCCGAACCAAGATAGGAGCCTTTTTGCGCCGCACCAATCTGGACGAGCTTCCCCAGCTTTGGAACGTTTTGAAGGGGGAAATGAGCCTGGTGGGCCCTCGCCCCGAGCGGCCCTACTTCGTGGAGCAGTTTAGCCAGGAGATCCCCAAGTATCCGGATCGGCATTTGGTAAAAAGTGGCCTCACCGGCTGGGCCCAGATCCACGGCCTGCGGGGAGATACCAGCATTGCCCGCCGCACCCAGTATGATCTCTACTATGTGCAAAACTGGTCGCTGTGGCTGGATCTGCGCATCTTGGCCATCACCTTCTGGCAAGGGATCCGCGGACAGCTGAGCGGGTATTAGAGGCTGCCCATGCTCTCTTCGCGCTCTCCCCAGTCTTCCGAGCTTGTCTACGAAGGCAAGGCCAAACGGGTTTACCGCACCGCCAATCCCCAAGTTTATCTTTGCCAGTACAAGGACGACGCCACGGCCTTCAACGCCCAAAAGCAGGGATCCATCGCCGGCAAGGGAGAGGTGAATTGCACCGTCTCCAGCCATGTGTTTGCCTACCTGGCCCAGCAGGGCATCCGCAACCACTTTTTGGCCCAGACCGGCCCCACCGAGATGCAGGTGCGAGCCTTGCACATCCTGCCTTTGGAAGTGGTGGTGCGCAACCGCACCGCCGGCAGCCTCTGCAAGCGCCTGGGCCTGGAGCAGGGGCTTCCTATCCAGCCGCCGCTGGTGGAGTTCTATTACAAAAACGATGCTTTGGGGGATCCCCTGGTAACCCCCGACCACATCCGCCTATTGCAGCTGGCCACGCCGGAGCAGGTGGAGCGCCTCGGATCCCTGGCTTTGGCCATTAACTCTCATCTGCAGGCCTTTTGGCAGCGCTGTCAGCTGGAGCTGGTGGACTTTAAGCTGGAGTTTGGCCTGGACGAGAAGGGAGAGATCCTGCTAGCCGACGAGATTAGCCCCGATACCTGCCGTCTTTGGGATCGGGAGGGATCCGAGCCGCGAGTGCTGGATAAAGATCTCTTTCGCTTTGATCTAGGGGATCCGGTGGCTGGCTATCAAGAGGTGTTGCAGCGGGTGCTTCAGGCAGTGGGATCCCAATTCCTTCTCTCCTAGAGGGAGAGGAGCCAGGGGTGAGGGACTATAATCGCCTCAGCGATCCCACTCCTTTAACGCCCGAGCCTCCTTTCGCTTGTCGGGATCCCGCCATGACCTCTCCCCGCCCCCCCTACCCCGGCGAGCGTTTCCGCCGCCAACTGGCCAACCTGCTGAACACCTGGGTGGAGCAGGGGTTGATTGAACCTGAGCAGCGGGATCGCCTGCGGGAGTATTACCAACTGGAGAGTTTGCAACGCTCAGCCGGCGGGCGATTTGCCCTGGTGCTGCTGCTGTTTGGCGCAGTTCTGGTGGGCCTAGGGGTGATCTCCTTTGTGGCGGCCAACTGGGCTGCCATTCCCCGCTGGGCAAGAGCCTGGGGGTGCTTGGCCCTCATGGTAGGGCTGCAGGTGGCTGGCTTCCAGGTTTGGCAGCAGGGATCCCGACGGCTGGGCAGCGCCCTGCTGATAGCCGGTGAACTGACCCTGGGAGCCTGTATTGGCCTGATGGCGCAGTGGGTTCAGCTTGGCGGATCCGCGGCAGGCCTGTTTTGGGCCTGGGGGATGGGCGGTTTGGCCATGGCCTACGGCTTGCGTCACAGCCCCAGTGGTGTACTGGCCTGCCTTCTGCTGGGCTTGGGGATGGTAGCCGACTTCGTGGATTGGGGGACTGTCAACTTCCTCTATCCTTGGTTGACCCTGGGCCTGCTGGTTCCTCTGGCCTATTGGTGTTGCTCTCGCTGGGTTTTTGCCCTGGCCGTGGTGAACTTTGGCCTGGCGTTGCAAGGGCTGGCCGAGCGTTTGGGCAGCTCTTTTCCAAGCTTGACCCTTTGGCATCTGCTTGGTGTTGCAGTTGTGTGGGGGTTGGGTCTGTGGCACCAACGCCATAAGCCTTGGCTAAGCCGGGTTTTAACTGAAGGAAGGGATCCAGAGCTTCCCGGCGAGCTGGAGCAAGGCTTGGATTTGGCCCCGACAGCCCAGAACTTGGCTCTGCTGGGGCTGGGCGTCCTGCTCTATGTCTGGAGCTTTGTCGGGACGTGGGTCGATCTTTCCGAGGATCCCCTCTGGAACGTTGGGGATCCCTGGGCGAGCTTGTCGGCAGTGGGGTTGCTGCTGCTGACGGGCTGGGGCTGGTGGCAGGGTTGGCAGGAGAAGAGATCCCAGCCCGTTTCGTCTTGGCTGAAGGATGCTGCTGTTCTGATTTCTCTGGTTGCCTTGGCGCTTTTGCTGGGGATCGGCAGCGCTGTGCCTTTGAACGTGACGGCAGGAGCAGCCTTGGTCCTCTTTGCCCCCTGGATAGTGACCTTGCTGTTGCTGGGGCTGTCAGCAGTGCTCTGCTGGGAAGGGCTACAGCAAGGGCGGCGGGGGCGCTTCTGGCAGGGACTGTTGGGGCTAACCCTGGTGGTGCTGACCCGCTTTTTCGAGTACCCAACCGGCCTGTTGGCCAAGTCGGCGGTGTTGGTGGCCTGTGGGATCGGGGTAATCTGGCTGGGGCTGAAATTTGAGCGGCGGATTTTCTCCCGTCTCTAATTCTTGCCCTTCTAGGAAGCCAAGCCCCGCTACATGATCAAGCAAAGGAAAAAGCTGGAATTGAGCTGGAATTCACAAGAATTTACAAAGTTTAAGGAACCTGCTTGTATTCCCCAATGTCTTTGCTAGTAAATTCTCAGCTTTGGCTTGAGCTGAGCTTTGGCTTGAGCTGAGAAGGAAGTGGGCATCTCTATCAAGATTTGGAGAATACAAATGAGAAGTAGGACTGCGTTTGGGCATTTTGGCTTTGCTACTTACGCCCCTTTGGGAGAGTGGTTCTCTTTCGGGTGTTGCCTTGGCTGAAGATCATCTTTTAGTGGCTCAGGCCCCGGAGCCAGCTAGGCAGCCTATGCCTTCTGTGCCTAGATCGATACCCTCCCCAGTTCCCATAGCTCCGGCAGAATCCTCAGAAACTGTAGATGAGCTATTCCGCCAGGTTCCTTTCCCCCCTTCGCCAAGCCCTCTGCCTGGCCTTCGGTGCTCGAGACCCATGGTGTTGCGCTCAGTAACCCTCAGCGCTCCTCCGCCAAACCCTGCTTCCCCCCTGCAATCGGAGGTTCCACCCAACGTTTGGACAACTCTCCAGGGCCCTTTCGGGACAGTCAACTGGGGAGAGCCCCAAGCCAATAAACTCTTTGCTCATACCTTCCAGTGGAGCCCCCCTTGTAAAACGGGCTGCCGGATGGGAGGCACCCTTACGTTTACCTATCGCAATAACTTGCAGGCAACAAGTAACACAGCTCCTAATGCCGGGAACGACAAGTACTACCTATTCAACAGCGCGATTTCAACCGGCGGGATGTCACCTCCAACTCAAGCAACTCAAGCGGGGTTTTTGTATACTTCCCCAAGTGTGCCTGGCCAAACCTTCACCAAAACTCTAACCCTCTCGCCGGCAGAGATTGCCAACAACCGAGTGACCTTAGTAGTTCAAGATGATACGGCGGTTTTGGAAGCTAAGCTAGAGCTTAGATACTGCTGCTGTGAATGCGAGTTTCCCATTTGAAGTTGAGTGAATTTGCCTTAGGGAGGACTTCCGTGCCCCTCTTTTCTTCAACTCCCCCTGGCTGCAGACCTCAAAGCTTACTCAGAAAGGGTGGAAAAGCCTAACGGCGGGCCTGGGCAAAAATGGCCTGCAAAATCTCGTCGGCCCCCTGCTGTTTTAGCTTTTCTGCAAGAGCCATCCCCACTGCCTCGGGATCGGCGGTGGATCCCGTCTGAGTATCGCGGATGAGCCGCCGGCCATCCAGCTCGGCCACCATACCGGTTAGGTGCAGCTCCTCCCCTCGGACTTGGCTGTGAACGCCAATGGGCACCTGACACCCTCCCTCCAAAGCCCGCAGGAAAGCTCGCTCTGCCAAGCAGCGGGCTGTGGCCTCCGCATCGGCCAAGGGTCGGATAAGCTCCAGAATCCGCTCATCTCCCTGCCGACACTCGATTCCCAGGGATCCCTGGCCAACCGCGTACAGAGACACGCTGGGATCCAGCACCTCGTGGATCCGGTCGGCTTTGCCCAGACGCTTCAAGCCGGCCACCGCCAAAATCAGGCCATCGTACTCTCCCCGCTCCAGCTTAGCCAGGCGGGTGTTGAGGTTGCCCCGCACGTCCTTAAAGCGCAAGTGGGGAAAGGCATGGCGCAGTTGGGCCAGTCGCCGCAGCGAGGAGGTGCCAATCACTGTTCCTTCGGGCAGGGTGGCCAGTTGGTAGCTGCGCAGCTCCTCTCGCAGCACCAAAGCGTCCAACGGATCCTCCCGCCGCGTGATCGCCCCCAACACCAAGCCCTCCGGCAGGCGAGTGGGCAAGTCTTTAAGGCTGTGTACCGCCAAGTCGCTGCTGCCGTTGAGCAGGCTAACTTCCAATTCCTTGGTAAAAAGACCTTTGTCCCCAATTTTGGCCAGTGCCACATCCAGGATGATGTCTCCCTGGGTGGAAAGGGTGTTGAGCTCCAGGGGTAATCCCGGATGGTGTTCTTGCAACTGACCCATCACCCACTGGGTCTGCACCAAAGCCAACTCGCTTTTTCGAGAGGCAATCCGCACCGGCTCGGTGATCCCAGCAGAGGGCTTGGAAGGGGTCGAGGCCCGTTCGCTCATGGCTGCCGCAAAAAAGAACACTGTCTCTCACGCTAGCCGAATCTGTGCCAGGGCAAGGCGGCGGCCTTTAAGATCCTTAACCAAAATTGCAGTTTCCCGAAATCAAGACTTTACCGCAGGGATCCCAGCCGGTAGGATAAGTAGATGGATTCTCCGGCTCGGCGGGGGAGGATCCGGTCTGTCAAGCTCCTCTTCCCCAACCCCAGAGCTTTTGAGGGGAGCTTTCTACAATGGGCACAAGCCCCTGGTTTGGTTGGTCGTCTGCCTGGATGAGTCATATGGAAGAAAACAACGTCAGCAACGGCACTCAATTACTGCTCAAACGCAACATTCCCGTTAAGGTGGTGGTCACACCCCTTTGGAAAAAGGAAATGCAGGAGCAATTAGAGCGGCAGATCGAAGCCACCGATGCTCAGATGCAACAGCTGGAGTTTCAGGGCAAGCGGGCTATTGCCGAACTGGAGAAACAGAGCCCCAACCCCAACAGCCCCCAAGTGCTCCAACAGGTGGAAGCGGTGAAAAGCCGCGTGAACGAGCAGAAAATCCGCCTCTTGGATCAGAAAAACCAATTGTTGCAGCAGATCAACCAACTGAACACCCTGGAGCTTAACCAAGAAGTGCTGCAGGGCAATGTGGAGAGCTTCTTCCGAGTCCAAAAAGGAGACAACCTGATCCAGAAAATGCAGGTCGAGATCCTTCTGGAAGATGGGGTGATCAAAGAGATTCGCGGTAACCCATAGGCTACTCACCCCCTTGCCGGAGAAGCGGCAGTCGGGATCCCCAATTTTTCTCGCCTGTAGGTTCTCGAGAACTCCGTTTCGCCAACACAATGGGTGACAATAGGTAACAACCTCTTAACAGCCTTTGGGTTAACGCTCGCACAGGCTGGCGAGGTTGGGTAACATTGCCGCCCGGGGGAGGATTCCCATGTCTGAGTTCGTCTGGTCAGAGCCAGAGCCTCTCGAGGATCTTCATCTTCCCGATTGGTTGCTCACCTCGGCCCAGCGCCGCCGTCTCAAGGCTCTGCTGGTTCTGGCCATGGTGTGGGGGTTGGTCAGCCTGATGCATGTGGTGCCGACGGCCCGTTGGATCACTGTTGGTTTGGCCACGTTCATGGTGATCCACATTAGCCGCTTATTTCGCCTGCAACCGGCGACCTCCCTGCCCCCTCTGAGACTTCCTCCTGCCGCTGCGACCCGCCGGGATCCCAGTTCAACAGATAACAGCGATGACCCTAACAACAATGACTCTGTCCTGCCAATGCAACGGGATGGGCAGAGCGGGCTTTCTGAGTTGGGCGGGCTGGCCTTGCCCCGTGTGGCTGTGTTGATCCCAGCCAAGAATGAGAGCGCAGTGCTCCCACGGCTGTTGCACAGCTTGACCCAGCTCCGTTACCCCACCAGCCATCTGGAGCTGTGGGCCATCGACGACAACAGCAGCGATGCCACCCCTGAAGTCCTGCGGGAAGCCCAAAATTGGATCCCCCATCTGCGGGTTTACCGGCGGCAGCCAGGACGAGGGGGGGGCAAGTCCGGTGCCCTCAACGAGGTACTGCCCCTGACTCAAGGGGAGATCATCCTGGTCTGCGATGCCGATGCTGTGGTGCCCTCGGATTTTCTTGCCCGCACTCTACCCTTGTTTGTTCAAGTGAGCAGCCTGCGCAGCCGTTTTGGCAGACGGATGGTAGGGGCTGTACAGGTGCGCAAGGCCCTGAGCAACCCCAAGGTCAACTTCTGGACTTTGGGGCAGGTGGCGGAAATGGCCTCCGACGCTTATTTTCAGCAGCAGCGCGTGGCCGTGAGGGGCATTGGCGAGCTACGCGGCAATGGCCAACTGGTGCGGCGAGATGTCTTGGAAAAGTGCGGCGGCTGGAATGAGAGCACCCTCACTGACGACCTGGATCTCACCTTCAAGCTGCACCTGGCGGGCGTAGATATCGCCTTTCTGACGGAGCCGGCCATCGTCGAAGAAGGGGTCACCTCTTGGAAAAGTCTCTGGCACCAGCGCTGCCGCTGGGCGGAAGGGGGCTACCAGCGCTATCTCGACTACTGGCCAGGGATCCTCAGTCGCCGTATGGGGATGGCCAAAACAGTAGATCTCTGGGCCTTCTTTATTTCTCAGTACTTGCTGCCGATGGCCTTGGTTCCCGATACCCTCTGGGTGCTGTTGACGGGCCACTCCTCGGTGCTGCTCCCCTTGAACGCTCTGGTGATGGGCTGCCTGACGGTGGCTTTTTACCGGGGGCTACGCCAGGTGGAGGGCTTGCGCGGACGGCGACTTTGGTGGCACACCGCCCTGGGCTTGGTCTACATGCTCCACTGGCTGCCGGTTATGATCGCCACAACCGCTCGCATGTGTGTACAGCCCAAGCGCCTAAGGTGGGTGAAAACTGTTCATCACGGCGCTTGAGATCAGCAAGTTGGATCCAATCCTGCTATCCTAGTCAAGCACCTGCTCACGCCCTGCTCGACCATGGCCCGCCTCTACTACGACACCGACGCCAACCTGGAGCCTTTGGCCGATAAAACCGTTGCCATCATCGGCTATGGCAGCCAAGGCCACGCCCACGCCCTCAATTTGCGCGATAGCGGTGTCCAGGTCATCGTTGGCCTTTACCCTGGCAGCCCTTCCTGGCCCAAAGCCGAGCAAGACGGCTTAATGGTCAAAACGGTGGCGGATGCTGCCGCTGCCGCCGATTGGGTAATGGTTTTGCTGCCCGATGAAGTGCAAAAGGCCGTTTTCCAGGGCGAAATCCGTCCCCACCTGCAGCCGGGGAACGTGCTCCTCTTTGCCCACGGCTTCAACATTCACTTCGGGCAGATCCAGCCGCCGGCAGACGTGGATGTCATCATGGTTGCCCCCAAAGGCCCTGGGCACTTGGTGCGGCGCACCTACCAAGCGGGGGAAGGGGTGCCCTGCCTGTTTGCCGTCTATCAAGATGCCTCGGGAATGGCACGGGAGCGGGCCATGGCCTATGCCAAAGCCATCGGTGGCACGCGGGCCGGCATTTTGGAAACCACCTTCCGGGAAGAGACCGAAACCGACCTCTTTGGCGAGCAGGTGGTGCTCTGCGGTGGGCTGACGGCTCTGATCAAAGCGGGGTTTGAAACCTTGGTGGAAGCGGGCTACCAGCCGGAACTGGCCTACTTCGAGTGCCTGCATGAGGTGAAGCTGATCGTGGATCTCATCGTCGAGGGCGGCCTGGAGAAAATGCGCCACAGCATCTCCAACACGGCAGAATACGGCGACTACACCCGTGGCCCCCGCATCATTACGGAGCAAACCCGCGCTGAAATGAAACGGATCCTCGCCGAGATCCAAAGCGGCCAATTTGCCCGTGAATTTGTCTTGGAAAATCAGGCCGGCAAGCCAGGGCTTACTGCGATGCGGCGCCGCGAGGCCGAACACCCCATTGAACAGGTGGGCAGGGAGCTGCGGGCCATGTTTAGCTGGCTAAAGAAATAGGTCGGATATCTGGAGCTGAGGGTAGACCATCTCTGTGCTGGATCTGAAGCTGCTGCGGGATCGCCCTGAACAGGTACGCCAAGCCCTGCAAAACCGCCGGGCCACAGTCGATCTGGATGGGATCCTGCAGTTGGATCGGGAGCGGCGGCAGTTGGAGGCCCGCAAGGGATCCCTGCAGGCCGAAAGCAACAGCCTCGGCAAAAAAGTCGGCGAGATCATCCGCCAGGGGGCAGATCCCCAAGGCCCCGAAGTGGCGGCCCTGCGGCAGCGGGGGGTGGATCTCAAGGCCGAGATTGCCCAACTGGAGCAGCAGGAACGGGAGCTGGAAGAGGAGATTCGTGCTCGGCTGCTCACCCTGCCCAATTTGCCCCTGCCCAGCGTGCCGGTTGGCCGAGATGAGGCCGACAATGTAGAGGTGCGCCGCTGGGGTGAGGAGCTAAAGCCGGCCCATCCTGTCCTTCCCCATGACGAGATTGCCGAAAAACTGGGGTTGCTGGAGATTGGCCGTGCGGTCAAAGTGGCCCAAAGCCGCTTTGTGGCTATGGTAGGGGCGGGCGCGGCCCTGGAACGGGCTTTGATTGCCATGATGCTGGAGCGCCACGTTGCAGCCGGCTACACCGAGGTGATCCCACCCTTTTTGGTCAACAGCGCCGCTTTGCAGGGGACGGGGCAGTTGCCCAAGTTTGCCGAAGACAGCTTTCGCTGTGCTGACGACGACCTGTGGCTGATCCCGACGGCGGAAGTTCCCCTTACCAATCTGTACCGGGATGAGGTAATCCCTGCGGAGTCCCTCCCTCTTTACTTCTGTGCTTACACCCCTTGTTTTCGCCGTGAGGCGGGCAGCTATGGCCGCGACACCAAGGGGCTGATCCGGTTGCACCAGTTTCAAAAAGTGGAGCTGGTCAAGGTCACTCGCCCAGATCAATCGGAAGCCGAACACGAGAAGCTGGTGCAGGATGCCGAGGCCATCTTACAGATGCTGGAGCTGCCCTACCGGGTGGTGGAGCTGTGTAGCGGCGATTTAGGCTTTGCGGCAGCCCGCTGCTTTGACTTGGAGGTGTGGTTCCCCTCCCAAAATCAGTACCGCGAGATCTCCAGTTGCTCCAACTGCTGGGACTTTCAGGCCCGCCGTGCTAACCTGCGCTACAAAGAAGCCGGCCAGAAAGGCACCCAGTTTGTCCACACCCTGAACGGATCTGGCTTGGCGGTGGGGCGCTCTCTGGCTGCCCTGCTGGAAAATCACCAACAGCCGGATGGCTCAATTCGCATTCCCAAGGCGCTGCGTCCCTTTCTCAGCTCCCGCTTTCTCTCGGAAGACGGGATCCTCATTCCTGCTGTCTGATCTCAAACTCAACAAGATTGGATTGAGATGCTCCTGCCCAGATAGGCGGGTGTTCCCATCTTTTCTCCGACGACGGAGAATTGCAAGCTGTCTCACGGCAGTTTTTTGAAACCTCTGAAATGAACAACCTTGACCTGCCCCCGGCTCTAAAGGGCGAGGATCCCTAACACTTCACAGAGACGATCCACCTGACGGTAGCCTCAATCTTTAGGGTCATTTCAAGTTAGGTTGAGACACTTCCCAAGTGCTCTGCGGTACCGCTTCCGCTATGCAAAAGGGGAGAGGAGCTAGGAAGCAATGCATTCCTACCTTCCTGCCGGGCTGTCCTTCCGCTCAAGATTTGCCCTTGAGGCGATCCAACTCAGCTTGCAATTCGGCGATCTTTTGGCGCAGACGGGCCGCTTCCGAAAGTTCGATGGCCGTGCCTGCCTCGCCCTCGGTATCGCTAATGTCATCAATGGTGATCTTGCGGGGGCCGGCAGTTTGTCTGTCTTCTCCCTTGCGGTTGGCGTTGGCGGCGATGGCATCCATGTAAGCCCGCGCCTCTTCAGCGGTCATCGCCCCCCGCTCCACCAGCTCGTCCACCAAAGCTTGCGCCTGCTTGCGCAACTCCATCAGACGGATACCCGCTTTGCTGGCCACCTTGGCAGCATTATCCGCCGCCACAGCCGCCAAACCCATGCCGAAGTAAAAGGCTTTTTGAGCCCAGTTGGCGAGGGGATTGTCTGTCTCGGACATTGCTAGGACAAGGGGGAGAAAGGCGAGAAGGGGAATGACCCAGCAGAGAGGAAAGTGGGGTAGCAAAGGGCGACCCGGGTTGACGCGCCTGCTCTGAGCATCCCGTGGTGCTGCTATCTTCCGATCCTGACACGGTTTGGGCGTCGGAGCTGCACGGACCCAGGTCTTCCAGTAGCCTAGCATTTTTCCCCGCTGCCCTGCTCGGCTTTCTTGGGCAACAGATGGGTTTCTCAGGGGGCTAGGGAGTTTCAGGCGGCTCCAGATAAACAGGGATCCGTTCCACAGCCGTATCGCTGCGCTGCACCTCCTGTTCCTGAACTTGAGGAAGGGTCACCGGCAAGGTCACTGGCTGGGCAACAAAACAACTGGCCACGGGCAGGGCTTGCTCCAGCTCATCCAGAGGGCGCGGGATCACCGCCACCGCGTGCAGTTCCCCAATGCGCTCTGCTTCGTACATGCCGGCATCGATGGCAATGGCCACGTTGGCCACTGTACCGCGGATAATGGCCGTACATAGGCCATCCCCAATGGTCTCGTAGGCCGCCAGTTGGACATCCGCGGTTTTGAGCATGACATCGGCAGCTCCCACCATTGCCGGGAAGCCGCGAGTTTCCAGCAGGCCCACGGCCAAGTTACTGAGGCGGCTATAGCCGCGGTTTTGTGCCAGTTGAGACAGCTTGCTGCTGATCGGCAGTACCACTTCCAAGTTGGGCAGGGGGCGCGGGATCACCAAACTGGAGATCTCCTCTTGGTCAAACTGGCGGGCCAGCTCAATGCCCTCCTCAATGGCAATGCGCACATCGGCAATTCCCCCCCGCACAATGGCTGTGCAGTAGCCCCCCGAGGTTTTCTCAAAGCCGATCAGCGTCACGCCTGCCGACTTGGTCATAGCGTCGGCAATGCGCACGATGACCGGAAAGCTGCGCGTCTGAATCAGGCCCAGGGAGGTTGACATCGGCATCCTAGCTACTCACGCCAGTTTAGCCATTAGAGCCGGCTATCCCCAGAGGAGAGCACCTGTCGATGGGGATAAATCTTGCTCAAGAGGCGATCCAATTCCCAATGGCCAGGGATCCCATTGAGCTTATGGGTTTTGGTCTCTGGGGAGTCGGATTTTTCTTGGTGCCAACGGCGGGTTTGCTTTTCCACATTGGCCACTGGAGAACTGGGCGGGGGAGCTGTCTCAGGCGGCGTCTCTTGGGCCATTTCCACTTTCGCCGGCGAGGGCTCTGCCGGGATGGGCTTGCCGGCGCCCCCTTCTTGGAGGTTCAAACCATAGGTGGGATCCCCGAGCAGCGAGCCGGGGGGAATGACTGCTTGGCTGAGCACCGAACAATTCAGCACCGTGGTTTCCGAGCCGATGCAGGCGTTTTTGCCGATGGTGCCCTGCCCGATCACCAGCACCCCCATTCCCAAGGTTGCTCCCGCCTCCACGATGAGGGATCCCCCACAGGCGTGCAGAACGGATCCCATGCCGATACACGCGCCGCGCTCGATGTAGATCCGACAGCCGGGGTTAGCCCGCAGCAGCACCCCTGCCCCAATCCCCACCCCAGCTTCCACCTGCACCTCACCACTGACAAAATAGCGAGTTTCGCCGTTTTGGCCAGGCAAGGCGCGGAGCGTCATGGAGTTGGGCAAAGTAGAGGCCAACAAAGTGCTCCTCATCGCTGGGAGGTTGGACTTGAACCAACAGAGGTCAAAAAAAGCTGGGATCCCTCAAGGGGTTTGGATGATCTGCTCCAGCACTCGCCGTTTGGCCTTGGGATCGATCCCCAGCAGGCGAACGTATTCTCCCTGGTGTTCTGCCAGGCAGGCTTCTAGAGCCGCCACCACTTGGGGCACTTGGGTGGCCTCGATGGGGCTACAGCTTTGCCAGGAAGACGTGCGAAAACGGCGCTTGTCCGCATGTTCGGTGCCGATGCGGTAGCCTTGGCTGAGCAACTGCTGCACCTGAGCCACCACCTCGGCGCTGAGGCGGGTGCCAGAAAGGGATCCCTTGGGGGCAGAAGCAGGAGCCGCGGCAGCAGCAGCAGATTTTCCGCTAGGGGTTTGGATTATGCGCTCATA
Organism: Synechococcus sp. W60.1; assembly: GCF_047461575.1. Classification (NCBI taxonomy): domain Bacteria; kingdom Bacillati; phylum Cyanobacteriota; class Cyanophyceae; order Synechococcales; family Synechococcaceae; genus Synechococcus; species Synechococcus sp. W60.1. The sequence goes on along the minus strand of NZ_JANSHL010000002.1, from coordinate 156,367 downwards.
GACCCGCCGTTTGCCTTTGGGATCGATCCCCAGCAGGCGCACATATTCTCCCTGGTGCTCCGCCAGGGCAGCCGTCAGCTTAGCCAACACCTCTGGCCCGCGGGTGGCGCGAATGGCCGGCCCACTCTGCCAGGAAGAGGTTTTGAAGCGGCGCTCGTCGGCATATTCGTAGCCGATGCGATAGCCCTGAGCCAGCAGCCGATGCACCTCCTCCTGCACCTCCAGATCCAGGCCGGCACTGCCCCCTGCCGCAGGAGCCGTATCTGCCACCACGCCGGTTCCTGCAGGACTGCTGCTCACCTGGCCTTGCGGGGTTTGAATGACCTTCTCCAGCACCCGCCGTTTGCCTTTGGGATCGATCCCCAACAGGCGCACATATTCTCCCTGGTGCTCTGCTAGGGCAGCCTGAACAGCGGCCAGGATCTCCTGCGGCTGACCGCTCAAATTGCTCAAGGTCTGCCAAGAAGAGGTGCGGTAGCGGCGGGCATCAGCCACCTCCAGGCCAACGCGATACCCCTGCGCCAACAAAGTCCGGATCTCCTCCTCCAGCCCTGAGCCAGAGCGAGAGCCGACCGCCCCAGAACCCGGAGCAGCGGCTGCCGAGACGCGGCTGGGCATCCCAGAGACCAGCGCCGGCCCATCGGGGGTTTGGATGATTTGCTCCAGCACCCGCCGTTTAGCCTTGGGATCGATCCCCAGTAGGCGCACATATTCTCCCTGGTGCTCCGCCAGGATGGCCCCCAGCGATCGCACCACCTCCGCCTCGTGGGTGCTGGCGATTGGGCTTTCGCTTTGCCAGGAAGAGGTTTTGAAGCGGCGAGCATCGGCATACTCTAGCCCCACGCGATAGCCTTGGGCCAACAGGGCACGAATTTGCTCCACCACCTCCGGCTTGAGAGGGGATCCGCCGCCGTTCCGGCCATTGCCGCGATGGGAAGAATGAGTCATGGGTGCCGTCTCCGTAGCCGTTGAGTTAGAGGTGCGCTGCAGTTCGTTGCGGATGGGAGCGATACAGACGAGGTTTTCGCTGCACTGGTAGCCCTCTCGCAGGGCTTGGTTGATGCCGATCACGTGTTGGGCAAACTTGGCATCGCTATCCTGGACGTCGGGCAGCCGGTCGGCCTCGGCCTGGGTGGTGATGATGGATCCAGAAGGCACGTACTTGCCTGGGGGGATCTCCACATCCTGGATCAGGCAATGCAACATGATGATGCAGCCATCCCCAACCCGAGCGTTGAACACCGTCGAGCGGAAGCCAATAAAGCAGTCGTTGCCCACGTAGGCCGGCCCGTGGATCAGAGCCATGTGGGCAATGGAAGTGTTTCTGCCAATCCAAACGGAGTAGGGTTGGCCGTCTTCTCCTATCACCCGCCCCTGTTCCAGGCCGTGGATGACCACCCCATCCTGAATGTTGGATCTGGCGCCAATGTGGAAGGGGGATCCCTCGTCAGCGCGAATGGAAGTTCCCGGGGCGATCAGCACCTCCGCTTCCACCCGCACATCCCCAATGAGGTTGGAGAAAGAATGCACGTAGGCTGTGGGATCGATCTTGGGCTCCGCCAGTCGGCGAGACCAGGGCGTTGGCGGTGCAGCATAGGTGTGAGCAGGCATAACCGTGAGCCTCTAGAACGCAGTAGGGCGGACAAGGGCAGCAAGAGAGATGAGAAGGGAAGGGATCCCAGCTAGCGTTGATCGCGCTTGTTGTAGAGAGAGCGACCGCCAACGCTGACCGTATCGATAATCGCCATCACCACTGCATCCAGCGGGCGAGTCTGGTTTCCTTGCGGCTGGCGAGCGGCACTGCCTTGGCTAACCAGCACCCACTCGTCAATGCCGGCCCCCACCGGATCGGCAGCCACAGCGTAATCGGGTTGCGGCTGGCCCTCGAGATCGACGTACTGCACCAACAAAAACTTCACGCCCGTCAAGCTGGGATCCTTTTGAGTGCTGGTGACGGTGCCCCGCACAATGGCAATACGCATCAGGGACGGGTGAAGGGACGGATGGCATTGACCCCTTCGCGGAACTGAGCCACATCCTCGGTGTAGCGAATGGGCAACACGTACTCCAGGTTCTCGTGGGGACGGGCGATAATGTGCCAAGACAACAACTGGCCGCCGTTCACCCGCTTCACCGAGTCAATGCCGGCAGCCACCGAGGCTTGCACCTCCGAGACATCCCCCCGCACGATCACGGTGACCCGACCGCTGCCGATTTTCTCGTAACCCACCAGGGTAACGCGGGCTGCCTTGACCATGGCGTCGGCAGCTTCTACCACTGCCGGGAAGCCCAGGGTTTCGATCATTCCAACTGCAATAGCCATAGGTACTCCTTACGCTGAAAGTGAAAGTGGGGTGCGAACTTTCTGGGGTGCGAACTTTACTGAAGTGGGGACTAGGTGCGGAACTGCTCTACCGCCTCGGTATAGCGGATGGGCAACACAAACTCCAGGTTCTCGTGGGGACGGGCAATGATGTGGTGGGAGAGAATCTCACCCCCGCTCACCCGCTTGGCAGACTCCAAACCGGCAGCCACCGAGGCTTGCACCTCCGAGACATCCCCCCGCACGATCACGGTGACCCGACCGCTGCCGATTTTCTCGTAACCCACCAGGGTAACGCGGGCTGCCTTGACCATGGCGTCGGCAGCTTCTACCACTGCCGGGAACCCGCGGGTTTCGATCATTCCAACTGCAATAGGCATATCAACTCTCCACTTTTGAACACACTCAGTTCCTGAACGCTGTCGAACCCAGCAACAAGGCAAATTGATCTCGCTTATTGGGTTCGCTCATGCAATCTCCTTTCGATTTCATCAGAGAGATCCTCTGCCCAAATCTCGATTGACAGCTTTTCCCGGCGACACCTACCCCAGCCACCAGAGACCCCCCTCTGAGGGGAGAAGGCTCTGAGCCACAGACCTCCGACTGAAGTCAGAACAGGTTGTAGGAGCCATCAGGGTTAACCGCAACTGTCACTCAGGCGGGCAAAGCTGCCAACTCTGAGCTAAGTCCACATCTTTCTTGTACAAAATCGATCATACAAAATTGACTAGGACAGCTCAGAGAAGGGATCCCCGACTTAACAAAATGATATCCCCACTCAATCCTGGACGAAAATCAATATTTTTAATTAGCACGATAGCTTTTTATTAAGAGAGGCAAAAATGTTGTCAGCTTAAAAATAATTCTTGATATCTTTTCAACTTTTGTCGTTATCGGCGCAGCGAGGGGGGCACTTCCAGGCCGTGGGCTTCCATGAGGTCGGCTCGGCCCATCAGGTGGGCTGGGGATCCCTGGGCCCAGATCCGCCCTTGATCCAACAGGATGACCTGATCGCACACCTCCAGGATCAGCTCCAGATCGTGGGAAGCCAGCAGAAAAGTGTGGGCGGCCTGTTGCAAAAAAACCATCAACCGCCGCCGGGCTCGCAAATCGAGGTTGGCCGTCGGCTCATCGTAGAGCACCAACTGGGGCTGCATCGCCAGGATCCCGGCAATGGCAACCATGCGCTTTTCCCCACCAGAGAGGTGATGGGGGGGACGATCGGCCAAATGGAGGGTGCCGGTCATCTGCAGGGCGGCCTGAACGGCAGCCGCAATCTCCGCCTCAGGACGGGCCAAATTGCGCAGTCCGAAGGCCACATCTTCGGCCACCGATGGGGCAAACAGTTGGTCGTTGGGATCCTGAAACACCAGCCCCACCTCGGGGCGAAACTGGCCGGGCCGCAGCGGCTGGCCAAACAAACTCACCTGGCCAGAGCAGGGGGGCAACAGGCCGCAGAGGGTGAGGAACAGGGTAGTTTTACCCGCGCCATTGGGGCCGATCACCCCCAGATGTTGCCCAACCTCGACCCGTAGATCCAGCCCTTGCAGCACCGGCGGATGACCGGGATAAGCTGTCCACAATTGGTTCACCTCCACCGCCGGCACCGGGTTCATAGCAAAGCTAGGGCATCCGCACGTCTTTCCAGCGCTCCTGGGTGGCCGTGGGGGTAAGTTGCAAGGTGGGCACACTGGGGCTGGTGAGGTCAATGTGGACGATGTCGTCGGGCGTACACTCGCAGTAGCGGCGCAGATCCCGCATTTGGTTGAGGGTCTGAATTTGCAAGGGCAAGCGGTCGGAAATCGGCCCCAGGTAGACGTTGCCCAGCTCAGTATGCAGGGTAATTCCCGCTCCAGATTGCCAATCCACTGCCCTGATCTGAATTTCAGACTGCTGTAAAGCCCTGAGCAACAGCGCCCATTGCTCTGGGGTGTGGTTCTCCCAGCCCAGCAGCTCCAGCTCAGGCCAAGACGCGGGGGAACGGTAGGGATCGGGAGACAGCCAGTTGCCTTGGACATCCACCCAGCCCATCTGGTCGCCCCATCGCGCCCGCGCAACAGGTTGCCGTTCCCGCACCTGGACGATGACACCCACCGGCAGCAGCCGCCGCTGCACCTGGACGCTTTCGATGGGAGAGGGGCGGGTCGGGGATCCCAGCAAAGCCCTTTCCAAAACAGCCGGTTGCACCTGCCAAATGTTGAGGGGATACTGCAGGGGCAATTGTGCCCGTATCCAGGCGGGATCGACCCAGTGGGCACCCTTTACCTGAATCTGTTCTGGCTGACGAATTTGCCAGTGGGGCTGCCGTAGGCCCAGCACCAGCAGCGCCAAGAGGGTCATCGAACCGGTCAGGCGCCAGGATCCCTGCCAGAATCGGCTGCGCCGTTGCCGACGCAAAAGCTGCCTACGCTGCAGGATTTGTTCACGGTTGGGAGCAGCCAGGAGTGCCATGGATCCCCCTTCACCCCATCACGGGGTATGCAGATGGGAAACATTCCGTGCTTCTACTCAACCCGCCATCTCCTGAACCTGATCCGCCCGCAGCCAAACCGTAGGGGTGGGAACAGCCCCAAACTTAATCTGCAGGTAGTCACCTTTGATATCCACGACTTCTCCGGGGGTCTCGAAAACGTAGTTGGGAATAAAAGGATCGCTTGCCTGCGCTTCTAAGCTACCCTCCAGTTTCTCGCGGATAGCCCGCACCAAGGTGCCTCGCTTAATCGCCATTGCTCCTCCTCAGTTCAGTCGCAGATTAGCCGGTTCGATAGCAGTTGTATCACGCCTGTCGCTGCTGCGAAGAGGAAAGCTGGGATCCAGCCTCTGGTTGGCTCTGACAGGGATCAACCTGAGTTTGGCTTATTTGCGTTTTAGGCTGCGGGCCATATTGCGGAAGGTATCCATGTCCGATCCCCCTTGACGGCGTGGGCTTACTCCGCTGCTGCTTGAAGCGGAGGATCCCTGCTCAGCAGCAGTTTCAGGAGTTTTGGCTTGCTCTGTGGACAACTTAACTTTGCTGAGGGAAGAGACCTGCTCCACCACCTCCACCTTCTCCTTGCTGCCGAAATCCTGGAAGGTGTGCTTCACGATCCTGGGGGTGCGCATGTACTCAATGTTGCCAAGGGTTTTGGCTTCATCTGGGTCGAGAAAAAAAGTATTGTCTTTCCTCTCTTTCGTAGGGGTTGGTTTAGCAAAAGTTTCCGGTGAGGACGTGGCCGCAGCTTGACCACGCCAGCCGAACAAGCGCCTGAAGATGCCTACCATGGTCGTTTTGCCTGCAATGGGAAGGAAGTTGAGCCGAACCCTGGGCGGGCCAGCTGCCCTCGACAAGGTGAAGGCCAAGCCCAGTCATGAAATAATGTTAAGCCAACTGAGAGCGCCGTGCCCCCTTGGCAGAAGGTTTTCTGGGCCAAGTGCTTGTGGCTGCTCTGACCAGTTTGAGTTCCCCTGCTCTCCGGCCTGCTGGGCGACTGTCCTCACCCCTTTTCCCAAAACGAGAGAGCTGACCTGGGAGGATTAGACCGCCTTACGGAAGCCATCATCCAGGGGATTGTTCAGAACTAGCTCTGTAGACTCCGCACGCAGTTTAATATGACCTGCAGGTTTTTCAGCCCTAAGGCTTTGGACGAACGGGATCCCTGCCCCACAGAAGCTGCATTGCGCATTGCTAAATACAATCACTTTAAGCACACTTTAAGCAGGAAGGAGACTTTTCCGTTGTGTTGCTTCCTAGCTCCTCTCTCCCTATGGGAGAGGGGTTGGGGGTGGTTGCGGAAGCGGCGCAGAGCGTTTGGACGGCACTGCGTAGCAATTAGTAAAGTGTCTTAATCTAACTTGAAATGACTATGTGATGATGTAGTGAATAGAGTTGTCTCAATCCAGCCAGACTAAAATCGTCGGCTTATGCCCAGCTCCTCTCTTCTAGAGAGACCTCAGATGTGCTGTTCCAGCCAGCAGTGACTATAGGGACATACAACGAAATAAGAAGCCCAAAAATCACTCTAGCCCCAGGCAAGCACAAACCATAGTAGCAGCTGTGCCCCTAGAGCGGCCTGCCAAGAAAACCTTGCTACCGAGCTTGTGAGGTGTAGTGCACTTCAACCCTGAGAGGAGCGCCCAGGTTCAAGGCAGTGCCAATACACCGGGCCAAGATTTGAATGTTAAGCCGCTGATCCGTCGATTCTAAACTTGTTGCAAGCCGACTCTTGCTTGGACCAACTACGGGTGAACGCTGTACGCTCATCTTAACAGACTCCCTATTTTGGTGAGGGCTGAACAACCAACTGACTTTCAGGTGATGTTATTGAGGAATCTCAAAGGAATACCGACCAGCAGCATCCAAGAACCTGCTCTTTGAGATTAGGATGATTTGCCCTTCTTGTGCATCGACAACCCTACGGATTTGTTAGGCAAGACACTCTTGGACTTTAAGGGATCCCACGGAAAAAGAATCTCTACTTTGCGAAACTTTGCGAAGCACTTTTGGGTAGAGATGAGGACGACCCGGAAAACTGGCTCTCGGTTCCCTGCGCACGCTCGCCAACTGCCAAGATGCTCTACCCCAAGTGGTTGGGGATCCAGCCGCATCGGGTTGCCCAGCAGAAGTGTTGCCATAGACCCGCGAGAGAGTTCTGTTGTTTGACGGGTTCGGTCTGCTGTGGCCTTCTGTTAAAGAACGGATGCTACCGCTCCATAGGTGGGCATGCTCTATTTTGGGATGAGCCCCCTTATAATGAACATTGGGAATCCAACTGTCCCTGCTGTCCCTCCGCCTGGCTGGGTTCTCTTCACTACCTGGAAGGGAACAACGGAGCCGCAAAGTCTGGGATAACTGCTGTTGCGTTTTGAGAGGAATCCATGTCTCTAGTTTTTAACCTGGTGAAGCGTTTGCAGCTCATCCTGCTCAGCCTTGTGGTTGGGGGGCTGGCTGTGGCGTTCTTGTCCAACCCTGCTGCTGCCGAAACCTACATCGTCAAAATGGGATCCGACAAAGCCCAGTTGGTCTACGATCCGCCTTCTCTCACCATCAATCAAGGGGATACCGTCCAATGGGTGAACAACAAGGTCTATCCCCACAACGTCGTCTTTGACAAGGTGCCCGGTGGAGATGCGGCTCTGGCCGCCAAACTCTCCCACAAGGCGCTGCTTACAGCTCCCAAGCAGGTTGTGGAGTCAGCTTTTGTTGATGTTCCTCCAGGTGAGTACACCTACTACTGCACGCCCCACCGCGGGGCCGGAATGGTCGGCAAGATCATCGTGAACGGCTAAATCCGCACCCTATCTGCTAGGGATCCCACCTTTGGTTTTGCCTTGCTGGACAGGGATCCCTGCTTTTAGCATAAAAGTTAGCCCTCTCAGGAGTGGGAGGGCTTTTTAGCGAATGAATACGCATCTAACCGGCTTGTCTTCGAGCCGCACAAGTTTAGTCCACAAACGGGTTCTCTATGACCACCAGCGTTAAAGGTTACCTGCTCTTGGCCGTTTCCTGCCTCAGCGCCATTGCTGCTGTTGGCTCAATTTTCGAGTTGGCTTCTGGCGAGCCGGATTTTGGCGTCGGCCCCACCAGCATCATCTTGGTTGTCGCTGCTCCATTGGCTGTTTGGCTGTTTCAGGCTGCGGTTGGAGCGGCACGGGCCGGCAATACGGCCGGGAAGGGGAGCAAAAAGAAAAAATGAGGAGACGGTGAGAACCCTAGGCAAATGGATATGGGGTCAGCAGGTTTGCTTCAAAGAGACTTCTGACTCCCTCTCGATTTCAGTCAGTTGGTGAAACTCCGGCAAGAGCTCCCGTTTCTGCACGGCTCCGAGCGCCGATTCCAAGCCGGCGGTAGCTAGGGTACAACTGGAGCCAGAACCGTTCAGTACGGTCTCGGTAACCTGTCCGTTTTTGTCGATCCGATATTCCACCTTGATGTATTCAGGCATCGGCACTCCGCTTGTTACCGAACAACAACGGGTTCTTCCCCATTCTAGTTCTTGCTTCCTTTTCCTGGGCTAGATCTGGCTGGGCTCTATGGCTTCTGCTCGTCCCCCCTTCCAGGCTGCCAAAAGGGATCCCGGGATCCGGCGAGACCTCGGCTTGGGTGTGGGGGCATTGGTGTGTGTGGTGCTGATCGGCACCCTCTGGTACCACGGGGTGGAGCAGTGGCCGTGGGTGGAAGCTTTTTACATGACCATCATCACCCTGACCACTGTTGGCTTTATGGAGGTGGATCCGCTGGGGGATCGGGGGCGTTTGTTTACGGTGGCCTTGATCCTGATGGGGGTCTTGAGCATTGGGTTCATGGTGAATCGCTTTACAGAGGCCCTCATCCAGGGACATTTTCAGGAAGGGATCCGGCAGCGGAAATGGAAGAAACAGATGGAAGCGCTGAACAACCACTACATCATTTGCGGTTTTGGGCGCATTGGGCGGCAGGTGGCTCAAGAGTTTCGAGCAGAAGGGGTGCCATTTTTGGTGATCGATCAGTCTGCTGAGGCGATTCAGGTGGCTCAAGAGCTGGGATATGTGGCTCTCCAGGGGGATAGTACTCTAGATGCCACTTTGCTCGAAGCGCGGGTGCAACAGGCGGAGGGGCTGATTGCCGCCCTGTCTTCCGATGCCGAGAACCTCTACGTGGTCTTGTCGGCCCGCACCTTGAACCCCCGCATTCGCACCATTGCCCGCGCCAATACGGAGGAGGCTTTGCAAAAACTGCAGCGGGCGGGCGTTGCCCATGCCATTTCTCCTTACATCACGGGCGGAAAACGCATGGCGGCGGCTGCCTTACGCCCCCGGGTTGTGGACTTTGTGGATGGCATCCTTGTCGGTCGGGATCGCACTTTTTACCTAGAGGAGTACGAGCTGGCAGCCCAAGAATGTCCTTATGTCGGGCAAACCCTACGGAAAGCCGATTTGCGCAACCGATCCGGAGCTTTGGTGGTGGCGATTCGACGGGCGGATGGCCAGTTGATCGGTGGCCCCAGCGGAGAAACCCTGTTGCAGCCGGGGGATCTGCTGTTGTGCATGGGCACCGCAGAGCAGTTGCGTCGGCTTGGTCAGCTGCTCTATCCACGCCCGTAGCAGCCCGTTCTCCACCTGGGTAGCCTGGCTCAAATCCGCCTCAGGATACTGGGGCCGTGAGAGTCGGTGCCGCAGGTTTTCAAAAGTCCGTAGGCCTCGGCCAACTCTTCCGCTTTCTCCGTCACTTCTGGGCTAGGGATCCAAATCTCCGGGTTTTTGTAGGCGTAGTAGACCTCAAGGCCATCTATTCCCAACTCCGCTGCTGCTGGGACAATTTCCTCTGCAGGCAGGCAATAGCGAAAGGGATGGGCCAACACCGCCAAGCCTCCTGCCGCTTGAATGGCCTGGATCGCGTCGGCGGCGGGCAAGCCGGGAACCTGCTCCCCTTGGGCAAAGGGATCCAGGACGCTATCGGTGGGATCGAAGCCGTAGCCCAGAATATGCACTTCACAGCCCAACAGGTTGGCTGTGATCTCGATCCCCGGCCACAGGATGGGGTCGTCGGGACGATCCAGGTGGGCGCGGGCTCGCTCGTAGCCCTTCAGGGTGTGGTGATCGGTGATGGCTAGGCCCTTGAGGCCGTGCCGGCGCGCCTGCTCCGCCAGATCCACGGGATCCATCTGCCCATCCGAACAACGAGTGTGTAGGTGAAAGTTGTACTGCAAGGGACAAGAACGAGGGCCAACCCCCTGTAGCACCTGCCGCAACTCCCCAGCAGAAGGCACCACGCAGGGATCCCGTTCCAAGCTGACAACCATAGCCACCCTTGGGTTCTGAAGTTTTATTAAGCATGTCCCCCCATTGTAGCCAGGGGCAAGGGTCAGTGCTATGGGTCAAAGACTACTGAGCTGGGGGCTCAGAAGCCGTGGGCCAATACTTCCTCGGCGGCGCGAGTTCCCGCCCCTGGGGTGAAGTCGCTGTAGCCCACGGTGTGTAAAGCTGACTCCAGAGCAGCCAAGGTCATCAGCACATCGCGGTCACTCACAAAGCCCAAATGGCCAATGCGGAAGATTTTGCCCTTGAGGTGGTCTTGTCCAGCGGCAAGGGCGATGTCGAAGTGTTTCTTCAAGGTGCTGCGGATGGTGTCAGCGTTGATCCCTTCGGGAGCGAGTACAGCTGTTACCGAAGGACTGGCCGCTGACTCTGGATCAACCAAGAGCTTTAGCCCCAGAGCCTTGACGCCAGCACGGGTGGCCTGGGCCAGCTTGGCATGACGCCGGTAGATGACTTCCAACCCTTCTGCGCGCATCATGCGCAGGGTAACCTGCAGGGCGTAAAACAGGTTCACCGCCGGTGTAAAGGGAGTGGTGCCTCGGCGCAGGGCCTTTTGCGCCAGCTTAAAGCTCCAGTAGTACTTGGGAAACCTAGAGCGCTCCGTAGCGGCCATGGCCCGCGGGCTGACGGCCACAAATCCCAGCCCTGGTGGGATCATATAGCCCTTCTGGGATCCCGAGGCCACCACATCCAAGCCCCATTCGTCCATTAACACCGGCATTGCCCCCACGCTGGTGACCCCATCCACCAGGACGAGGGCTTCCCCGTGCTCGCGGGCAGCAGCAGCAATGGCTTGGACATCGTTGGCTACGCCGCTGGAAGTCTCCGAGTGGGTGAGGATGACGGCTTTGATGGTTTTTTCCCGGTCGGCAGCCAGCTTTTCTTGGAAGATCTCGACGGGGTAAGGGATCCCCCAGGGGGTTTCCACCCGCTCACACTGAAGGCCAAACTGCTCGGACATTTCCGCCCAGCGCTCCCCAAACTTGCCGTTCACCCCCACCAAAACCCGATCCCCAGGGCTGAGGGTGTTGAGGATCCCGGCTTCCATAGCGCCGGTGCCACTGGCGGAAAAGACAAACACATCGGAGGTGGTTTGGTGCAGCCAGCGCAACCCATCGGTGACCTCTTCCAAAATGGCGGTGAACTCTTTGCTGCGGTGCTCGATGGGCCCTCGTGCCATCGCCAGCAGAGCACTCTCGGGAACGGGAGTGGGGCCGGGGATCATCAATATCAGCTTGTCTTTCATGCTTGCCCTGCTTGGGATGCAAGTAAGGTTTAAAAGGTGGCGGCCAGATTCGAACTGGCGCATAGAGGTTTTGCAGACCTCTGCCTTACCACTTGGCTACGCCACCCCATTGCTCAACTGGGCGCAGATATTGTATCCGAAAAGGGGATCCCCCTTCCAGTAACCAAAAGTAGCAGTTCCCAGCTCAGCTAGGCCTCAACCCTTTCTTCCTGCACCTTTAACAGACGGGATCCCAGCAGGCGCTGCAGCCAAGGAGCCAGAAACTTGCGGTTGGCCAACTGCTGCTGGGGATCCTGAGTTTCCAGAGGAAAAGGGGCGAGGGCACGCAGGGCGGCAGTGGTGACGCAGAACATGGCTTTCTGGAAGCTCAAGCAGATTTTGACCCGCAGATCCTCCTCCCCGCGCAGGTTGCGGCGGTAGTGTTCCCGCAAGCGAGGGGGCAAGTGCCGCATCATATCCTGCATCAACAGGGTGGGTGGGATCCCGGCGCTCCCCACCGGCAGTGGGTCGGCATACAGGGCCCCATAGGCAAAATCCGCCTGCTCTTGCGGAATCTGACCGGCCTGGGCGTTGTAGGAAACCGTACCCATAAAGGGAAAAGAGCGGAAAAACACCGCCTCCACATAAGGGATGGCCGTATCCGGCAGGAAGGTCAGGCCTGCTGAGAGAGGAATGATCTCATAGCGCCGGCCCCAGATGCAGGGAGCATAGGCGATGGGTTTGTCGGCGGCGGCCACCAGCCCTTGCTGAATGTGGGCCACTACCTCGGGAATGGTGAGGTGGGGTTCTGTCTCAGAGCGCTTGGACAGAGACAGGAAAATATCGCTCATCACCCGCCAAAACTGGCCCAAGCCGCTGTACATAGCCAGCATGCGCACCTGTTCCAGAGCAAAGTCGGGAAACAAGATCCCCAAGCCCTGCAAGAAGGGATTGAAGCGGATTTTGGCCCGGATGGCTCTCTTGGCCCGCTCGACAAATTCAGGGGTATCCAGGTAGCGGTCTAGCCCCCCTCCCCCATGCCAGAGCATGGCCTTCATGCAGTATTCGGCAAACTCGTAGTTGATGCGGTCATGCCACAGGTAGCGCAGCCATTTGCCCAGGGTAATCTCGCCGTTGAAATACTTAAACGCCGGGAAGAGCTCCAAAAATTGGTGGTCGGCAATAAAGATCAAATTGCGCGAATAGGCATCCAGCACCTCGCCGTAGCTATGCAGGATGCCAATGACCTCTAGGCGATTGGCAGGGGCATCCGGCACAAGGGCTCCCCCTGCCTCTAGGCGCTGGACAATGGGAGCCAGTTGCAGTTGCTCCAGAGGAGATAAGCCGGCCAGAAAGAAGCAGGAAGGAGCAGGAGCAAGAGTGGCAGTCATGGGAGCAAAAGAAACTCCGTCGATCTCATCAAATCATCAATAAGGAAGACAATCAAAAGGAAGACAACCCAAACTGAAAGGCAGTGACCAGTCCTGCAACACCAGCTAGGTTAGCCTTGGCCAAGGCCAAGGTGGTGGACTCCACCCAGCGGGTTGCCCAGCTAGGCTGCAGGCCCAGTAACACCACCAGCGTTGCCAAAACAACAGCAGGCAGGCGCTCTTCAGTGGCGTGGCGTTGCATGGCTATGGCCACTTGCGAGAGGCGCCCAAAAAAGACACGGTTCACCATCAGCAGAAAATAGGCCGCCGTCAATCCCGTCCCCACCATGCACAGGAGCGTTTGCAGGGGAAAGACGGCAAAGCTGCCCCGAAAGAGGGTGAACTCAGCTATAAAGCCCACCATGCCCGGTGTGCCGCCACTGGCCATCACCCCTAGCACCATCAAGCTGCCAATAAGCGGTAAGCCCCGCTCCGGGTTGAGCAATCCCCGCAGCAGCTTGAGATCCCGTGTGCCGGTGTTGGCATAGACGGCTCCCACCAGAAGAAACAGCAGCGAGGAGATGAGGCCATGGCTGACCATCTGAAAGATGGATCCCACCAGGGAGAGGGGAGTGGCTGCTGCTACAGCCAAGAGGATGTAGCCCATGTGGGCAATGGAGCTGTAGGCCACCAGCTTTTTCATATCCTGCTGCACCAAGGCGTTCAGGGATCCATACAGCACGTTAACCACCGCCCAACCGGCCAGCCAAGGCCCGGCTTGATCCCAGGCATCCGGCAAGAGCTGCAGGCCAAAGCGCACCAGGCCGTAGGTGCCCAACTTCAAAAGCAAACCTGCCAGCAACACGGAAATGGGGGTGGAAGCCTCCACATGGGCATCCGGCAACCAGGTGTGGAAGGGCACCAAGGGGATCTTGATGGCCAGGCCCAGCAGAATGGGAATGAGCAAAAGGATCTGCGACAGCCGAGGTAAAGGGTGGGCCTGCAGGACGGTGTAGGTAAAGCTGTGGGCATCGCTCAGCCAACTGAGGCCGAAAAAGCCAATCAAGAGGAGGATCCCCGACAGAGCGGTGTAAACCAAAAACTTGGTGGCGGCATAGGTGCGGCGCGGCCCTCCCCAGATGGCGATGAGCAAATACAGGGGGATCAGCTCCACTTCATAGAACAGGAAAAACAGCAGCAAATTCTGAGCCAAAAAAGCTCCGGCCACCGCTGCCGCCAGCATAAGCACCAAGCTGTAGTAGAGGCGGGGCCGCTCCACCTGGCCGCTGCCCCAAATGGCCATCAGCACCAGTAGCCCGGTCATCACCACCAAAGGCAGAGAGATCCCATCCACTCCCACCTCATAAACCAAGCCCAACTGGGGGATCCAGGCCATCTTTTCCGCCAATTGCAGGGATCCAAGGTGGGGGTCAAAGATCAGCAACAGCCCCGCGCTCAGGCCAAACAAAACCCACCCAAACCCCAAGGCCAAAGCCCGGTGCAAGCCCTTCCCCGCCTGCTCGGGAATCAACCCAATCAAGATGCTCCCCAACAACGGGATCCCAATCAAAAGGCTCAACATGGCTCTCTCCCATCAATAGGCCAACCCCAAATGGGGCGAACGCAGTAGCCAAGCTGTAACCAACACCATCCCGATGACAATCACCAGCACATAGAGTTGCATCCGCCCCGACAGGGTGTACTTGAGGGCTTCGCCGCTGAAGAAAAAGGCCAGGCTCACCCCGTTCACCAAGCCGTCCACTCCGTTGCGATCCAGCCACTCCAATCCGCGGGAGAGGGCGCTGACCGGTTGCACCACCAGGGCTTGGTAGAGGTGCCCCGTGTAAAAGTCGTGGGCCAGCAGATCCTGCAACTCCGGCCAGGGCAGATATACCCTCCGTTGGTCCCCCCAGTACAGCCAGCCGCCAATGGCTGCCCCCACCAGCCCAGCAGCCGTCAGCAGAGCCGCCATCCACCTCAGCTGCGGGTTCCAGTCGGGATAGAGCCCCCAGCGCCCCAACAGCCAGGGCATGAGCAAGGTTTGCACCGTCAGGATGCCCATGGGCAGAGCCATCAGCCAGCCCACCTCAGGGGCCCGGCGGGTTTTGGGTTGAGGGGATCCCAAAAAGACCAGGCCAAACACCCGCGCCAGGTTGAGAGCCGTCAGCCCATTCACCAGCAGCAGCACCCCCACCAGGGCCGGCTGCAAAACGCCGTACACCAGCGCCAGGCAGGCCAGCGTCCAAAAGCACCCCAGCGGCAGCAGGGCCACCATCCCCAGGGATCCCACCGCAAAGGCGGCAACTGTGGCCGGCATACGGCTGCGCAACCCTCCCAATTCCGTCAGGTTTTGGGTAGAGGTGGTGTAGATGAGGGATCCCACCCCCATAAACAGCAGCGCCTTAGCCAAGCCGTGCATGAGCAGCAACTCCAGGGCCAGCTCCGGCTGCTGCATTCCCACTGCCACAAACACCAACCCCAAGTAGGCACTCGTGGAGTAGGAGAAGGTGCGTTTGATATCGATTTGCGCCAAGGCCACCAGGGATCCGCCCAGGGCTGTGATCGTGCCGATGACCACCAAGACCCCATCTGTAACTGGCGATAGGGCCAAGAGCGGCTGCAGCTTAATCAGCACAAAAGCCCCGCAGGCCACCACTGCCGAATTGCGCAAAATCGAAGCCGGGTTGGGCGCTTCCATCGCCTCATCCAGCCACAGGTGCAGCGGAAACTGGGCGCATTTCCCCAAAGGCCCTGCAATCAAAGCCAACCCCATCAAAGCCGCCCAAGCCGGATCCAAGCTAGTCGTAGCCGCCCAGTCCCGCAGGCCGGAAAAGGTCAAGGCCCCAGAAAAGTTGGAAATTGCCACCACCCCCATCAGCAGCAACAGATCCCCTACCCGCTTGGTTAAAAACGCATCCCGCGCCGCCGTCACCACCAGAGGCTGGGCGTACCAAAAGCCCACCAGCAAATAGGTGGAAAGGGTGAGCATCTCCAGCAGGGCATAGCTGAAAAACAGCGAGTCGCTGAGGGCGATCCCTGTCATTCCCCCCTCGAAAAAGCCCATTAGAGCGGCAAAGCGACCCAGGCCCCAGTCCTTATCCAAATACCCCAGCGCATAGATCTGGGCCAGCAGGCTCAAACCGCTGATCCAGACGACGGCCCCCATTGTCAGAGGCGAGATCTCCAAAGACAGAGTCAAATCCAAATCGGCCACCCGAAACCAGAGGTAGTTCAAGATCTGGGGATCCCGACCCCAAACCTGCCGCAACAGCCAAAGGCCATGGGCAAAGGCGGCAAAAGTCAGAAGGATGTTGAGGTAAGCTGCCGGACGCGGGCCACTGCGCTTGACCCACCCCGTTGCCCAGGGAATGGCCAAAGCTGCTCCCGCCCACCCATAGCAAGGGATCCACCAACTGCTCTCCAACCCCAAAAGAAGGTTCAAGGCCATCAAATACTTAAAAACGGAAAACTAAACTTAACAGCAATAAGTCGGGCCTTTTAACAACCTGCTCCCCATTTCACAATATATTTCACAATGTGTCTGGCTCACAATGTGTCTGGCTCGAACGGTTCCAAAACCGGGCCGGATGGCTTGAGCCAATCTCGAAGTTGAGCGGCAATGCGCCGGGCGGCCCCTGGGGATCCCATGCGGCGGCGTCCATGGGCCCGCAACTCAGCCGCGTAGTTGGGATCGGCGGCCAGGCGTTCCAGAATCCGGCCAACCACGGCGGGAGCCTGCTCCACTGAGGTCAGGTGGACGGCGGATCCCAAAAGACGAGTCTGTGCTTCGGCAAAGCGCGGGGTAAACTGCGGTCCCTCTCCCGGCAGGGTCACCACCGGTTTTCCCAAGCCCACACATTGCTCGGTAGCCGTTCCCGCCATGGCCAGCACCACTGTTGCTCGTTGGGCACAGGCCCCGAAGTCCCCCCAAACCAGAAGCACATCGCTGCGCTGAGATGGGATCCAAGCCTGAAGCGGGTCTCGCTCCAGGTTGGGGCTGAGGGCAGCATAGACTTGCAGCTCCTTTGGGAGCCGCTCCACCACCTGCATCATCAGAGCCCAGTTGCGATAGGCTTCCGGCGGACGGGATCCGGGCAAGAGCAGCAAGGCCGGTCGGTGGGGATCCAAAGGCAATGTCCCGCGTGGCTCTAGGCCATCCATCATCGGGTTGCCCAGGTAAAAGGCCCTTAGGCCCCGTTTTTGCAAAGCTGTAGCCGTCAGCTCATCCCGCAAAAAAGAACCCAGGCAGCGTCGGTGGGCCATCAGCCAGCGCTCCCAGGGCAGGTAATCGGAAATCGGCTGCCCAAAAGGGATCCAGGGGCGTCGGTAGGGCCCCCGTTCATCTCGCCAGTAATAGTCCGACTTGGCCGTGCCCACAAAGACGTAGGGGATCCCGCTCCACCATGCCATCAGCAAGGGCACAATATCCCCCACGGCCAGCACCAGGTTCCTCTGGGCTGCTGCCCGCCGAACCAACGCCAATTGCCGCCCCGTCAGCCCCAGCAAACCGGCCCGCAAATCCCGCCACAACTGCCGCCAATCCTGATAAATAAACCCCCCCGACGGCATCACCTGGGCAATGGGCAGCAGGGGGATCCCTTGGCGTTGGTAGGCTGTCCCTTCTCCCACAATCGGCAAGGCTTGCACCGGGATCCCCAGTTGGACTAGGGCAACAGCAAGGCGACTGCCCACCTCATCTTCCCCGTGTCCATTGCTCAGACACAGCACCTGCGGTGGATTCGTTGGATTCCATTGGGTTTCCACAGCTTGCCGTAGGCGCAATCTGGGCTGAATCAAGAGGGATCCCCCAGCTCACCAGAAATCTCCTCATAGAATAGAGCCAATCCAAGAGGGGAACCCGGGAGATGATCCGAAATGAGCGACAACGAGCCGAGCTTATTGCAGCGGTAGAAGCCCTTCAGCTGGAAGGCCCCTACTTTATAGAAGAGCGCCTCGCCCGCCATCGCGGCCCTTTCTTGCGGGCAGTGAAAGATGTGCCTGTAGGGGGAACTTGGTGGGAGATCCGCTACTTTCCCGCCTGCGAGCGCTATGCTTGGGCCTACTTGCCGGAAGGGGCCGGCCCACGGGCCTTCGCCTGGGGACACACGCCGCAGCAAGCCTTTCTTAACGCCTTATGGCATCACCCTCTTTCTCCTCAGGGCCAAGGACAGCCTCAGGGAAACCATTCCGATTTACAGTGAATTGACTACTCTCCACCCTACTGACTTGCTTCCGGCTAAGGGTAGGACGGGGCTTTAGGCGCATTTTTTTGGTAAAAATTAAGCAACTCTCTTCCCACGTATAGGGAACATGAAACCCCAGGCCGTCGCCCGTATTCTGGATGCCAACCTCGATCGAGCTCGTGAAGGACTACGGGTATTGGAAGAATGGTTTCGTTTCGGCCTGGAAGAGGGAGAGCTCTCTGCCGAATGCAAGGCCATGCGCCAAGCCCTAGCCCGCTGGCACAGCGATCCCCTGCGTTTGGCCCGCGATACCCCCGCCGATCCAGGCACCCAGATCTCCCACCCCCAAGAGGAGCAACGGCGGGATCTCCGCCACCTCTTGCAAGCCAATTGCAGCCGTGTGCAAGAAGCCCTGCGGGTGTTAGAAGAATACGGCAAGTTGGCCGAATCCCACCACTGGGTGGCCCCTGGCCTGGCCAAGCTGGCCAAAGACATGCGCTATCGGCTCTACGTCTTGGAAAGTGAACTGCTGGGCGGATCCCTGCGGCAGCGTCTCCTGGCAGCCCATCTTTATTTGGTGACCAGCCCTGTGCCCCACTGGCTAGAGGTGGTGGAAAAATCCCTGCGGGGCGGGGTGACCCTGGTGCAATATCGCCGCAAAAACCTTCCCGACGGCGAGATGCTGCGGGATCTCAAACAGCTGCGGCAGCTGTGCGACCGCTACCAGGCGCTGATGATCGTCAACGACCGGGTGGACTTGGCTCTGGTCAGCCAGGCAGATGGGGTACACCTGGGCCAGACGGATCTGCCGGTGGCTGAAGCCCGACAACTGCTGGGATCCCAGCGGCTCATTGGCCTGTCCACCACCAACGCCGAAGAGCTGGCCCAAGCCCTGAACAGCGACGTGGACTACATTGGCGTCGGCCCCGTTTACCCCACCCCCACCAAAGCGGAGAAACCCCCTGCCGGCCTGGAGTACGTGCGCCTGGCTGCCGAGAAAGCCCACCTGCCCTGGTTTGCCATCGGCGGCATCGATCCCCACAACCTGCCCGAGGTGCGTCGAGCTGGGGCCACCCGTGTAGCTGTGGTGCGGGCTTTGATGGAAGCTGCCGATCCCACCCAGACAGCCCGCACCATGCTGGCCGAACTGCAAGGGATCCCTGCCCTATCCTAAAGATCAACCGTGAAGCTCAACCGTGAGCATTTTGCTGCTTATTGGCTGTTCCAATCCAAATGGTTTCTGAACAAGTGAGAGGAAGATGAAGTAAGGATGTTCTAAACTCCAGAGGCGATGACAGAAGCCGCAAGAAAAACAAATCCAGACAGCAGGGATCCTGCCCTGGTCGAGATCCCGGCGGAGCTGCAAGCAGGGCTGGTGACAGAGCTGGATTTGATGATCCGGGCCCGCTACCCCCTGGTTTACTTGGTCTCTCCAGAAGAAGAGCCTGCCGATGCCGTGCTAACCCAAGTAGCCAGACGGACAGACCCACCGCGGCAATTGTTGTTCTGGGACTTGGTGCGGGGCTGGCAGGATACAGGCGAGGATCGGGGCTCCATCATGGCAGCTCTGGGGCGGGTGTGGCGCTCTGCCCCCAACGAGGACACCCTGTTTGTGCTGCGGGATCTGCACTTTGTGTTGCGCAACGCCACCAGCGACAAAAACGCTCCCATCATCCGGGAGCTGAAAAACCTCAGCCGCGAGCTAAAACGCACCCGCAAGATGCTGATCCTGCTCAGCCACACCCTGGAAGTGCCCAGCGACCTGGCAGAGGAGGTCACCGTCGTCGATATTCCCTTGCCCAATAGCGAAGAGATCAGCCGCCTCATCCAGCTCTACGTGGCCCCAGATAAACTCAAGCTCACCCCTCTGGCCCGCGAGCAACTGGTCAAAGCCTGTCAAGGGCTGAGCCGAGAACGTATTCGCCGCGTTTTGGCCCGCGCTTTGGCCGCCAAGCAGGAGGTCAATGAAGCCGATATCGACCTGGTGCTAGAGGAAAAAAAGCAGGCCATCCGCCAAACCGGCATCCTGGAGTTTTTCACCGCCCGCGAGACCCTCAAAAGCGTGGGGGGCCTAGATAATCTCAAGGCCTGGGTGCGGGTGCGCCAGGAAGCCTTTACCGAAGAGGCGCGGCGCTATGGCCTGCCCAACCCCAAAGGCGTGCTGCTGGTCGGGATCCAGGGCACCGGCAAATCCCTCTCCGCCAAGACCATCGCCAATGAGTGGCGGCTGCCCCTGCTGAGATTGGATGCCGGGCGGCTGTTTGCCGGCATCGTCGGCGAGTCGGAAAGCCGGGTGCGGCAGATGATCCAACTGGCAGAGGCGATGGCCCCCTGCGTGCTTTGGATCGACGAAATCGACAAAGCCTTTGGCAACATCACCAGCAGCGCCGATGGAGATTCTGGTACCAGCCGCCGGGTGTTTGGCAGCCTGATTACCTGGATGCAGGAGAAAACCAGCCCTGTTTTCATTGTGGCCACCGCCAACAACGTGCCTCTGCTGCCGCCAGAGCTTTTGCGAAAGGGCCGCTTTGACGAGATTTTCTTCTTGAACCTGCCCACCCAGGCTGAGCGCAAAGAGATCTTCCGGGTGCATTTGCAGCGGTTGCGCCCCAGCCGCCTGCGGGAGTTCGACCTGGAAGCCTTGGCAGCCACAGCTCAGGACTTCAGCGGGGCCGAGATCGAGCAAGCCATCGTAGATGCCATGTACAACGCCTTTGGGGGCAGTGGCAGCAGCACTCGGCGGGACTTTACCCAAGAGGATATCCTGCAGGCCATCCGCGAAACCGTGCCTTTGGCCTCGATTGCCCGCGACCAAATCGAGAGTCTTAAGTGCTGGGCTGCTCAAGCGGGCGCGAGAACGGCCTCTCAAGATGCCCAGGTGCTGCAGGAGATGAAGCAGTGTTTTGCCTCTTCTTGATATTCAGAATGGGTGAAATCCACCTCCCAGCCCAAATAAGGCGGCTAGTATGCCAATACCCACAGCAACTCCAGCCGCTATCTTCAAGTTTTCTTCTAGGCTTTTAGCATCTGCCTTTTCCTTCATTGCAGTTAGCAAAAATAGCTGATCCTCCCCACTCAGCCCACTTATAAAATGGGGATATAGATTCGATAGGGACAGCTTTAAAATGATCGATCCTACTTCTACAGTGAAGCTCAAGCTGGGAAAGCTTCGAGTTCCTATCTTTCTCTATCTGGGCTATTACTGATTTTGCCTCTTCCTGTAGCTTCTTAGCGCTCTCAACTTGCGACTTGCTATATCCTTTATCAAAAATGGCCATAAAAAGACTAATAACTGAGATTAGAAAGAGCACAAGCCCGATTGAGCTACTTAAGGCACCAATGAACAAGCTCAGGACTAAAAGCGAGAGGGCACCCAGTATAGTGTCACTTTTGGTGGCAAAGGTATGATCAATTTTAGCTTCCTCTTGTTTTATTCCGATAGAGATCAAGTTTCTCCTTAACTCAGACTTAACTTGCTCTACTCTTTGGTTATGGTTGGCCTCGATGTTTTTCTTACGACGTTCTATCTCTTCTGCAGCTTCCTTTATCTTGTCGAAGTCAAAGGGCCAAGGTTTGCCATCTTGTGTGCTGTAACCGCGTTCTGCTTTTAAGTCTTGGTCATACCCGCTCCCTTTTGTGGGCGAAGTCTGGGAAAGCCTTTGGGAGTCATAGGCTTTTCGCTTCACAGGATCACTCAGGACCGAGTATGCTTCGTAAACTACCCAGCTCCGACCGCTAAGCGGTACGGAGCGGGCTTTCAGTAGCCCTGAGCCTGCTCTGCTCTACCAGAGAACAAAACAGGCCCGAACCTCTAGGCTGGTTTACGGCAGCCCCCAAGAGCGCAATCACATTCGCACCATTCAAATCCGCATCCCCTTCCCATCCACAGTGCCCACACTTGAACGACTTACCACTGCGGTAGGATTGCGCAGGATCGGGATGGATGTGTAAACACTTGTGACAGGTCTGCGACGTGTAAGCAGGCGGCACAAGAATCAGAGAAACCCCTGCAGCCCTCGCCTTGTATTCCAGAAACTGCCTCAGTTGGTAGAACGCCCAACTGTTGGCCCTGCGCCGCTCGGCTTTGCTGCGCGGCTGTTGATTGACTCTTTCCCGGATCCCTGTCAGGTCTTCCAGGGCAATAGCGCTGTTTGTGGTCTTTGCCCTAGAGACAATAGCTTTGGAGATGCGATGATTGACCCACGTTTGAAAGCGTCTCTCCTTGCCAGACAGCCGTTGCAACAGTTCTCTGCATCTGCGCCGCGAACTGCGGGTGCCCTTACTGGCCTTGCGCTGAAGAGACGCTCTTAACCGACAGTAGTGATCTCGGACTTTGTTCAGCTGCTGTCCATTCCAGTTGTCTCCTTCGGAGGTATGTGCAATGTCTCGCCGTCCCAGGTCAACACCAATCACCTTGTCGGTGTTCTGTTGCTTGGGGGGCTCTGCCTCGACACAAATCTGGATGGAGTAGGAGCCGTCCTTCCGCTGGACTAGGGTGGCCGATTTGGGGTTAGAGCCAGCCAGCATTCCCCTCTGGTAGTTGCCAATGGCTAGCTCAAAGCGTTCTCTTCCATCAACCGTGGCAAGCGACACTGTCCAGTCTTTCTCGCGAAACGAGAAGATACGTGCATCGTAGGTAACGAACCTACGCTTGAACTCTTTAACTGGACGGTTGCGCTGTCTCGCCACTTTGCGAGCGCCTGCCACCCGTCTGCAGACCTGCTGGGCCAGATTACTGGACAAGCCAAACCGAGCGCGAATCTGGTAATAGCAAAGGGATTGGAGTTTGACTGCGTTGACTACTTTTTCTGGTGTGTTTTGGTTGACCCAGTTCAACGCCTGCACAAAGGCATCCATTGTCGCGTCCAATTTGGCGGCTTGCGACTGGGACACCTTGAGCTTGCAGGAGACGGTCAGGACTTGGGTCATGGTTCTATTGTAACCTCGCATTCCTCCCGGCACTGACCCTACGGGTACAGTGCGGGGCTCCTGCGATTTCTAGCTGAGGGGAAGCCTTGCAAAGTGCTACTCAATACCTAGACGCTTTTTTAAGCCTATTTTAGGGATCGGACAGCTCCAGCCAAGCAGCCCTTGGCTCCTCCCTCAGTAGATGCTTTTTCAAGGCCCAACGTCCAGAAAGGCGGGGTTATGAGCAAGCTGCTGCGGCTTGCCGCGCCAAGACCCACTCCACCAGGGTGCGCACCCCATAACCGGTGGCCCCTTTGTTGTTGTAGCCTGCATCCTTCTCTGTCCAAACGGGGCCTGCTATATCCAGGTGGGCCCAAGGGGTTTTCTCCACAAACTGCTTCAGGAACAGGGCAGCGGTGATGGATCCCCCTGAGCGGGGACCAGTGTTTTTCATGTCGGCCACAATGGAGCTGAGACCCTCGAAGTAGCCTTCCTCCAGCGGCAGGCGCCAGATTTTTTCGCCGGAAAGATTGGCAGCCTGCTGTAGCTCCTGGGCCAGCGTCTCATCTGGGGTGAACAAGCCGGCAATTTCTTCCCCCAGAGCAATCACACAAGCACCGGTCAGGGTAGCCAGATCGAGGATGGCATCAACGCCCAGCTTTTCCGCAAACACCAGGGCATCTGCCAAGGTGAGGCGGCCTTCTGCATCGGTGTTGTTGACCTCAATGGTCTTCTGGTTAGAAGCGGTGAGGATATCCCCTGGGTGGATGGCATGGCCGCTGATCATGTTTTCCGTGGCAGCGACGATGAAGTGCAGCTCCACTTGCGGCTTGAGGGCGGCTAGGGCCCGTGCAGCTCCCAAAACTGCCGCTGCTCCCCATGTCGGTTTTCATCATGGCGATGCTGCGGGAGTCGGTTTTGATGTTCAGCCCACCGGAATCAAAGGTCAGCCCCTTGCCCACCAGGGCCAATTTGGTAACAGGATCCCCTTGTGGCGGCTTGTAGGTGAGGTGAATGAACTGGGGCGGCAGGTCAGAGGCTTTGGCCACACCCAAAAAAGCCCCCATCCCCAGAGCCTCGCATTCTTCCTGTCCCAAAATCTCCACCTCTAGACCATATTCCTGGGCCAGTTGGCGGGCGGTATCGGCCAGGGCGAGAGGAGTCACAATGTTGGCGGGGGCAGCCACCAATTCCCGAGCCAAGATGGTTCCTGCGGCCATCTCAATGGCCCGCCGCAGCGCGGCCTCGTAGTCAGAACGGGCCTGGGCCAGCCCCGGCACCAAAAGAGTTACTTCCTGCACAGAAAAGCTGTTTTCCTCTTCCCCTTTGGCTGAAGATTTAAACCGATTGTCCCGGTGCGCCACCAGTAGGCAGGCTTCGGCCACCGCCTGAACCCCACGCACCCGATCCAACCCCGTCTCCGGCAAAGACAGCATCACCTGCTTGGCTTTTAAGCTGTGAGCCTGGCGCAGGCCGTTGGCTGTGGCCCGTCGTAGGGCTTCTAGCGTTAGGGCCGCGGGATCCCCTAGCCCCACCAACACCAGTTTGCGGATCTCTCCTGTCAGGCGCAGGGCAACACTGCTATTCGGCTTCCCCTGAAACCCCTGCTCCTGAACGGTTTCCGCCACCAGCCCTGACCACGCCTTTTCATCCCAAGAGGCGATCTCAGGGGGCAGAGGAAAGCGGCCATTCCCGCCGGAAGCGGCAAAGCAATAGACCAGGGCACATTCCCCTTGAGTGAGTGGCGGCTCGCTAAGATGAAGCTGCATGAGAAACCCTTGACCAAGCTGTTGACAGCAGATCCTCAGTTTATCTAATTTTGCCGGCTCTTAGGGCAAGGGATCCCCCCTCTAGTGGGCGGGCCGGAAGATCCCGAAGCAGGAAGTGTAGCCGTGTAAAAAGGTGGATCCCCCAACGGGGCCGATCTCACCATTGCAAAAGAACCCCCCCAAGGGCAGCTCTCCAAGCAATTCCCGAAACCGTTGCGAGTCAAAATCGGGAGTGCCGTACAGGCCCTTGCCTCGCCCCAAACAGGAGAACATCAACGCCCCACAAGGCTCCGGCCTCGGTTGAGAGGGGCTTTGCCTCAAGTTGCGCTCGGCACAATAGCGGCTGAGGGCCCAACGCAGATCTTCTGCCGAAGTCTGGGCATCCCGCAGATGAAATTGCACCGTCTGGCCAGGGCGCACCTGATCCCCGATGGCCAGCGCCCCCACGCGCGGATCAACGCCCAAGATTACGCGAATGAGGAAATCTCCCGGCGTCGGCTCCGACTTGAACTCATCCATCAGCAGGCCGATGAAGAGAGAGTGGCGGGCCAATCGCTGATCCACGGGACTGAGCCGCTCTGCCAAGTCCTGCAAAACCGCTAGAGGAGGGCGACCCTCCAAGCCAAGAATCACATTCCCCTCTGCTTCCGTCACCCGCAAGGGATCCCCAATGGGGCGACACCCCTGGGCCACCACTGCATCCAGCACCACATTGCCGTAGAGCGCTAGCCCCACTGTGCCCTCTCGATACAGCTCCCGCCGAGGTGTGAGGGTACGCGCATCCAGCAAAAACAGAGCATTGCCCCGAGGGCCGCGGCCCCCACTGGCCAATCCCCCCACTTTGACGGATCCCGGATAGGCGAAATCCAACCCCTGCAGCAACTCTGAGATGCCAGAGGAAAATCCATCGGCCAAGAGCAAAAAATGAGGCTTGCTCTGCGGCGAAACCCCAACACAATCGACCCAGGCAGAAGGAGCCGCATCCAAGTCTGGCAATTGGTTCCCCCGCAGATGAAAAGGATGCAGCACCACCTCCGGCATGACCGCCAAAGACAAGGAGAGAGCCGGGCCATCCTCAATTTCATGCCCGCCACCCACAATGCCACCCCCGGAGCAGCCGATCAAAACGTCCACCTCCAGCAGCCCCGACAGCAATGGCAACACCCGGATGTATTCGCTGGCAAAGGCCGCCGACACAAACAAAACCCCCAGGTTGGGCCGCAGAGGCTGAGAGGGAACATACCCTGTCAGCAGCCCCGGCAAGCTGCCGGATCCCACCGTCTGCACCTGCCGACTCAAGGCACTTTTCAGCTGGGCCGCCTGAAGCTTGGCCTTGGCTTCCTCCACCACCTGCCGCAGAGCCGCTTCTAGGGAAGGGAGCTGGGAGAGCGCGTTCACCCACTGCATCGGCGTGTTCCTACGGTCTGGAGTTTGCTGTCTTTAGGCTAGCTGTCTTTAGGCTAGCAATTTATGGCCAGGCTGGCTGTTCTGTGTAGTCTCGCTTTGGGACAGGATCAGGGCAGATAGGGCCGGGGATCCACAGGTGCGCCCCCGCCGGGGCGGACTTCAAAGTGCAGATGCGGCCCTGTGCTCCAGCCAGTGCTGCCGCGGCTCATGATTGTCTGCCCCTGCTGCACGTACTGGCCTGTGGAAACGTAAATCTGATGGCCGTGGGCATAGCGAGTAACAATTCCGTTGGGATGGCGAATGTCCACTCGATTGCCGTAGCCATCCCCAGCACTCCCCGCGAAGATCACCACTCCCTCCTGAACGGCTACAATGGGGGATCCCACGGGGCCAGGAATATCTACCCCTGCATGAAGGCGACCGCGACGGTAGCCAAAGCCAGAGGTGATTTGCCCGGAGACCGGCCAGACAAACCCACTGCTGCGAACCTGGGGAGGGGCTGGAGGGGGCGCTGGCGGAGCCTGTCGGGCGGGAGCTGGGGTGGGCTGCGTACCCGGCGCCGGAATCGTAAGGCGTTGGCCAATGCGCAGCCAGTGGGGATTGCGCAAGTTGTTGGCTTGAATAATGGATCGCTGAGTTACCCCATAGCGGGCGGCGATCCGTTCGATGGTGTCACCGGCTCCAACTGTGTGGGTCAGGGATCCACCGGCCAAGAGGGCCTGCCGTTCTTGTTCCATTTGCTGGGCCCGGCGTTGCTGCTCCGCCTGTAATCGAGCTTGGGCTTCGGCTTGGCGTTGGGCTTCCTCCTCTTGCTGGCGGCGCTCTTCCTCTTCGCGAGCTTTCTGGGCAGCGATCATCTCCTTCTGACGCTGGATCAACTCGCCCACATCGCCGGGGATGAGCAGGCGTTGGCCAATGCGCAGATATTCCGGGCGATCCAGAGGAGTCGCTTCGATAATCCGCTGCTGGGGAACTCGGTAGCGGTTGGCAATGTCCTCCAGTGTGTCTCCCTGCTTGACGGTGTAGATCAATCCCGGCTGGCTGGGGATGAGGAGAACTTGCCCCGGCTTCAGCTCAGTACTGGCCTGAATACCATTGGAGACGGTGATGGCAGCCGCGTCGAGCTGATACATCTGGGTCAGTTGCCAGAGGGTTTCCCCCGGCTGAATTTCATGCTCCAGAATGCCTCTGGGCCCTTCTCCTGTCGGGATTCGCCCTTCTGCGAAGGCTTGGCGCAGCTGCTCCTTTTTCCGCTCGTAGTTTTGCTGCAGAGCGCCAGATAGCGTATGCACAGAGGGTGGGATCGGCTCTACCGCCGGAGACAGGGGGCGATTCAACTGTCGCTGCTGTAGGGTAGCGACTCCGGCCAAGCCCAGCATCAGCAAAAGACCAGTGGCCCAAGCCGGATATCCCCAACGCGCAGGAGCAGAATCCCCCGGCTCTGGATGGGCTGTCTCAGGCTCGGTTGGGCACCTGGGGGTGGCCGGCAGCTGCTCTTCCCCAGCTTCTGCGCAGGGATCCGCCTCCAGCTTCAGAAGCCATACCAGGCCCGTTAAGCTGAGAGAGAGGGCCAAACCAACCCATCTTGGCTTCGACCGCCCAGAGAGAGGGGCTGGAGCCCACTCCAGAAGATAGGCTTCCTCGGCAGATGAATCCGCAGAAGTCCAGGACTGTTCTGAAGGGATCCCTGCCGAGCCCTTTGGGGGTGGGGGGGAAAGGGTGCTCACGGCAGCACCGCGGAAATCCAGCTCCCCGTTTTGGGGATTGGGGAAAGTGGGTTTTAAAGGCATCCTCACACCAACAGGCTGACACTAGAGTGCAAGAGAAGAAGATGTCAAAATGAGGGGCACAAGCCCCTTGGCACCGAGCACCCCAGGGGTGACTCAAGCCGGGGTGGAGCTCGCTAATGAACAGGCTGGCTCGCACTCAGGTTAGAGTACCGTAGTTAACAAATCTAGACAAGTCTTGGCAGATAATTTCAGCCAAAATGCTTGCCCCACAATGGTTCCAGCCCTTGGCCCGTTGAGATTTTGTCGAGCCTCATCCGATTCAAGACAAAGTGCGCCATCGTCTTTTTTTGGAAGACAAAGCCTGTTTTGCTGTAGCTGAAACTACAAACTAGGGATACCCATGGATTTGGTTGTCTATAACACATTGACTCGCCGCAAGGAAGTGTTTCAGCCGCTGGCAGCAGGTGGATCTCAATCCGTTTCCGTCGGCAATTCCCAGGGATCTGCAGCTCCAGTTGCGGAGGAGAAGCCCCTGGTGCGGATGTATGTCTGTGGTGTAACGGTTTACGACCTCTGCCACCTCGGCCATGCGCGTACCTACGTGGTTTGGGACATGGTGCGTCGCTACTTGGAGTGGCGCGGCTACCGAGTGAAGTATGTGCAGAATTTTACCGATGTGGACGACAAGATCCTCAAGCGGGCGTTGGAACGTGGCGAATCCATGCAAGCGGTGGCGGAGCGCTTCATCGCCGAATATTTCCAGGACATGGATCGCCTGAACATCAAGCGGGCCGATCTCTACCCGAGGGCAACGCAATCGCTGCAAGCCATGTTCCAGTTGATCCAATCTTTGGAGCTCAAAGGCTTTGCCTACCGGGTACGGGATCCGATTCGACACCAGACCGACCAGTCTTCCCTCCTGCAAGCGGGACACCAGCCAGAGACCCCCGCCTCTGTTCAGTACTCTGTTTACTACTCTGTCCGCAAGTTCCCGGATTACGGCCAGCTATCCGGTCGAAAACTGGAGGAGATGGAGGCGGGAGCCAGTGGCCGGGTAGGAGAAGAAGGAGCTGAGAAACAGGATCCCTTCGACTTTGCCCTTTGGAAAGCGGCCCCCCCTTCTGAGCCGGGGTTTGCCTCCCCTTGGGGTTGGGGGCGACCGGGCTGGCACATCGAATGTTCCGCCATGGTGCGGGAGACCCTGGGAGATCACATCGACATTCACGCCGGCGGGGCAGATTTGATTTTCCCCCACCACGAAAATGAGCTGGCCCAATCGGAGCCAATCACTGGCAAGCCGATGGCCAAGTACTGGATGCACAACGGTTTTCTCAACATCAACGGCGAGAAAATGTCCAAATCTTTGGGCAACTTCACCACCCTGCGACAGGCCCTCGCCGTCTATCACCCCATGGCCTTGCGGCTGTTTCTGTTGCAGACCCACTACCGTAGCCCCATAGATCTCACCGAGGCAGCCATGCAGGCGGCTAGCCGTGGCTGGGAAACCCTCCAGAAAGGGATCCACTGTGCCCAGCACTTCTGCAAAGAAGAAAAGGGATCCCCTGATGCTGAGGCCATGCAAGCCTTTCAAGCTGCTATGGACGATGATTTTGGCACCCCTGGAGCGCTGGCTGTCGCCTTTGAATTGGCCAAAGAACTCACCCGCGAACACAACCTGCTCACCCATCAAGGCCAAACCCACCTAGAGCCTCAGGCCCTGAGGCAAAAAAGCGCCGCTCTGCTGGAGATTTTGGCTACTTTGGGATTCTGTTGGCCCTCATTCTCTGAATTCGAGGGATCCAAAGAAGCAGCTACAAATGGGGAACTTAACTTTAAAAAAATCGAGGAGCTGATCGCGCAGCGCTCGGCAGCCCGCAAGGCCAAAAACTTTGCCGAAGCCGATCGCATTCGGGATCAGTTGAAAGCCTTCGGCATCACCCTCATCGATCAAAAAGATGGCACCACCCGTTGGCTGCGAGAATAGGGGTTGAGGAGCATTCCTCGGGCTCATTCGAAATGGATATGGCTGTAACCTAGGGGCTCAGAGGGGCAAAGTGCTTCTCCCTTCGTTTGGGTTGCTGGAAAAGTTCGGCTAGAGTCAGATCAGTGACTGTGTCAACGTCTCGGCGGATCTCAATGCTTTCTCCAGCTACCGCGCAAACTGATCTGAGTCCCATCGATCTGGATTGCCTGCTCACCCCTGAGATTCAGCGGCCAGCCCGCTACTTGGGCAAAGAGTTTGGCGCCGTCCACCGTCCTTGGGATTCGGCACGGGTGCGTTGGGTGCTGAGCTATCCAGAGTTGTACGAGGTGGGAGCTTCCAACCTAGGCCACCTCATCCTCTACAACATCCTCAACGCTCAGCCGGATCAACTGTGTGACCGCACCTACTTGCCAGGCCCGGATTTGGCTGCCCGCCTGCGGCAGTTGGGGATCCCGCTGTTTGCCGTGGAGTCCCGCCGTCCTCTGCGCGCTTTCCATATCATTGGCTTCAGCCTGGCCTACGAGCTGGGGGGCACCAACATTCTGGAGATGCTGGATCTGGCCGGGATCCCGCTCAGGTGGTCGGAACGGCAGCCCTTTACCCCGGAAGAGTGCCCTCTGATCTTTGCCGGCGGGCCAACCGCCACTTCCAACCCGGAGCCTTTTGCCGACTTTTTCGATTTCTTCGTCTTCGGAGATGGGGAAGAGGTGCTGCCGGAAATTGGCCAAGTGCTGGCCGGATCCCTGTCCCAGCCTCGCCGGGCAGTGTTGCTGGAGCTGGCGCAGGTGCCGGGGGTGTACGTGCCCCAGTTTTACGAGGGGATCCCACCGCGGCCCATCGTGCCTGGGGTGCCGGAGCGCATCCGCCGTCGGGTGGCCCTGCCTCAACCCCAATACTCCGTCGGCCTGGTGCCTTTGGTGGAAACCGTCCACGACCGCCTGGTGATGGAAGTGCGGCGGGGCTGCACACGGGGCTGCCGATTTTGCCAGCCGGGAATGCTTACCCGCCCAGCGCGGGATGTGGATCCGGAAGCAGTGGTGGAGGCTGTGGTGCAGGGCTTGCGCAAGACCGGCTACAGCGAATTTTCCCTCTCCTCCCTTAGCTGCTCCGACTACCTTTCCCTGCCGGCGGTGGGAGCGGAGCTGCACAACCGTCTCCTCAGAGAACACATTGCCCTTTCCCTGCCCAGCCAGCGGGTGGATCGCTTTGATGAGCAAATTGCCGCCATCATGAAGGGATCCCGCCGCTCCGGCCTCACCTTTGCCCCCGAAGCTGGCACGCAACGGCTGCGGGACATCATCAACAAGGGCCTCACCGATGCCGACTTGATTCGCGGCATTCGCACCGCCGTCCAAGAGGGCTGGGACAAAATCAAGCTCTATTTCATGATTGGCCTGCCCGGCGAGACCGACGCCGATGTCCTGGGGATTGCCCGCACCGTCGAGATGTTGCAGCGAGAATGTGCAGCCCTGGGTCGCAAGCGGGTGGAGTTTACCCTCACCCTCTCCAACTTCACCCCCAAGCCCCACACCCCCTTCCAGTGGCACCGGGTGGACTACGCCGACGTGCAGCGGAAGCAGGCCCTGCTGCAGAAGGAGCTGCGGCGGCTGCGGGGCGTCAAAGCCCACTTCACCGACATCCGCTTCAGCATCCTGGAAGACTTTATTGGCAAAGGGGATCGCTCCCTGGGACAGATGATCGAGCGGGCCTGGCAGGCTGGGGCCGGCATGGACGCCTGGTGGGAAAACATCGACGCCGCCTACGCTGCCTGGGTGAGGGCCTACTGCGGCGAAGCCGTGGATCTCAGTGCCGACCCGGTCGCCCTCTGCGCCCGTCTCCCCATCCGCGAACTGGGCCTGGAGGATCCCTTGCCCTGGGATCACATCGATACCGGCATCGACAAAAAATGGCTGCAAAAAGACTACCGCCGCGCCCTGGAAGCCCTCACCGTGGAAGACTGCTCCTTCGAGGGCTGTTCCGCCTGCGGCATTTGCGGCTCCGGCTTCGGCCACAACATCGTCATCCCGCCCCCACCCGTCCCACCCCTGCAGAGCAAACCCACCCCCACCCCGGATCCCCTGGAGCCGGAGCCACCTGCCCAGCGTTTCCGCATCACCTACGGCAAAACCGGGGATCTGCGCTGGCTGGGCCACCTGGATCTCATGCGCCTGTGGGAACGGGCCTGTCGGCGAGCGGGGTTACCTCTGGCCTTCAGCGGCGGCTACCACCCCATGCCCCGCCTGGCCAACGCCAACGCTCTGCCCATTGGCCAGGAAGGCTATGGCGAAATCCTGGATCTGGAGCTGCTGGATCGGCCTGAAGGTCCTCTGACGCCTGAGAAACTGCGCGCCCTTCTGAGCGAACAGCTGCCCCCGGAGATCCCCATCCAAGCCGTCCAAGAAATTAGCCTTCGGGATCCCTCGGCCACCGCAGCCGTTTACGCCGCCGAATATCAGCTCACGGTGAGCTGCGAGTTGCCCAAAGCCGTTCACGGCAGCGGGACGGAGTCCTCTTGGCCTGCCTGGGGCACCCAGATCCTAGACGCGCAGGAAATCTGGATTGAAAAAACCTCCAAGTCTGGCAAGTCCTCTCCCTTCAATGCCCGCGCCCTGCTTTACTACCTAGAGTTTCAGGGCCTGACCCCCGAGGGCAGCGCTTGCCTCCTTTACCGGGGCAGTTGCCGCAACGACGGTGCCTACCTGCGGCCCACCCATCTGGTTCAAATGGCCGAGTCATTGGGGTTGCCCCACTGGACACTACAGACGGCAAAGCGGCTGCGCCTGTTGTGGGAGAACCCCCTAGCCGATCCAGATTGAGCACTTCCTCTGGGAGCAACCCAAGGGCTAAGGGTCTGTCTGGGCTGAGGGATCCCACAAGCGCTATAATGCTGCTATTGCTGGCTCCTGCCGCTGTGGGGCTCGCCAAGCATCAACTTGACCAAGGGCGGGGTGAGCAGCAGGCAAAAGCTGGGCCGGATTCTGGAATGGAGACACTCTTAACTCAGTACCCAGGGCAGGTAACAGGCGTGATGGGGTCGAGTCGATAGGTGCAACAGAAAAGTGTGCCTCTTCGACCTAGCCCAGATCTAACCAGAAAATTTTACCCTGAGAAGGTGCTTCTTTCCGCGCGCAAACCCTGTCTTGTTGTGGACTATCGCTACGCGACGCTTTCGCGAACAGGCTGGGCCGCACAACTGGGGTTCTGCAATGGGCCAGCGTTCGATCTCCCGAGGCGGAGCCGTCTTGCTCCCTGAGCCTATCGATTGAGCCCATCCATGAATCTCCATGCAAACCTCACCGAATCCATTCATCCCATCCGATGAGTTTTCCTTCCAATCAGCAGAAGCCCCCCGCTGTACCCACCAGAGCCAGCATTGGGTAGTTCACATGCACTTAAACTCACCTCACCCATTGGAGAGGAAACAAAGCCAAGCGTCAAAGCAGAGCTGAGGGTAATGGACAGCCCCATGACGACTCGATCCTGGTTAAAGAAACTTGAGCAGATCCCAGCAAAAGGACAACACCTCGCCAGAATGAGGGTTCAACCCGTAACCGCGTGCCCTTGGGGCGGGGAGGGAAGTTAATGCCCAGGCAGATTGTCATTGCCGAGCAACATCGAGTGGCAGCCGTCTTCGCCGAAGATCAAGTGCAGGAGCTGATCGTCGCCAGCGGCGCTCACCAAGTGGGAGACGTTTACGTCGGAATCATCGAGAACGTTCTGCCCAGCATCGATGCCGCTTTCGTCAACATCGGCCCTGCAGAGCGCAATGGGTTTATCCACGTCAGCGACCTGGGCCCGCTGCGCCTCAAGCGAAGTCATGCCTCGATTTCTGAGCTGGTCTTGCCGCAGCAAAAGGTGCTGGTACAGGTGATGAAAGAGCCTACCGGCAACAAAGGGCCAAGGCTTACCGGAGATTTGGCCTTTCCAGGGCGGTATTTGGTGTTGCGACCCTACGGAAAAGGCGTTCATCTGTCCCGCCGCATCGAGGATCGAGAAGAACGCAACCGTTTGAAGTCGCTGGCCATTTTGATTAAACCCCCGCAGATGGGCCTGTTGGTGCGCACCGAAGCGGAAGGTGTGTCCGAAGAAGCGATGATCGACGACCTGGAGCAATTGAAGAAACTCTGGGAAGATATTCAACAGCAGTATCAGGCAGCACGGGGGCCGGGGCTACTCAACCGGGATGACGACTTTATTCAGCGGGTGCTGCGGGATGTTTACTCCGACGATGTGAACCGTATTGTGACCGACTCTGCGGCAGGAGCGAAGCGAGTCCGTAGCTATCTGCAGGGCTGGAACAAGGGCCAAATGCCCCCTGGTGTCGTTGTCGATGCCCACCGCGAGCCCACCCCCATTCTGGAGTATTTTCGGGTCAACGCGGTTATTCGGCAGGCGCTGCGGCCACGGGTGGATCTGCCCTCTGGTGGCTACATCATCATCGAGCCCACCGAGGCCCTGACGGTAATTGATGTTAACTCGGGCTCCTTCACCCAATCGGCCACTTCTCGGGAGACAGTGCTGTGGACAAACTGTGAGGCGGCTACCGAGATTGCCCGCCAATTGAGGCTGCGCAACATTGCCGGTGTGATTGTGGTGGACTTCATCGATATGGATTCCCGCCGCGACCAGTTGCTGGTTTTGGAGCATTTTAACAAGGCCCTCTCCAGCGACAAAGCTCGCCCACAGGTGGTCCAACTGTCGGAATTGGGGCTGGTGGAGCTCACCCGCAAACGGCAGGGGCAAAGCCTTTACGAGATCTTCGGCTATTCTTGCCCCACCTGTGAGGGGCTGGGGATCCTAGCCCGCTTGCCGGGGGCCGAGCCAGGGCATCTGTTAACAATAGAAAGCGGCCTGACGGTAACGCTACCCACCGAGGCGGAAGGAGGGGATGAGGAAGAGGCCGGCCCGATCCTGCCCCGCGATGGCAACCCCCAACGGGCACGCCTGCGAGTGGGGAGCGATGGGCTGTCTCGAGGCGATAGCCGTGCGCTGCTGCGGCGGTCGCGATCTGCCCCCGGACAACGACGCCCCAGCCCGGATCCCTTTTCGCCCTTTGCCACCCCGGTCGATCTGGAAGAGGAGCCACGGGTTGAAACAGGACGCAAGCGTCCCCGCGAAGACTGGGGGGATCCCCGCACCGGCCAGCGCCTCGTTGCCCGGAGCCTGGATACTCCTGTAGAAGAGGAAGCCCCAGAGCCGATGCAACTGCCAGGGGGCGGAGCAGACCTAAAGCGTCAAGAACCCCGCCGTTCTGGCCGTGGGGAAGAGGCAGAATCCACCGCACGCAAAGACCACGCTCCCCCAGCCCGCACCGTTCGCGCCAGCGGGACGGAGTCCTCAGAAGGCCGTCCGGCCCCGGTACGGCAAACGGTCACCGTGGAGATGACCCCGCTGCAACAACGGGTCTACTCGGAGCTGGGGCTGTCGCCGCTGTTGCTCCTTGACCAGCCGCCGCCTTGGGGCCGAGACACGGCGGTTAGGGTGGTTCTGCCGGGAACTCTAGAGGCGGAAAGTCCGCCCAGGATGGAGACTGAGGCAACTTCTCAGACAGAGGAGTTTGCACCCGAACCGGATGCCTTGCAGGAGAAGGAGCCGCTGGATACCGTTTCTCCACCCGAACCCTCGGAACCCGAAATCTCCTCTGCTGAATCGTTCCCGTCAGCCGTGCAGAGCAGCTTGGCCGAGCCAGCGGCGGAACTGGGGATTAGCCCTGCCCAGCAATCTCCGGCAGCCTCTAGGCGACGGCGCTCCCGCAGCAGTTAGCCGCCGCTCCCAAGCCCAGGGGCAGGCATGGGAGTATGGTGGAGCGGGCAAGGCCGAGTTTGATCTGGGAGGGATCCCTTTGGCAGCAAGGGATCCTGCGAGTGGCGGGGGTGGATGAGGTGGGGCGGGGGGCCCTGGCCGGGCCGGTAGTGGCAGCGGCGGTGATTTTGCCCGCCCAGATGGATCCCAAAGCACTGGAGGGAGTGAGGGATTCCAAACAACTGCGTCCGCAGCAACGGGCTCAATGGGCGGAACGGATTCGGCAGGTGGCCCTGGCCGTGGGTATTGGCAGTGCCTCTGCTGCTGAGATCGACCGGCTCAACATTCGACGGGCCACGGTGCTGGCCATGCAGCGGGCTTTGGCCGAGTTAGATCCCATCGACCACATTTTGGTGGATGGATTGCCGCTGGCCGAGCTGGGATCCCGGCAAACGGCCCTGGTCAAGGGGGATCAAATCAGCCTCTCCATTGCCGCCGCTTCAGTTGTGGCCAAAGTCTGGCGAGATGCCTTGATGCAGAGCTGGGATCGGCAGTACCCCGGCTACGGCTGGCGCACCAACGCTGGCTATGGCACGCGGGAGCACCGACTGGCGTTGCAGAACTTGGGGCCCACCCCGCAGCACCGCCGCAGCTTTGCCCCCTTGGCAGAGCTGAAGATCAGCAGATATGATGGTTAATGCAGTTGCATTGCCCACGTAGCTCAGTGGACTAGAGCACTGGGTTCCGGTCCCAGGTGTCGGAGGTTCGAATCCTTTCGTGGGCGTCTTCAGGCATATAAGTTCAGCCATATAAGTGGGCAACATACTCTCCGTACCCGTTGTAGGGCAAGGTGGGAACGATTTGCCACTGGGAACGGGATCCGAAACCGATCAAGACTTCCTGCTCCTGTGACCAGCGGGGGTGGGGCACCCTAGGATCCACATTGGCCTCAAATCCATACTCCTCAGGGGCGAGGGTATTCCAAAACGTAGAGGGTTGATGATCCAAAAGCTCGATTTTGACGATGGATTTTCCCCCCTTAAAGCCATACTTCCAGGGAACTACCATGCGAATTGGCGCTCCGTGCTGTTTGGGCAACGGCTTGCCATAAACGCCGAGGGCAAAAAAGGCCAACTCGTTGGCCATTTCCTCGATCCGCAACCCTTCCGTGTAGGGCCAAGGCAAGTTGGGGGGCCAGATTGGGCCAGGCATAATTTCCGGATCGTAAAAGGAAGTGAAGCGGACAAATCGAGCCGTCGGCAAGGGATCCACCCGTTCCAGCAGCAGCCGCATCGGAAAGCCCAACCACGGCACCACCATCGCCCAGGCTTCCACACAGCGAAAGCGATAGATGCGCTCTTCGAGGGGGAAGTTAAACAGATCTTCCAGGCCCAACCGCTGAGGATGCCGCACCAGTCCGGTAATCTCGACAGTCCAGGGATCCGTGGGCAAAGCCTGTGCAGCCCGCCAGACGCGCTTTCCGGAGCCAAACTCGTAAAAGTTGTTGTAACGGGCAGCTACAATCTCCTCGGTGACGGGCCTGCCCACATCCGAAAAGTGGGGGTTGAGTGGGATCCCCCTCAGCTCTCGTTCTACCGAGGGAGCAGCTCCCCTGCTGCCAAACCCAAAAATAGAAAAACTGGCTCCCACCCCAACGGATCCCAGTTGCGCTAGAAATTGCCGCCGGCTGAAAAACATCTCTTCTGGAGTGACCTGTGCCTCTCGTTGCCAGGGGTGAGGAACTCGGATCCCGAACATCCATCAGCCATCCTTTGATTCAGAGTCAGGGAAAAAGTCTGCCGCCCGAACTACTACATCCTAAATGAATTACTACATCCTAAACAGATCTAAGCCGACATTCCCCGAGCTCGTTTCCAGCGCTGCCCCATGTGTAGTCATTTCAAATGTAGTCATTTCAAACAGCAATGAAACGATTTGTTATGTCTGTCCCTGGCTCCCCTCTCCTTTTGAGAGAGGGGTTGGGGGTGAGGGAAACCCTGCAGGCTGGGATGATCGGTGACGAAATCACGGTATAGTCGTGTTGGCTGAGTCCGTGCTGCTGGAAAAAAGTGTGGGGATCAGCTAAGGACTTGAGCTGGGCTCCGGCAAAACGTAGATGGACTCCACTTGCCGCCCTGCCGATGGCACTGCCTGGATGGTGCCCTTGTCGATGTGGTAAATGACTTTCTCCGCTTGCAACTGATTCTCCCCTTGGTTGATGATGACCTGGCCCTCCAGCTCAATGCGTTGCTCCTGGCTGTAATACACAGCTCTTTGGGCGCGGGCCGTAAGCCGCTCGGCAGGAAAACTGAGGGTGACATTGCCAATGGCCGTAAAAACCCCTGTGTTGGCGTTGGCCTCCTGCACATCGGCGCTGATGCTGATGGCACGGGGATTCTGACCCCAAGCCGGGATCCCAAGGGCCAGCACCACACCCACAGCCCAGCCCAGCGTCCCTAGCCGCTGCCAACCCTTCCGGTCAAACGCCAGCTCCAAAGCCATGCCCCATCACCCCGTCAAACCACCACAGCAGCCAGTCTAGCCCGTCAATCCAGGTCACAATGGCGGGGGGCAGCCTATGGGTCCGTTCCCTTTCCCCCCTGGGGCAGAGCTTGGGCAAGCTGTCTTTCCAATTCGGCAACGCGCTGCATGAGCTGTCGGTTGGCTTCCAGCAGCTCCCGCGCCTGGCTGTTGAGGTAAGGATCCGACTCCCACCAATTGATGCCGATCTCCTTGGCCTTATCCACCGAAGAAATCAGCAGGCGAATGCGCACATTCAGCAACTCCACATTGCCCACCGAAACGGTGATGTCTCCGGCGATCACAATGCCCTTGTCCAGCACCCGCTCCAGCACATCGGCCAGCGAGGAGCCGTGAGTAGCCGTGGTCAAGGGTTGAGAGCTAATCGGCACAGGGTTAATCGACCTCCAAAGTGTACCAACAGGCAAAAGACTCAGCCAGGCAGTTGGTCTAGCAGATAATTCAGCAGCTGGGATCCCTCTTCATAGCGCTTGCCAGCCCGGGGCAACAGCACATCCGCACACAAAGCGCGAAAATCGGCATTCTCTTTGCTAACTGCCAGCTCATGTTCCTTGACAATGCGCCCGATCATCAAACAACTGCGCAGGCTGGGGTGGCGCGTCAGATCCAACTTGCGGCGAAAAGCCCGCACAATGTGGACGATCTTGAGGGCGTCGGGGCCGGATAAGCCTATTCGCGAGGTGAGAATCTCCTTTTCGGTCTCGATGTCCGGCTCCCCCATATCGATGGTGATCATCCGATCCAGCAGCGCATCTTGGGCCCTGTGAACCCCGGTATATTCCTCCGGGTTAGAGGTAAAAATGGCCCGGAACTGGGGATGCACCCGCAGATATTCCGAGCGGTTGCTGTCCGGCGGCAACACCAGCAGCCTCTCCTCCAAGGCACTCAGGAGAGCATTGTTGGCCTCAGGGCGGGAGCGATTGAACTCGTCGTAGATGAGGGTAAACCCCTCTCGGCAAGCCAAGGTGAGGCGGGCATCCACCCAGCGCTGCTGCACATCCTCCTCCGTCTTCACCACCGAGTGAATGAAGTTGTCCACCACCCGCCGATGGGTAAAACCGGTGCGCCCCCCAATGAGGTCGGAAGAATCGAAGCGGTCATCCCCATAGATCAGCATGATGGGGCGGCCCAGCAGGCTGGCCAGATGCATCGCCAAAGTGGTTTTGCCCGTACCCGAAGGCCCCCGCAAATGCACCGCAAAGCCCGATTGCAAATAGCGCAAAGCGCGGCGGGTAATCCGCTCAATGTAGGGGGTGTTCACGAACTGGCGGGGACGCGCCTGCAGAACCGTGGCCATGGAGATACTCAACCTCTTTGCTGCCCTAGACTCCTTTGCCTTGACTATAGCCCGGATGTTCTTCCTGCGCTCGGCACAACTAAACTGCGACCGTCCCCGACACCATGCGCCGCAGCGTAGCCAAGATTTCCGAGGGATCCAACCCCAGATCCACCGCGCCGCGGGCCAACAAATCCCGCACCCGTTCCCGATCCCCAATTACCTGCAGCAGGGTCAGGTTGGGATCCTGTGCTTGTAGGGCACTCACATAGTTGTTGACGTAAGCGAGGATGGGATCCGCTTGTTCCTCAGCCCTAGGCGGAACTTCAGGGGGTTCAGGCGTTATTAAACCCTCCGAGGGCTGGGGCTGGGGAACAGAGACGGGAGCAGGCGGCTCCACCGGAGCTTGGTCTTCGGCTATGGGCGTTGAGTCAGAGGCAGATATTGGCGCCTCACCGGCAATCTCAACGGAACTGCCAGAACCTTCACCGGAAATGGAGACCTCAGGTTCTGGGGCGAGGACAGGGATCC
Source organism: Synechococcus sp. W60.1 (assembly GCF_047461575.1). NCBI lineage: Bacteria > Bacillati > Cyanobacteriota > Cyanophyceae > Synechococcales > Synechococcaceae > Synechococcus > Synechococcus sp. W60.1. Next base: position 116,605 of record NZ_JANSHL010000002.1, on the reverse strand, counting down.
CATTGCCCCACACCTGCTTATGCAACTCCGCCCGGAAAGTGGCCAGGGATCCCCGCAGGGCCTGGGCCTGGGCTTGCTGTTCCTGAGCCATCTGAGCCAGCTCCTGTCGAGCCATTTGCCGGAGAGCCTGCACCCACTGCCGCAAATCGGCGCAAAAAGACTGCCGCGCTTGCTGAGTTTCGCCGGCCATCGCCTGCCGAGCCTGCGTATAGGTGCTCAGCAAATGCTCCACAGCCGCAGTCAAGTTAGCCCGGAAAGCCTGCAATTGCTGCCGGCTGACTTCCAATTGAGCAGCTCGTTCCTGCTCCAGGCGAGCCAGACTCTCTGCCACCGACTTGGCCCGCTGAGCCGCCGCTTCCGAACGGGAGCATTCGTCCAGGGATCGCCTCACAGCCCGCTCCTGCCTCAGTTTCTGCAATTGGCTGCGGGTTTGCTCCGTCTGGTGCCGTATTGCTTCTTGTCGTTGCTGGCGGCGCTGCCCCAGCTCAACCATCAGGGCTTGGTGCTGCTCTAGGCGCTGCTGCCGGGATCGGCTTAACAAACTTCGATTCTGAGCCACCCGCTGGCTGCGAGCTATGGCCCATTGTTCCTGCAAACTCATGGTGTTCAATCCCTTACGTCGTGTTCAATGCTTGGGTGGATACAGCTTCTCTGCCCCTTCAAACTCGATATCCAGCTATCATGCCAGTCTGCAGCCCAACACGTCTGCAAGACTCGATCCCTGAACGAAACCCATGAGAGCAAGGCAGAGACCGGCGGTGGATCCCTGCCTCGCTTTCCGACGGCTAGCTTCCTACGCCTCCGCCCAGAGAGCATAACTCATCCAACCATTGCGATGCTCAAGGCGAGAGGGTTGTGGGCACTTTCCTTGGTTGAGTGATTTTGGTTAGGCAGATTTAGACGGCAGGAGCAGCAGCAGTAGCCGTCAGACCCACAGCCTCAGCGTACTTCAGGTAGGTTTCCACAGAAGCCACAACGACGCGGGCTTCAATGGCCAACAGCTCGATCCCAACCAAAGAAACCCGCACCCAGGCATCGACAACGATACCTTTGTCCAAGATGCGATCGATCACTTCGGCCAAGCTGGACGAGGAGTTCACTTTCTCAACTGCCATAACGATCTCTCCTGCACTGATACTGCTGATACTGATGAGGGTTGAAAAGGACAGACAACTCGGCGGCAAAATGGCATGTAGAAGGGATCCCAGCTGAGGATTCACCTTCCCTAGGGCGACAGCCGCACCCTCTATCACCCTAGCCCTATTGTGCTGGCTTTTTTCGGGGAGAACACCCGTAGATTCGCTTAAAAAAGACGGCGAACTCGAAAGGTTTACCGCTTTTCTAAGCGCCATCCCCCCTACATAGTACTCGCCAGCAGAAAAAATGGGCAAAGATGAGGGCGAGTTTTGAGCCCAAGTTGTGGAAGTGTGGTGGAGGGGCAGTGGGAAGCGGCAGGGATCCCCTATACTGGGGGCAGTGGGCTTGCTGACATACCGTTTCTCGCTGGCTGATAGGGCTGTCGTGACCGATTTCAACACCGGGATCCCGAGCGTGCGTCGCCTGCAGAAGGTCATCAAGGATCGGGAAACCCTCGAGGTCAAACTCAATACCGGAGATGTCTTCGTCGGCCAGTTGCGCTGGCAGGATCCCGATTGCCTCTGTTTAGCCGATGCCGAGGGGCGGGAGTCGCTGCTGTGGCGGTCTGCCATTGCTTTTGTCAAGGTCAGGCCCCGATCTCAGTAGTGCTCCAGATCCCTCTACGGCTCTTCTTCCCCATTCTTGAACAAATCTTTACAACTCTTTTCTTTATAACAACTCAAGACTTTTCTGCCTCGCTTTGAGGGTGGTCGTCTCTAGGTCTCTAGGTAAACATGCCAGTTAAGAAGGGTATGATAAGGAGTGTTAAAAAACGTGCTCTCTCCTCACCCAACCATGACGACCTCCCCCATTGAGATACCGCTTCAGCCCGCCGCCCAACGGCACAATCACTACAGCCGCGAAGACTTTTTCCGCTTTAATCTCTCCCAGGGATCCCTTGTGGACTGGACGGGTGCCCGCAATGTCTTGGTGAGCGAAGACTTTATTCTGGGCTTGCAGCAGGGCCTGGAAGAAGAAGTGGGAGATGCCTCAGCTTCTCTGATGTACACCATCGGTCAAGAGTGGGGACGCAACGATGCTGTCCATTTTTCCCGCTGGTTTGAGGAGGAATATCGGCGCCACCCCAAGCAGAGTAATCTCATGTTTCTCTTGGAAACCTGGTGGTGGCCTCTGACCTCCCAAGGATGGGGGCGCTGGGAGGTGGAGACCGAGAGTCGGCGGCAAGGGTTTATTTTCATCAACCTCTTTGACTCCGCCGTGGCCCGCACCCTGGGGGATGTGGGCAAACCTGTCTGTCATCTTTACGCCGGATTATTTGCCGGCTTTTTTAGCACCATGGTGGAACGGCAGCTCAACTGCATCGAGATCCAGTGCTATTCTATGGGGGAAAGCTACTGCAAGTTTTTGCTAGGCAGCAAAGATCGCATTGATGCGGCTGCCTTCTGGCTAAACGAAGGGGCCAGTGCCAGCGAAATTGCCCAAAAATTGCGTTCAGGCCAGGGAGTAGCCAAGGCATGACCTGGAAGATTACTTTAGAGGATTCGGTGCAGAGCTTTTTTGCCCGTCTAAATTGGGATAACCGCCCCCTACAGATGCGCTCTCTGCCGATGCCTTTTCTGCAAGTGCGGGAGCATTTTGGTTCCATCCCCTGGGCGGGGGATCCCCTGAGTTTGGCTACGCATTCTCTGGGATCCCTGTCGGCAGCACCAGAACCCGAGCCGGCAGAAGAACAGATCACCTTGGCAGATCTGTTCAGCTTGTTTTGAGTCTCCTAGCACCCACTGACATCCGGAAGAAGCGAGATGGTAAGCCCCTTGGAGCAGATGCTGATCGAGTCGGAAGCCCGCTACCTCAAGCCAGAGGAGCTGGAGCATCTGAAGGCCTATGTTCTCGGCTGGCCAAAACGACAACATGTGTACCGAGTTTTGCGGGAACGGGAGAGCCAGGTGGTGAGCCAAACCCTGAATGCCCTGCAAAAAGAGATGCCCGACCTTTCCCCCCAAGTGTTGGATCTGTGTCGGCGGCACCTGTTGTTGTTGCTGCGTCACAGCGCTATGGCCATGCTGCTGCAGGACGAAAACCTCCTGAAAGAGCGGCTGCTCGAGTGGATGGAGGAAGAGGTGCGCCTGTACGGGCTGCAGAGGGTTTATGAGGTTGCCTATCGGATTTTCCAGCAAGAGCTGAGAGACCATTTGGCTCCTGGAGAGTTGGAGTTTATCCGCCCTTTGATCACCCAGGTACAGGTGGCCTTGCTGTTTTAGAGCTAGATACTTTTTTGCTTTTTGCATTTTTCGGTGCTAGAGCGCTCTATCTCAACTAGCCGGAGACTTCAGTGTCGTTGGAGTTAATGTTAGCGTTGTAGTAAATCTGCCCAAGGGGTATTCAATTGCTGGAGGGATCGCCATAAGATTTGGAGCGTAAACAACCGTTCTCCCAGCTCAACAACCAACGAACTGTCAACTGCACCCTGCTCCTATTTGGATGCTTAAAGCTCAATAACGACTTGGATTGGATAACCAGGGGATCCCTTATGACCGGCACTAGCTCTATCTCCAATGGCTCAGTCACCTTTGATCCCTACACGCCCGTTTTGGCCAACTACTACACACCCAGCGCTTATCTGCGAAGCGATTTGGAATCGGGCTTACTGGAAAGTCGCCACGGTGAACGTCTCTTGGCCCTTCCAGAGGCATTGCTGCGGGGCATCTACACGGGCCTGGAATACGAGACTGGCCAGGCTGCTCGTTTGGTATTGCGCAACTGTGGTCGGATGTGGGGCAAGGAGTTTTTCCGCCGTTTTGCCCAAGAACTCTCCGACTACTACCAGAAGCCTTTGGCCGAGCTAGAGATGGGCCTTTTCCTGCAAAGTCTGAGACAAGCTTGGAAAACTCATGGCTGGGGATTGATCGAGATCGACTGGACTTACAAAGATCAAGGAGTGCTGGTGGTGTCGATTCGCAATTCCCCCTTCGCTGCTGTCACCCCTCCCCATTTCAAGCGGCCGATGGGCTTTCTGGAGGCAGGGCTGTTGGCCACCTGGTTTAGCCAGCTAACCGGCCAGGATTTGCTCTGCGTGCAAACTGCCAGCGAGGCTTTGGGAGCAGAGAGCAATTTGTTTGTCGTGACCGCTGCCGCCCGCCTCAAAGAAGGAGAAGCCTGGGTGGACTCCGGCCTCAGCCACGAGCAGATCCTGGAAAAGCTCCTGCAACCCAGATAGGTGACAGGAGCCGGTTTCCTCCAGAGGGATGGGATCCCAACAGGGATGAGTCTGTATAATTTTCTGGAAGCAAGGCGAGCTCAAGCGCGCGAGGGTGTGGCCATTGGGGTGGCGAGTCAGAGCAATTCGGGGAGCCATCACCGTACCTACAAACAGTGCCGAGGCCATTGGCGCGGCGGTGGCTGAGCTGCTGGATACGCTAGAGCACCGCAACGCCCTCGATCCGGCTGAACTAGTCAGCGTTATTTTTTCCGTTACCCCTGATTTAAATGCAGCTTTTCCCGCCCAGTTTGCTCGTCGTCGCCCCGGTTGGGAGTCGGTGCCTCTGTTGGATGTGCAACAGATGGAGGTGAGCGGCGACTTACCCCGTTGCATTCGGGTTTTGATCCAGTTGAATACTCCACTTGCTCAAGCGGACATGCAGCATGTTTATCTGCGAGGTGCCCGCGAGTTAAGGCCAGATCTCAGCACTGTTTGATCGATCCATACAGCACCAGCACAGGGTTGACACTCTCACCGACTAAAGTCGGGGGATTTCTACACTGGAGGTGGGACAGTCTGTTGCCATGGGCAACATGGGGCATGATGGATCCCGGATTTGCCCCGCTTATTCTGGGGGAAAAGAATGGCTTAACTCAAGTTGATCCGGGTCGTATCACTACTGATTTGGGAAGGCGCAGAACATCCAGATTCACTCATAGACTTACTTGGACTTACAGTCATTATTAAACAGGTATGAAACATTTCCATCCAGCTCCCCTTTCTTTTTGGGAGATGGGGTGATGGCAGCGGCACAGAGCACTTGGGGGGCTTCTCAATTAGCTTAAAATGACTCTACTTAAGATAAGAGTAGATCTGAGAGCTCAAGGAGACAGCTTTTCTCGCAGACGGTTTTCCCACTGTTGCAGTTGCTCTTGGCGAGCGGCCACCTCTGCTTCGCGACGGCTCAGCTCTTGGCTTTGCCGAGTCAAGGATTGCCGCCAGCTTTCAATCTCCGACAGATCCACCAGACTGTGGGTTCGGGATAGGTTGTGCAACATCTCCACCAGCTTCATGGCTGCCTCTTCCACCCGCCGTACCTGCCGCTCTTCCGAAAGCTCAACCAGCAGCAACACCCCAATGTTGTAAGGGCCAACCTCTTTGCAGGTGACCCCTTCTGGCTTGCGCAGCGGCATCCAAACCCCGTCCTCGGCCTGCCGGGCCAAGAGCTGCAGCTCCCCCTGGCCGAAGAGACTTTTTTTGTGTACCCGTGCCAGATACAGCATGGAACATGCAGGAAGATGCTGCCGATTTTAGCACCGATCCCTTTTATTGAAGAGGGATCCCGTCCCTACACCCAAACCTGGGTTTTGTTGTCCGTGCCACCAGGAGGATCAATGCTAGGATCGGCTGTGGAATGGATAAGGCTCAACGCTCTCCCGTCTTCATCGTTTAGGGATCCCTGGCATGTTTCTCACCCAAAGCCCCTACTTTTTGATGGCAGCGCTGGTGGCGATTGCCAGTGGAGCCATCTTCGCGGTTCGGTTCATCAAGCGCGAGGCCTCCGCTGAGTACGACGTGATTTTTGCCACGATGGGCCTGATCTATTCCGTCTGTTTGCTCTTGGAAGGTCAGCGGCTCATCCCGTTGCTGTTCTTTGCGCAGGTGTTGTTGGCGGTGATGGCCGGCTGGTTTGCCATCGAAACCTTCCGTTTGCGGATTCTCTTAAGCGAAAAAGCACGGCAGGTGGGCGGGGCTCGTCCGACCGTTCGGCGGCAAGGCTTCAGCCGCACCTATCCCCCGGATGGCTATGCCCAAGGACGCACGGTTTCCACTCGAGCCGAGGGATCCCGTATTCGCGACACCTCCTCCACCCGCTCCATTCCAGAAGGCAGCGCAGAGCCGAGCCGTCGCCCGCGGCCCCAACTGACCAGCGATACCCGTGTGCGTCCCCGCCGCCGACCCGAAGGGGATGAGTATTACGAGGAGCCAGGGGTCCGCTCGCGTCAGGATACGGACTACGATGAACCAGCACCGCCGCCAGAGGCCCGCCGCCCCCGTCGTCCTGCCACCGAAGAGTATCCAGAGGATGTGGATGTGCAGGAAGAGCGCAGCACAGGTACAGCTACTCGTCGCCGTCCCCCACGGTTGCCCCAAGACCAAGGGGAAAGCTACGCAGATGAACCCCCTCGCCGTCCTTCCCGCCGCGTTGTCGAAGTAGAGCCAGTAGAGGTGGAGCCAGAAGAGTATGATGACGATCTGTTCTGATAGGCTCTCAATGCCGATCTGAACTTGATAGAAGCAGCGCCAGGGTCAATTAGTCGGATCCCTCAGCCCGTGTTGCGCATCCCGGCGGCAATGCCGTTAATGGTAAGTAAAGCTCCACGCAGAAGTTCAGCTCGGTCGTAGCGTGTTCGTCCGGTGCGGGATCCCTGACGCTCCCGCAGGCGCTTGAGGAGAGAGACTTGAATAAAGCCCAAGGGCACAATAGAGCGGTTGCGCAACTGCACCGAGCGCTTCAAATAAGGGTCGTTCTCCAACAGTTCCCTGTGACCCGTAATCTGCAACACTATTGTGCGAGTACGGTGCATTTCTTGGGCAATACACTCAAACAGCTCCATCGCCCGCTCTAGACGCTCTGGAGAGCTCATCTCCCGCACGTAGTGACGCGCTATTTGCAAATCCACCTTGGCCAAGGTCATCTCCACTTTGGAGATCACCATGCGGAAGAAAGGCCATTCGCGATAGAGGTGCTGCAGGTGGTTGAGGTTGTGCTCGCCCCTGGCCACGTATTCTTGTAGGGCGGTGCCAACCCCATACCAGGCCGGCAAGAGAAAGCGGCTTTGCGTCCAACTGAATACCCAGGGAATGGCCCGCAGGGATCCGATGTCTTTTTGGCTACCGCTGCGGCGGGCGGGACGGGAGCTGATCTGCAGTTGGCTGATCTCTTCAATGGGGGTGACCTCGTGGAAAAACTCCACAAAGCCCTCCTGCTCGTAGACCAGGTTACGGTACACCTGCCGGGAGCGCTCCGCCAAGGATTCCATCAGGCGCGACCACTCGTGCAGATCGTTGGGGTAGGTGCGCAGTAGGCTGGCCTGGATCACGGCGCTGGTGACGGTTTCCAGGTTAAAAATGGCCAGATCCTGGAGGGAATACTTGGAGGCCAACACCTCTCCCTGTTCGGTAATTTTGATGCGGCCCCCCACACTGCGCCCTGGCTGAGCCAAGATGGCCTCGTAAGCCGGGCCCCCTCCACGGCCCACCGAACCGCCCCGGCCATGGAAGATCTGCAGCTTCACCCCGTAGGATTCGGCCACCGTCTGCAGGCGTTGTTGAGCCTTGTAAATCTCCCAGTTGCTGCTCAAAAAGCCGGAATCTTTGTTGCTATCGGAGTAGCCCAGCATCACCTCCTGTAGATTCCCCTGCTGAGCCAAGTACTGGCGATAGAAAGGGATCTCCAGCAACTGCCGCAAAACTTCCGGGGCCCGCTTCAGGTCTTCGACGGTCTCAAACAGCGGCACCACCGCCAGGGATCCGCGACCGCTAATGGGATCGTAGAGCCCCACCTCCTTGGCCATCAGCAGCACCTCCAACAGGTCGCTCAACTGGCGGCTCATGCTGATCACATAGGTTTGGCAAATGGCCAAGCCGAATTCCTGCTGCATGCGGCGCAGGGTGCGAAAGGTGGCGATCAGCTCTGCTGTCTTATCGGAAAAGGCAATCTCCAAAGGTATCAGAGGCCGACGGGTTTGCAGCTCCTGCAGGAGAAAGGCGGTTTTTTCCTCTTCCGTCATCTCGCTGTAGGGGCGCGGCAAAATGCGCAGGTACTCGAAAATCTCCGTGAGAGCGGCTTCGTGGTAGCTGCTGTCTTGGCGGATATCCAGATGGGCCAGGTGAAAGCCAAACACCTGTACCTGTTGAATGAGATGATCCAACTGACGGCAGGAAAGGCCGCTGTTTTTCAAGCTTTTCTGGATAAGCTGCAAGTCGGCCAGAAATTCTTCTGCGTTGGCATAGGCGTTGTCCACGGGGGGAGGGGTGGGCAAACAAGCGGAGTCGGCCAAGTTGCGATTGCGCTCCCGCGTTAACTCCAGCCGCCGCTGAATGTAGCTGAGCTTGAGGCGGTAGGGCTCTTGGCGGTATTGCAGCGAAAACGATTCGTAAACCTCAGGCATGAGGCGGTGATCCTGCTCAAGGGCATCCAGCAGTTGGCTGTCCACATCCCCCCAGTGCAGGGAAATGCTCAGGGTTTTGGTGAGAGCCTTCACCGATTCGATGTACTTGCCCAGGATGAGGTTGCGCTGATAGCGAGCCGTTTGCCAGGTAACATCGGCGGTGACGGAAGGGTTGCCATCCCGATCCCCGCCTACCCACGAGCCGAAGTTGCAAAATCCTGCCGGCGGTGGCTCGACGCTGGGAAAAGCTTTTTTCAGGCTGCGGCTGAGGTACTCGTGCAGCAGGGGGATGGCCTGAAACAACACCTCTTCAAAATAGTGCAAAGTGTAATCGACTTCGTTCAAAACAGTCGGCTTGGACTGATGCAACTCGTCGGTGCGCCACCAAAGCAAAACTTCTTCCGCCATCTGTTCTTTTATCATCTGGGCCTGCAAAGGCTGGGTTTGTTCTGCCCAATCCAGTTGGCCGAGCAGGCGAGAGAAAGCTCGTTGCTTCTCGCGGATGGTGTGGCGGACGATCTCGGTGGGGTGGGCGGTAAAGACCATGCGAATGTGCAACTGCTCCAGCAATCTGCGCAGTAGGCCCGGCGGCACCCCTTGGGCCCGCAGGTAAGGGAACAGGCGTTCAAATTTTTCGTTTTCTCGCACGGTACGTTGTTGGCTATCCACCATGCGCATGTCGGAGTCTTCTGCCCGTTCGTAGTGCTGTTCAACAATGTTGATCAACTGGAAGAAGAGGGCAAAGGCCCGTGCCGTTTGGATGGTGGCGTCGAGGCTGAGGTACTCGATAATTTGTAGTACCTCTGGGATCGGGTACTCCAGGGCTTGTCCTTCTGGGGAACACATGGAACGCAGTCGCTGCAACAGATCCACCAGAGACTGACCGCACTCCTGCAGGATCACCGATTCCCAGAGTTCTTCCACCAATTGCAGGCGACGGTTCAACAGGTTGTTCCTGCGGTTGAAGGCTTCGTTGACTTGAAGGGAATGGGCCAAGGGATCCCGTTCCCCAAACAGGGATGCCTCCTTCAGCCCGTTGGCAGAACCCGCTGCCCCCTCTGCAGCGGTCAGGTGGGGGGAAGAGGTCATGAAGGCAGCTCCTAGAATAACCATCCCAATATTAGAGCCTGTTTGTCGAAACGGCAGATGTAGCAGGTATCACGCTCAGATTGCGGTCTTCTCCGCGTCGGATTTTGTAGTTGAGCCTACAAATTGCAAGAAAAAAGTGTTTTACCTTGCCGCAATACCGGTCTAACGCCTTGTTGACAGGAGTTCTGGTGGCTGCCACCCTGTTTATCAACGCACATCTGCTGGATCCCGACCAGGGATTGGACAAAATCGGGCAACTGGGTTTTCACGTCGGTGGGGGATTTTTGTTTGCCTGCGGATGAGGCGGGGATCCGCTCAGGGGTGACCACGGTGGTGGAGGCGGGGATCACCTTCCCGGCGTTTTGTGCAACGGTGGTGTCAACTGCCCAGACGCGGGCTTATGCTTTCATCGATCCCTCTCTCCTCTACATCGCCACTGCGGATTTCATCGCCCACCGCCTCAGGCTGGCTGTGGATTGGAAAAATCAAGATCTGGATCGGGCCAGAGCAGTGATCGAGACCCATCGCCAGGTGGTGGTTGGCCGCAAGGCTCGTCCCACCCTCAAGCTGGGAGAGAGGGAATCACCCACGCTCACTTCCGCTCTGATTCTTGGCGAAGAATATGCCTGCCGATCATGATTCATCTGGGCCGCTTCCCGATGGATGAGGTGTTGGATCCCTTCGATTTGTTGGATCGCCTGCGTTCGGGAGAGATTGTCAGCAACGAACAAAAGGCCCGCGCCCGCGACTACGCATTGCAGGTGGCAGAGCTAGAATCCAAGGCAATTGCAGCTTTCAACCGCAAGTTGGCAGCCTTGTCACCGGCTTGAGCCGCTCTGGAGCGGATGCCCATTTTATGATTTCGGATCAGCAGTGGATGGAACGGTGTCTATCCCTGGCCCGTTCCACACCTCAGCGTCCCTCTCCCAATCCACGGGTGGGCTGCGTGATCGTGCAGGAGGATCGGGTGGTGGGAGAAGGCATTCATCCGGGGGCAGGGCAGCCTCATGCCGAGGTGTTGGCTCTGCAACAGGCGGGATCCCTGGCCAGAGGGGCAACGCTCTACGTCAACCTGGAGCCCTGCAACCACTATGGCCGTACCCCTCCCTGTACCGAGGCCATCCTAGCTGCCGGGATCCGGCGGGTGGTGGTGGGGATGCAGGATCCCAATCCCTTGGTGGCTGGCAAAGGGATCCGCCGCCTGCAGGAGGCAGGGATCGACGTGACGGTGGGAGTGCTGGAGCGGGAGTGCCAGGAGCTGAACGAGGGGTTTGCCTTCGCCATTGTGCGGCAACAGTGTTTCGGCCTGCTGAAATACGCCATGACCCTGGATGGCAAGAGCGCCGCCGCCACCGGCCACAGCCGCTGGATCAGCAACTCTCCGGCGCGGCAGTGGGTACACCAACAGCGGGCCTGGCATGATGCCGTCATCGTTGGATCCCGAACCGTTTGGCAGGATAACCCGCGCCTCACCTGTCGCCTGGCGGAGTTGCAGGGATCCCAGCCGTTGCGGGTTGTTCTCAGCCGTTCTCTGAACCTGCCCCCTTCTGCCCATCTGTGGCAGGTGGAAGAAGCGCCGACATTGGTGATCACGGAAGCCCCAAAGATCCATCCCCTCTGGGGATCCCTGGCCAAGCAGGGGGTGGAGCTGCTGCATCTGCCCCAAGTAACCCCCTCGCGGGCGGCACAGGTGCTCTTTCAGCGGGGGTGTCTGAGTGCCCTCTGGGAATGCGGGGGCACGCTGGCCTGGGCAGCCCTCAAAGATGGGGCGATCCAGAAAGTAGCTGCCTTCATCGCTCCCAAGATCCTAGGCGGAGCCGCTGCGCCAACCCCGGTAGCAGGGGAGGGGATCCCTGATATCAACCAAAGCTGGCAACTGGTGGAGCCGCGGCTGGAGACCTTGGGGGATAACTGGCTAATTACCGGAAAGATCTCCTCTTCAGTTGGCCGCAGTGACTTACTACAGTAACCAGCTTTCAATTGCCATGAGGTTTCTGAACGAACAGGCTGATATCTGTTCAATGTAAATGGATATACTCATCAGAAAAACACGGCATTTCTGCAAAGTGGGGTTCAGAATTGAGCTCAATTGTGCTAGGCTGGTCAATGTTTTGGGGGGGTCAATTGACGTTTTGGTAAGGTCAGCAAAATCAAGCTGTAGGGATCTATCGAGATTTTCCTGAGGTGAGCCTTGTAAACGGCAACGACGAAGACTCTAGCCTCTTTGTCCAGCCCTTCTTTGCTTGCCCAGTGAGCGGCTTGAAAGTCGTCCTATCTCATTTTCAAGTACAAATCCCAGGATAAGGAAGGGCATTGTGTTGAATCTTTTTGCCAGCCTGCTGTTTGCATCCGCTTTCATCAGCCCCTCGGGAAACGTCGTCATCGAGGGGGATCCAGGGGAGTGGGTTTTCGCCGATCATCAAGTCCTAGAAGGGGTTACTCTAACCCTTCTCACACGGCCCGGAGAGAGCTTGGCCTCTTGGAGAGAGATGCTCTCCGTCATGGACGTTCATGTCGAGGGATCGCCGCGCTTTCTCGCCAACCACATGCGGGACAACCTCCTGGCCAACTGTCCCCAAACGACTTGGGAGTTCCATCGGGAGAGCGAAGAAGATGTGCTCTACGAGTTTCGCAGTGCTGGCTGTCGTGGAACGGTGAGTGGAGTTGAGGAACATGAGATTGGCCGGATCACCCGAGGCCCAAGCGGCAGTGTGCGCATTGCCTATGCCGCAAAGCCAGAGATGACGTCCGAAGTGCGAAGCCGCTGGCTGAACTTACTGGGCAGCGAGGTGGGGACAGCTCAGGGTTTTCCCATTCGCAACCTCAGCGGGGCGATTGCACAGCCTTCTTCCCCGGTTTCGGAAGCCCCAACCGCAGAGCGGCAGATCGCCCGGTGGCTGCAGGAAGCAACCGATGCCCTGAAGCAGCAGGAAGATTTGCTGGCCGAGCTGGATCGCCTAGGTCAGGAAGCGCAGGCGGATGCCCGTGCCTACAGCCAAGGAACCCCCAAAGAGGCGGGGCTAAGGACAATCGGCCTGTACCGAGGTCGGGGGGACGGCAGCCCTGGCGAGGCCACAACCGAGTTCAAGACCACTGACACCTTGATCTGGGCCATCTTGCCGGTGGGCAACCTTCCTGCCAACGCCAAGGTGGAGATGCTCTGGTACTACGAGGGCGGAGAAGCTGGGGGCGAGCAACTGATCCGCAGGCTAGATGTTCCCTGGGATCCCGGCGACACGGTGCAAGGCTATTTGAGCTTCAGCCAGCCCTACACCGGCCGCTACCGCGTCGAGATTCATGTCAACGGCGAGAAGGTGGGAGTTGGCCGCTTCACAATCCAATAGTCTCCTGCAAGAAGTACCCCTCCTACGGGGTTACACAGGCTTGGGGGTGGACAATCTCCATCACCAACTCCGACGGGGTGAAGACTGTTGTGCTGGGATCCAGAGGGGGGCTTGCTATCCTCGACGAGTTCTGCATATGGGCCTGGCTTTGAGGTTGTAGATAAGGCTGGTGCGGTATTGCAACAGCAAATTGCGCAGATAAAGGGGCAAGTTGCGTCGGTAGAGGGAGCGGGTTTTGCGGTAGATAGACTTGCTGCGCCGGTTAATTGCTTGGCTGCGCCGCTGCAAAGAGGTTTGGAGTGGACGTTGGAGTGCCAGGGATCCGGGCACACGCATCAACCTTGGCCGTACCATATCCCCCCTCGAGAGCGGCGTTGAAAGTTGGATCCAGTGTAGGGGATCCTCAGGGGAGCAGCCGCCAGCGGGTCAGCCTATTGCGCAGGCGGTCTGCCCAGCTTGCCGAGATCCCGGCAAAAGCTTCATCCCTCTCCAGATCTTGCAGCAACTGCCGACCCAGAGGTGCCAGACGATACCGGTCGGTGATCCCCTGCCCATCCACTTCCCGTCGCAACAGCCCCACCTGAATCAGCCACATCAGCTCCTGATCCGCCCGCATTTCCGATAACGGGCGTCGGCTGTAGCCCGCTTGAACGCCGGCCCAACCTGCAATCTTCGCTGGTGGGATCCCTTTTGTGCTCATGGCCTGCAGCAAGGGCAACCGAAAAGGGCTGCAAATCCAGGCACGCCAAGCCCTTCTGTACACTGACTCAGAGTCATGGAGCATGAGGGACAAGGGGAGTCCTTATGTTCTTATTCAATTCTGTCAATGGCCGTTGAGCAGCAGACTTGTTACAATAAATTACGATATGTTGATCATCCTTGCTATTGTTGTCCTACTGGGATTCTGGGCACTGCGCCTGATGGAGCAGGCTTTTCAGAGTCAGGAGTTCTCGCGCATGTTGGCAGGGACACTGGTGGCTGTGGCTGCCGGCGGCGTTTTGACCTGTTACTTTCTGATGAGCGATACCCTTCAGATGTTGTTTCATCTGCAAGCGCAGTCCCCCTCTTCCTACTCTCAAGATCTGCTCTCCGATTTGAGCTGGCTTGATCAGTAAATGGGCGGTCATGAGCTACACCTGAGCTACACCAATGCAGTAGCTCCGCTAGCGAGGTTGTGACGCAGCTTTTCTAGTCGTTTTAAGCCGGAATGAAACATTTCCATCTAGCTCCCCTCTCTTGCTGGGGGTAGGGCGGCAGCGGAGAACGCTTAGGGAGTGTTTCAATCTAGTTTGAAATGGAAGGCCAAAGTATCTGGGGTTATGGCATCCTCCTGCATCCGCAAGGATGGAGTAGCAAGACCTGCCGCCCGCTTGCCAACAGTGAGCGGGAGAAATCCTGCAAGCTGTGAAAAAATCCGTTGACTTGAGCCGTGGGAAGAATGTCAATGGGCCAATTGGGTTGTCAGCCAGGCTCGGATGCTTCGGATCATTTGGTGGTTGGGGGCCAGTAGGTTCTGGTAGATCAACTGTCCAAAAGCATCGATGGGGCTGAACTCCTCCCCGACTTGGAAAGGATAGCTAAAACCCAGTGGAGTGAGGTGATCCCCCTCGAGATGCTGCCACTCGGTATAGCCTTGATACTTGCGGCAAAGCTGCTGGTAGAGCAGAGGAATGTCGTCAATATCATCCTGTCGAAATTCTACGAGCAGGTTGTTTCTAACCGGATACTGCTCCTCAATTAAGCGGTTGGTTTCTGCTGGGGAAGGCTCGAACTCTAACCACAGATTCACAGGTGGCGAGGAGGATCCCATCCACATCCGCCACAGATCGGCGAGCTGTTGTTGAGGCCAAGCTTGGGCCAACAGCCGCAGCAATGGCAAAGCCCGATCCAACCCAGCGTTGCTGTAGGCCAGAAAAATATTGCCTCGCCGACGGGATCCCAGAGAAGGAACGGCTAGACAAGAGAGGATCTGCAACTTACAGCCCAGGCTATGACCCAAACCAAACAGGGGCAACTCCAGCAAACCCTTGCTTTGCAGGCTTCTGTGCAAAGATTGGGCTGCGTTGAGCGCCAGTTGGGCGTGATCGATATCGGTGGTGTAGGGGGTGGCAACAACGGCCATGCCCATACGGGCCAGTTCTTCCAGCAGGCGGCTGTAGAACACTTGCGGGGCAGCTCCCACAAAAGCTCCACCCAGAAAGTGAACGACGGCGCGGGGTTGAGGGGGCAGAAGGAACCAAGTATGCCCATCGGTTTGCCAAGTTGGTGCCATGGTGTTGCAACCTCGCCTGCGAGTTTGTTGAAGCTTTCCCCATAACCCAGCGCTCGGCAGATCCCACTTTGCCCACTTTACGCCGGTTCCCCGCGCTGGCCAGCCCCTGGAACTCATCCTAATGGACATCTTGCCCAGACATGGGGATCCCCAGTTAACTTCTGATGCAGCAAGCAAAACTCTGCCCCGCCTCAGACTGAGGTTCTAGCACCGAAGGGTAGTGCGCTACACTCGCCGAGATTGGGTTTTGAGTGTAGGATCCCTGCTCAAAAGTTGCTGTGGCTGCTATGACTAGGGCAGTGGGTGGTGAGGGATCGTGATGAAGACTTCACAGCTTGCAAAAGGATGCCTGCTGATCGATTGTCGGGGCTTTGATGAAAAGACGATAAACCTGTTTTTGGCACCTGGGCCCGATCCCTATCGGGAAACAGAAGAATTTCTCCTGGACTGCGAGATGCGGGCAGATGAGCTGCCCCGTTATCTGCGGCGGGCCTTGCTGGAGTTTCAGTTGTATTCCAATTCGGAAGGGATCCTGCTGCTGCGGGGTTTGCCCGTGGATCCCGGACTAGACCATACCCGCACACCGGCTCTGGCGCAGCGCTCCGAGGAGAAAACCACTTTTGTCAGCGAACGCTGCTTGGCGATGATCGGCAGCCGCTTGGGGCATTTGGTCTCCTACATTCAAGAAAAGAACGGGGATTTGTTTCAAAACTTGGTGCCTACTCCCGACAGCGAAGAGGTGCAATCTTCCGAGGGATCCCGCACTCGGCTACAGTTTCACCGCGAGACGGTTTTTCATCCCCACTCACCGGAGTTTTTGCTGCTGTTTTGCCTGCGCCCCGACCATGATCGTGTGGCGGAAACCACCTACGCCAGCATCCGTCATGTCCTGCCTCTGCTAGGAGAGCGAGAGCGGGAGCTGCTGTTTGAACCCCTGTATCGCACTGGCATCGACTACTCCTTCGGCAACCGGCAAGCCCTGATCAATGGACCCATTTTGCCGGTGCTGTATGGCCGTCGAGAGGATCCCTTCTGGAACTACGACGAAGACCTGATGGTGGGGCTCACCCCCGAAGCCAGTCTGGCTCTAGAAGCCCTGAGGAAGGGAATCCACGCTGTCTACCGAGGCATCAAGCTGGAAACAGGGGATCTGCTCTGTATTGACAATCGCCGCACCGTTCACGGACGGACTGCCTTCTCTCCCCGCTACGATGGCTTCGACCGCTGGATCCAGCGCTCATTTGTGGTGCGGGATCTCGGCCTTTCGGCAGGGGATCGCCATCCCGGTGAGCGCATCATTCGCACCGCCTTCGCAACAGATGATGAGGCCCAAGCTGCCCTCAATGGGGAGCAGGTCTGTCTCAGAAGATCCTGAGAAGTTCGCAGACTTCAGCGCCATCCATAGCTCAAGTCCGTAAAAGTACTATTGGCGATTTCCCCGAAAGGGTTTGGATGAGTCGCCCCAGATTCTGATGTCAAAATACGTGATCCTCACGATGGCTATCGCAGAGCGTTTCCAGCATTCTAGGCTTATGAGCCAAAGCCATCAATTCTTCTCACGATTGCGAGGTTAAGATGAGCATTCGCCAGATCATCGATGAGGTTTTACAATCTTCGGTTTTAACTCTGCAGCAGGAGTCCAGCATTAACCAAATCCTCTGGGAAAAAAACTATGATCTATCTGATCTAGAGGCTTTGGATAAGCTGGTGGAAGCCATTTTGCGCCAAGAGGTAAGGGCTGCTTCCGATCCCTGCTAGAAACCTAGCCTTGCTTGCAAACGACGGCAGATCTTGCTCAAAACTTACACACTTACACAACGCACAACTGAGAGCAATTGTGCATGCTCCTAGCATGAGTCGGGATGAGATTCCAATCTCTCGACAATTTCCCGGATTAAATGCTCATCAGAGCGATTGATCTCGGGGTGGAAAGGCGCCTGTTTTAAGTAGCGCTTGAGATCCTGGCAGGCTTGCTGCCAACGGCCCAACTGATAATACAACAGCCCGCGATCCCTTAGGTGGGGCAAGGATTCAGGGATCAACAACAAGATCCGTTCCGCTGCTGCCAAAGCGGGTTCCAGTTCGGCGCGGCTCAGATAAATTTGCTTGAGGTTGTTGAGCCAGCGTACCAAGATCAGGCGGGGAGGGGTGGGGCGTAGGTGGTGTTCTTGGAAAGGGATCCCAGGCCCGTAGATTTGCGACAAAAGCTCTTGACAATCTTCTGGAAATAAAATCTCCCCCTGCTGAAAAGGATCCACAAAAATCTCGGCGCCTGCAAACAGGGGCCGGATTAAAAAGTGGCCGGGCATGCCCACTCCTGCCATGGGAAAATCGATCCGCCGCGCCAGCTCTAGATAGATCAGCGACAGCGTAATCGGGATCCCGGTGCGCCGATCGATCACTTCGTTCAAAAAGCTGTTGCGTGGGTCGTAATAATCTTCGCGATTGCCACGAAAGCCCAGATCCTCAAAGAGATAGTGATTCAAGATCTTGATGACCCGCAGGGGATAACGCTCCGGGGGAAGGCGCTCTTGCACCTCTGCGGCCATCTCATCCAGAGCGGCCACATACTCTTCCACCTCCAGATCGGGATAGGCTTCTTGGGCAATCCAGAGGGCCGCCCGACCCAGATCGATGGGCTCCGATTGGATTTCAAGGGCAAAGCGTTGACGGGCAGCAGGAATGCTCATGAAATGTTAAATATTAAATAATATTGAGGTTCTTTGCAAGGATCTCGGTTAGAACAGCAGCGTGCAAAAGCTGGTCAACAGCAAGGTCACCGCCGTCAGGAGCAGGCTAAAGCTCCAAAGCCGCAAAGCGGCAAGCAGCAGGATCCCGATCACCCAAATCAGCAGAGCATTCCAATAGGGTCGGTTGGGGGCTTTGGACACATTAATTTTCTGGAAGAAGGGCAGCAGGATGAACGATACATCCAACAACAGGCGCGGCAGCCGCAAATTGTCCGGCAGCGGCAGATCTCGCACCGCCAAATAAAGCAGCCCCCAGCTCACCAAAAGCGGGATTAGGAGCAGATAGTTGGATTCGGCCAGCAGGGGTCGATCCACCACCAGCGGAAACAGAGGGCTGATCCCCCAGAGCAGATAGAGGTAAAAGTTGAAGTTCAGCAGCGGCTGTAGCAGAGGGGGCACCTTGAAGCGTTGACCTTGGGATCCGATCCCGTTTACCTGAGCTGCGATTTTCTGGCCCAGGGATCCACCTTTTTGAGGGGTTTGCGCTGCCGGAGCCGCCCGCCAACCGCAGTGGTCGCAGTAGGGAGACTTGAACCGGTAGGCTGGGATCGGCTTGCCACAGGAAGGGCAACGTTGGATCGGACGAGGTTGAGAACTGGAAGCCATGACCACCCCGCGGTACTTCTGCTCTAACGTGCCCCAATGGCTCTTAGTTTACTCCCAGGGCAAATGACAGTGTGATACAGGCTGCCCCCAAAGCTGCGCCGGCCATGACCTGCACGGGAGTGTGGCCCAGCAATTCTTTCAGGTAGGGTTCTGGAAAACGGTCGGCGCCCTTTTCTTCAAACCATTCTTCCAGGAGGCGATTCAGCACCCGCGCCTGTTTTCCAGCGGCTTGGCGGATCCCCGCGGCATCGTACATCACCACCAATGCGAAAACCACCGTCGCGGCAAACAGCAGGCTGTCCCAGCCTTCCTGCATCCCCACCCCAACGGACAAAGCCGTCACCAACGCTGCGTGGGAGCTGGGCATTCCCCCGGTTTCCACCAAGACTCGCAGGTTAACCTTGCCTGACCGCACATAGGAAAGGATCAGCTTGATGGCTTGGGCCAACACACTGGCCAGCAAAGCAACCCAGAGGACATGATTGGCCATCAACTGTTGCAGCATACGGCTCTCCAGCACAGACATGCGAGCAGGGTCTCCAGGGATCCCATCTGATCTTGTCCTCTTGTCCTGCCCTAATGCTGACGGCGAGTGATGAAGTCCGCCAGGGCCAACAGCGGCTCTGCCCGCGATCCATAGGGGCGCAACGCTTCCTTGGCCGATTGAATCAGCTCCTCGGCTTTTTGCCGGGAGGCCTCTAGGCCCAACAAGCTGGGATAGGTGGCTTTGGCGGCAGCTTGATCCTTTCCTGCCGTTTTGCCTAGTTGCTCGCTGGTGGCGGTGATGTCCAAAATGTCGTCCACAATCTGAAAGGCCAAGCCAATATCGCGGGCGTAGCGGCTCAGGCGGTCCAGCAGCTCCTCATCTCCCCCCGCCAGGATCCCTCCCGAAACCACCGAGACTTCCAATAGAGCGCCGGTTTTGTGGCTGTGAATGTACTCCAAAGTTTCCAGGGAAATGGCTTTGCCCTCCGACTCCAGATCCACCACCTGTCCCCCCACCAAACCGGTTGCCGCCACAGCATGGCCAATGCGGGCGATCACCTGTAACACCAACTGCGGCGGTACCCCCTGAGTTTGGCTAGCAATGTGCTCAAAGGCAAAGGCCAGCAGGGCATCTCCCGCCAAGATGGCAATGTCTTCGCCGAACACCTTGTGGTTGGTGGGTTTGCCGCGGCGAAAGTCGTCATTGTCCATGGCCGGCAGATCGTCATGGATCAGCGACATGGTGTGGATCATTTCCAGGGCACAGGCGGTAGGCAGAGCCTGCTCCACAGTGCCGCCGGCCAACTCGCAGGCAGCCAGACAAAGGATCGGCCTGAGGCGCTTCCCCCCTGCCAATAGGCTGTAGCGCATGGCCTCGTAAATGCGCTCCGGATAGGCGGGAACCAAAGCTGCAGAGAGAGCTTCTTCCACCTGTTGCTGACGCTGGCTCAGGTAGGCTTTCAGGTTAAAGGTTTGGGCAACCAAGCGGGGTTTCCTCTCAACTCGGCAATGGGGGGATCCTTGTCGAGCCGTTCTTCAACAGACTTGTCAGGTGTCATTATCTCATGTCCACTTTAATTGGGGATCCCAGCCCAGAGGCCAAAAGGGTAAGAAGTAACAGCAAGTTGCAGCCGATGAAGAAACTGCAGGGATCCTGAGCCGCCAACTTGCGGTTGCTGTCGCCACAATGTCAGGATTCATAAGGATCTTTAGCCGGATTGCCCTCCTATGTCCCACTCGCCTGTTCAGCTCAGCGCCACCTCCTCCACCGCCAGCGGTGCGGAGCACTTGGGTGACCGTTTGCTGCGGGCGGCCCGAGGGGAAGTGCTGGATCGCCCTCCAGTTTGGATGATGCGCCAGGCGGGTCGCTACATGGCGGCCTACCGCGAGCTGCAAAGCAAGTACACCTTTAAGCAGCGTTGCGAGATCCCGGAGCTGGCCGTCGAGATCTCGTTGCAACCGTTTCGGGCCTTTGCCCCTGATGGGGTGATCCTGTTCAGCGATATCCTCACCCCCCTTGAGGGCATGGGCATCCCCTTTGAGCTGGTGGAGCATCAGGGGCCAATCATCGACCCGCCGATTCGTTCCCAAGCCCAAATTGAACGCATCCGCCTCCTGGAACCGGAAGAAAGTCTGCCCTTCATCAAGACCATTCTCAGCACCCTGCGCCGCGAGGTGGAAGGGAAAGCGACGCTGCTGGGGTTTGTCGGCTCCCCCTGGACTCTGGCCTGCTATGCCGTGGAAGGGCGCAGCTCCAAAGATTATGCCCACATCAAAAGCTTGGCCTTTACACAGCCGCAATTGCTGCATCAGTTGCTGAGCAAGCTGGCCGACAGCATTGCCCGCTACGTGATCTACCAGATCGAGGGCGGTGCCCAGGTGGTGCAGTTGTTCGATACTTGGGCCGGACAGCTCAGCCCAGCCGATTACGAGTGTTGGGCCTTGCCCTACCAAAAGCAAATTGTGGATCAGGTGAAAGCTCGCTATCCGCAGGTGCCACTGATCCTCTACATCAACGGCAGCGCCGCTTTGCTGGAGCGGGTGGGCAAAGCCGGCATCGACGTGTTCAGCCTCGATTGGATGAGCGATATGGCAGAGGCCAGGGCTCGCCTGGGATCCCTAGCGGTGCAGGGCAATCTGGATCCAATGGTGTTGCTGGGATCCCCGGAGTTCATCCGGCAGCGCACCCTAGAGGTGATTCGAAAAGCCGGATCCCGTGGGCATATCATGAACCTGGGCCACGGCATTCACCCAAGCACTCCAGAGGCCAATGTCCATTACTTTTTCGAGACGGTGCGCCAGTCGGCAGAGCTCCTAAAAGCCCTCTAGCCCAACAGGCAGTGGGAACCCCTCTTCCCTGAGGTGTTTTTGCTCAAGGGCTGTACAGCCATCCCTAGGGATCCCCGGTGTACATCAGCGTCATCATTCCCACCTACAACCGCCGTCCCATTTTGGAGCAGTGTCTGCGGGCCCTGGCGCAGCAGCAGCCCGGCCCCTACGAGGGCTACGAGGTGGTGGTGGTGGACGATGGCTCCACCGATGGCACAGTGGAATGGCTGCAGAACAACCCCGTTGGCTTGCCCCAGTGGAAACTGTTGCAGCAGGAGCACCGCGGCCCCGCCGCTGCCCGCAACCTGGGGTTTCGCCACGCCCAGGGATCCCTCATCGTCTTTATCGACAGCGACCTGGTGGTGGTGGATCACTTCTTGGCCAGCCACGCCCAGATGCTGCGGCGGCACGGCGTTACAGGGGATCCCCGCTCCCCCCACGAGGCCAAGGTCTTCACCTACGGGCGGGTGATCAACACGAGCAATTTTCAGGATCCCCGCTCCGAACCCTTCAAGCCCACCGATTTTTCGGCAGCCTTTTTCGCCACCGGCAACGTGGCCATTGCCCGCCATTGGTTGGAGCTGGCCTGCGAAACCCCCGCCGGCCCCTTTGACGAGCGGTTTCACCTCTACGGCTGGGAAGACCTGGAGCTGGGGGTGCGGCTAAAACGTTTGGGCCTGCGCCTGGTCAAGTGCCCCCAGGCCACCGGCTACCACTGGCATCCGCCCTTTGAGCTGCAGCAGATCCCAGGATTGATTGAGCGGGAACGGCAGCGGGGCCGCATGGGCATTCTCTTTTACCAAAAACACCCCACCTGGGCCGTGCGCCTGATGATCCAACTGACGCCCCTGCACCAATTCCTGTGGGGCCTTTTATCCCTGGGGGGCTGGCTGAACGAGAAGCGGGTGGAACCGCTGCTGCGCTGGTTGATCCGGCAGGGCCGCTCGCAGTTGGCTCTGGAGCTGTGCCGGATTTTTTTCCTCAACTGGTACAACGTGCAGGCCGTTTACGAAGGCTACAGAGCGATGAAGGCGCGAAATAAGGGGATCCACTCGGCTTGAGCTGCCACCAGGGCGGGGTAAGTGAGTCGGCCATAATCCTTGCCGGGAATGAGAGGCTGGCCGGGATCCGGATCGGTGCAGCTCAGGGGTTCCCAAACGGCGCCGGCCCCCTTGACAATGGCCCACACTGCCGCTACATCCCAGATCTTGGGCGAGCGTTCTACCGCCCCCAAAAGGCTGCCACCGGCCACCGCCAGCAGGTTGTAGGCAGCGCCCCCCAACATCCGCGCTTTGCAAGGGAATTGCGGGCTAATCCAATGGCTGCTGCGGGAACAGAAATTGAACAATTGGTTGGGGCCGGGTGAGGCGGTGCTAGGACGGATTGGCTGGGGACAGGCGGGATCCCGGTCGTGGCGGGTGAGAAAAGCTCCTGCTGCTGCATCCCCAGGAAACCGAGGCCAATAACCGTAAAAAGTCTGGCGGATGGGCGGCAGATGGACACAGCCAAACACCGGCATGCCCCAATGCAGCAAAGCCAAGGAGCTGCCCCAAATGGGGATCCCACGGGCAAAATTGGTGGTGCCATCCAAAGGATCCACTACCCAACACCACTCCTTCTCGGGAAAAATGTGGTTGGATTCCTCGCTCAGATAACCGTGATCGGGGTAGGCAGCGGCAATGGCCCCTTGAAAAGCGCGATCCGCCCACTGGTCAGAAGAGGTTACCAAGCTGCCGTCGGCTTTTAAGGACTCCGTCCCGCTGGCGCGAACCGTAGGGTGGGCCTGGCCAAAGTCTGCCAAGAGCTGGGATCCCACGCTAGCCGTGGCCTGCAGGGCAAACTCGGTAACCTCCAGCCAGAAAGGGGATAGAGCAGCAGTTGCAGAAGGAGCACTCATGCCCCAATCCTAGCGGGATCCCTGGCTTTTGGGGTGGAAAAGGGGTCGCAATGGCAGCGGATCCCTCACAAGCAGGTTCTAGGCCCATAAGCTGAATAGAATCAAATCATAGGTAAACTCCCCAGCTGGCCACCCTCCTCCATGAACCAGCGCCTGATTGGACAACTGATTGGCAACCGCTACCGGCTGACCCGCCACATCAGCGAGGGTGGCTACGGCAATGTGTTCGAGGCGGTGGATACCCAGCTCAATGACGAGCTGGTGGCCGTCAAGTTGTTGCGCCCGCCGCCCCCGGACATGGGCCCAGAGTACTACCAGCAACTGCAGCAACGCTTCATGGATGAGGCCAGGGTCAGCGCTCTGTTGGGCGAGCACCCCAACATCGTGCAGGTGCGCTCTTACGGCCTGTACCAAAACCAGCCCTATCTGGTGATGGAGTACCTGAATGCCAAACCCTACAGCGGCCAGGGGTTGGACTATGTGCTGGCTCGGGAAGGCCCCTTGCACCCAGAGCGAGTGGTGAACTTGGCTCTGCAAATTTGCTCTGCCCTGCACCACGCCCACAACTTTCAGATGGATCTGGGCAAGCACTCCATTCGCGGCGTCATCCACCGCGACATTAAACCCAGCAACATCTTTGTGCAGAAAGGGCCCGATGGGAAAGAGCGGGTCAAGATCCTGGACTTCGGCATTTCCAAGCTCATGGGGGAGACCTCTCGTGGCCTGACGCAGACGGGCTATTTTTTGGGCACGATGGTCTATGCCTCGCCCGAGCAAATGCGCGGAGAAAAGCTGGATGGCCGCTCCGACATCTACTCGCTGGGGGTGGTGCTGTACGAGCTGTTAACTGGTGCGCTGCCCTTCGAGCCGGATACCGACACCTTGCAGGGCTGGTACCACGTCCACAACTTTCAAAAGCCCCGCCCCTTCCAAGACCACAAGCTAGCCCACCCCATCCCTGCTGCTCTGGAGAGGGTCATCCTCCAGTGCCTAGAGAAAGACCCTGCCCTCCGCCCAGCCAACATGGAAGGGCTCAGCCAGCAGCTACAGGCTGTCTATGGAAACAAGGTTGCCCCTCCTGCCCCGTTCGTCCCCTCAAATTCCTCTCGTTCACCTCAAGGTGTTCGCCCCCCGCGGATCCCGACCGGATTTGGCCAGCCGACTTCCCAACGGCCGATGGGTCGAGCCGCCCCAGACGAGGAAGAAAAGCTACAACGGGCGGTAAGGCTGATCGAGGCAGGCGAGTACAAGATGGCCGTCCATTTGCTCAACGAGCTGATCCAGAGCGCCCCCAACGAAGCCCGCTACTATCTCTACCGCGGTCTGGCCCACCAACGACAGGGGCATTGGGGCCTTGCCCAGATGGACTATCAAGGGGTGCTGCGGCTGGAGCCGGGTAACCCTTCAGCGGAACAGGGGCTGCGCGAGGTGGAACAGAAGGTTGGGCAGGAACATGTCAACAGCAAGTCTGGTTCTCATCTGTTGTTGAATGTGTTGAATACGCCACGCCTGAGCAAAGGGTTGGCGTTGGGCTGGCTCTTGGCCAATTGGGGGGCGGCTGGGATCGGCTACCTGGGGTTGGGGGCATTGGCTCCTCTGCTGGCGGCTTTGGGATCATTACAAGGGGCGGTGGCTGGAGCCGGCCTTGGCTTGCTGATGGGGCTGCTGCAGTGGCTGGTGTTGCGGCGGCAGGTTTCGGTGGGATGGGTGGCTGCAACTTTGCTGGCCACGGCTTTGGGCTGGGCGGCGGCGGATTTCCTCGCTCCCCAGGTGGGGGTGGCAACCTCTGCTTTTAACCCGACGGATCCCTGGCTCCAAAATGCCTTGCGGGCGATGGGAGATGTGCTGCGCGGTTTGCTGGTGGGGGTTGGCGTCGGTGGGCTGCAATGGGCCTTGTGGTCTCAGCGCTGGAAAGGTAGCCGGGCTTGGATCTTGGCGGCAGTTGCCGAAGGGGCAGGATCGGCTCTGTTGATGGGTTGGCTGCTGGACAATACTACCTTGAACAGTTGGCTGCTGCTGATCGTGGGGCTACTGGCCAACACGCGCCCCCTTAGCGCAATGGTGCTTTTGAATTTGCGCCGGATCCCTCCTGTTCAAAGTCAACAACAAGCCCCTTAGCCCACAGGGATCCCATCTGAGTTCTCTCTCTCAAGAAGAGGGAAAGACAGGAATCAAAACCGCTCATTATTTTTCTCACGATTTTTCTCACGGTTACCGGGGATCGCCGTGAGATCCCCAGCTCAGAGCTACGCGACTGGTTGTAGGGAGTAGGGTCGTTTGAGCTACTGAGAAAAGCCCTATGGCCCTGTGCATGCAACGTTTTGGGTGTGGGCCACTGTCCTGGCCTAAATTTCAAGAGGGCAAGGATGCACGCTATAGAGGAACTTTCTAGCGGAGCTATTGCACCGGCTAGTGTCTCATTGCCATTTGAATTGACTATAAGTGCTGCTGCAAAACCAGGAACCAGAATCCTCGCCCGGCGAGTATGTTATGACTCTGAGCCCGAAGCCGTTTTTGAGTAGAACGCACGCATTTCTGTAAACCACTCCAATCGCGAGGGATCCCAGGTGTAGAACATGTGTCCGCCGCGATAATGACGTAGGGTGAGGTTGGCCTTCAACCGCGGATCCAACTTCATCAAATCCACCAGGTGATTCGAGGCAAAGTAGGGAGTGACCAGGTCGTAAAAACCATGATGAATGCTCACCCGCATGTGGGGGTTGAGGGCCATGCTGCTGCGCAGCTCGTCCATTGCCCCGATGAATCCTTGCTTCAACTCTCCTTTTGGGGTGAACCGCCAGGACTTGAACACCTCCAGGTTCAGTAGGTGATAGGTCAACTCCGTTTCCACCTGCAAGGTCTCTCGCAAGTGGCTGTTGATGGCTGCCGTGAACAGGCGATCGATCCCATCCAAGGTGGGATCGGATCCCTCAAAGGTAGGCCGATCCGGAAAGGGATCCACCGTGGTTACAGAAGCATCGTAAAGCCCCAGCACCAGTCGCTGCGACCGCAACAGCTCGCGGGCAAAACTGGCGATATCGATCCGCCCGCCTTTGTGGGCTACATACTCTGGAGATAAGCCGATCCCTGCTGCCATTTCCTGATACACCGCTTGCCGTTCTGCCTCTGGCATTGCCTCCCCCATGGCCAAGAGGGGCAGCAGACGTTGTCGGGCAAAGCGTTCTGCTTTGGGCAGCAGGATCTGCAAATCCTCCCCCCAGCCACACCGTCCATGATGAGCTGCTGTAGCTACGTAGGAAGGGAAAAGCGTTGCCCAAGTGCTGAGGTTGTAATCGTTGGTCTCCAGCAACCCAAACTCAAGTGCAGGCGAGATGAGAATGGCCCCCGACAGGCCCACGCCAAACTTGGATTGCAGCTCCTTGGCCAGCCGCGCCACCCGAAACCCACCGTAGCTTTCGCCGGCAATGAAAATGGGGGAGAGCCAGCGTTTGTATCGGGAAAGAAAGCCCTGAATGAACTCGCCCAAGGATTGCAAATCCCGTTCCACATCCCAGAAGGGCGATTCCTTAGGAGGCTCCTCCGCCTTAGCATCCGGCTGAGGGGGCTTGGATGCCGGATCGGATTTCTCCCGGGAATCTTTGGGGTCTTGAGAATCCTTGGGCAGGGCGCGGCTGAACCCCGTCCCCACCGGATCGACAAAGACCAGGTCGGAAAAGGGCAACCAACTTTCGGCATTGTCCACCAGCCGCACCGGGGAGGGAGGCAAACTGCCGTTGGGCCCGAAGCCAATCCGTTTGGGCCCCAGCGCTCCCATGTGCAGGTAGGCAGAAGCTGCCCCAGGCCCACCGTTGAACACAAAAGTGAGAGGGCGGTGCTGAGAGGCGGAGTCTTGCTTTAGATAGGCGACGTGAAAGATCTCGGCCACCGGTTTTTCCCGCTGGAAAAGGGTCTGCCAACCGGCCAGCGCTCTGTAGGTAAAGCTCTCCTCTCCAGCCGTAAACCTGTGCTCGGTGGAGGAGAGGGGGGAAGTGGGCTTAGATTCAGTAGCCATGAAATGAAAACAGGGATCGGCAACTTGATCCCCAGTGAATCACAAGTCGCCGACCATCAACACTCCCAGAGGAATCTCCAAACGGCACCTCACAAAGTCAGCGGAGCTTCCAAAGTTAGATTGAAAGATTGGCCGGGGCGCAGCACCACCACCTGGGGAGCGGTAACATTGCCCACCACCACTCCGGTCACGGCGCCTCCTAAGACATTGCCCACCGAGACTCCGCCCGTGATCGCCCCCAAAATGGCCCCTGCTGCTGCCCCAATGGCTGCATCTTGAGCAATGGCCTCAGCCGAATACTGACGGGGATCCTTTTCGTCGTGGAGGATGTTGGAGAAAGCCCGCAGGCTGTAGGTACGACCGCCGAGAACAATGGAAGTGCCGACAAAGCGGGATCCACCCGGTGCAGGTTCCATCTGTCCAAAAATGCGGCTACCCGCCGGGATCACCAAGCGCCCCTGGCTGTCAAAAATGTTCTGAGTAACGGCCACTTCCAGGGGATAGACGGTGTCGGGATAAAAGTATTGCGGCCCTTCGCTACTCAGGCTGCCGACCGGGATAATCGTCCCCTGCTCAAGGCGGTAGGCACCCAATTCAAAAAGCGGCTGAGCCGAACTGGGCAAGGGGGCCAACGCAGGGATCCCGGCCAGGCCAATAAGGGCTGCTGTTAAGATAGCTTTCATGAGTAGAGTCTCCAATGCTTCTCCAAGTTCTGCCGAGTTCTGAGCAGTTGCCTGAAGCTATTCCAAGTCAATTTGCTTCCTTGTCTCAGCTTCTCTCCACTTCTAGGTTATCGAATCCTTCCTAGGGCTTGTTTTCTCCCACAAGTCGATTTGTTTTCAACTGTTGGCAGTTTGGGTGGCCATCCTGCAGCACAACTTCTCTCAGAAATGCTGGAAGGCTTGTTGACGGCTGAGGGCCTGCCCGTCCTTCAGCCAGACGGTTCCCTGCGGATCCCAGCCTGTCACTTCTCCAATCCAAACGGCCCCCGGCAATCTTTCCAACAGATGCTTGGCCACCGACACCTCGGCACTGAGGAGCAGCTCAAAATCTTCGCCCCCATAAAGCGCCCACTCCCAGGCTTGGGCCGGAAAAGCCTGCCGCAAAGCTTCTGAAATCGGGATCCGCTCCACCTCGATCCTCGCCGCCACCCCGCTGGCCTGACACACCTGCACCAGGGCATCTGCCAAACCATCGCTGGTATCCATGCCGGCAATGCGCAAGGGATCCGGGATCCCTTCCAAGAGGGGCACCAGATCCAGGCGCGGGCGTGGGTATTGGTGAGCCCTGATCAACTGCTCGCGCTCGGCTGCCGTGGCTGAGGATCCCTGTTCAGGATGGAGAAGCAGTTCCAAGCCTGCCCGCGCATCTCCGTGCGGCCCTGTCACCACCAGCCAATCGCCGGGTTGAGCCCGTCTGCGCTGAATAGCCCGCCCCGGCTGCACCCTTCCCAAAGCCGTGATCGCCACGAACCGATGCGGCGACCGACACAGATCCCCTCCCACCAGGTGACATCCCCAGCGGGCGCAACAGGCTTGCATCCCTTGATAAAGCTCCTCCACCCAAGCGACCGGCGTGGATCCCGGCAAGCCCAAGCCCACCACCAACGCCTGCGGACGGGATCCCATCGCGGCCAGATCCGATAGATTGGCGGCCACCGCGCGCCAGCCCACCGCATGGGCCGGGGTCGTCAGATCGCTGAAGTGAACTCCCTCCACCAACACATCGGTTGTCACCACCAACTGCCCCTCCGGAGCAGCTAACACCGCCGCATCGTCTCCCACCACCTGGGCCGGACAGTAGCGCTGCACGATCTGCAGCAGCCCTGCCTCCCCAATTGCTGAGATGGGTAGGGGGGAAGGATCGCCGTTTTGTGGAGAAGCACTGTCAGGAAGACCGGAGAACAAGACAGACCTCTGAGGGTAGCGAGGATAACACAGCTGCAAGATCTGGTGGATGCTGGAGTCTTGTTGGATATTTCCAAGGATCCCGCCTGCACGCCACAGGCAAGCTGGAGAATTCTACCCCGCCGTCCGCTGTCCAATTAGGGCATAGAAGGGATCCCCGCCTCCGCCTGCCCAAAAGCCCAGCCAACCCATAGGGGCAGGCCGCTGGATCACCTTCACCACCGCAAACCCTGGCACCGACTCAAAATAGCGCCTGACCAACTCCACTCGCCCCGCCTCAGAGTTGTCCCGCCAAGCCTGGATCGCCTTCTGGAAAAACATGCGATTGGAGAAGCTGACGATGAAGAGGCCCTGGGGCTTTAGGATGCGATACACCTCGGCAAACACCTGCTCCGGCTGCTGCAGATATTGCACCGAAACCGTATTCAGCACCGCATCGAAGGAGTGATCGGGGAAGGGCAGACTTGGGTTTTGGTTCAAGTTCTGGATGAAGAAGTGATTGAGCCGGGGGTTGGCCGCCAGTTCCTCCGGGTTCATCCCATGCCCCTCCACATGGGCAAACTCCATCTCAGGTGGCAAATGGGAGACCCAACTGCTCATCAGATCGAGAATGCGGGTCTGGGGCCGCAAATGCTCGCGGTATAGATCGGTGAGCTGGCCGATGAAGCCAGAATCCACATGAGTCACGAAGCGAGGATAGCTGTAAAAGAGGGCATCGTCGCTGGGATCCAACTTGGAGCGCTGCCAATCCTTGAGCACCACCATGGCCAAACGGTTGCAAATCTTAATCAAAGCTAACATTTTGGAAACTTCGGAAAAGGGGTGGGCGTGATACCTTAGCAGAGCAACAGTGGCCATTTCGCGAAGGACTCTTTGCCGTGATGTCTGTGTCTCACCCCTCTTCAGCGGCTCCTTCTTCTTCTGGGTCTAACTTTGGCCTGCGGGAGTACGTAACCGAACTGCAGCTCCACATGGCTCTGCAGGCTCGCAGCCTTACTCCTTCTCTCAGCGTTTCCCCAGCCCAGGACAGCCCCCTGGCTCTGGTGCAGCGGGCACAGGCAGCTATGGAGAAGTCCGTTTCCCGCCAGTGGCTTTGAGCG
The DNA here is from genome assembly GCF_047461575.1 of Synechococcus sp. W60.1. NCBI lineage: Bacteria > Bacillati > Cyanobacteriota > Cyanophyceae > Synechococcales > Synechococcaceae > Synechococcus > Synechococcus sp. W60.1. Next base: position 86,342 of record NZ_JANSHL010000002.1, on the reverse strand, counting down.
GCACAGCCTGGGCAGAGAGGCTCAGGCCAAGCTTTTGCGCAACACCCCCTGCACCAGTAGAACCGACACCCCCACAAACCCCGTCAGAAGGCCCAGGGATCCCGCCAGGGTGAGATCGCCCCAGGGAGCCTGCAGCACCACATCGGCCCAGCTCCAATGGCTGCTGCGGTAAACATGGCGGATGGGCTCGATGGCAAAAGTGAGGGGGTTGAGGCTAGCCACCCAACGCAGCCAGGTGGGCATAAAGCTCAGGGGAGCCAAGGCCGTGCTGGAAAAGATCAGGGGCAAGTTGACCAAAAAGATGAAAGCCAGCAATTGCTGGTGCCCCGGCATGGCAAAGGCCAAGCCCAAGCTCAGGGCCGTGAAGCCCAAGACCAACAGGCCCACGATCAAGGCCACCACCGCCAAGCCTGGCCCGTCGGGGATCCCGGCCCCAAGGGCGTAATCTGCCCCCACAATGACTGCCGTCTGCAGCAACGCCAAGCTGACGATAAACAGGCTAGAAGCAAGAACAATGGAAAAACGAGAGGTGAGGGGAGCCACCAACAGCCGGTTCAAAAAGCCAAATTCTCGGTCGAAAATCACCGGCACTCCGGCATTCAAGGCTCCACCAAAAGCCGTAAACACGATGACTCCCGCCCCCAAAAACTGGGTGTAGTTTTGTCCGGCCCCGAAAATGCCGGCAGGAGCATTCTGAAACAAGGCTCCAAATAGAATCAGCCAGAGCAACGGCTGGATAATGCCGGCCAGCAAGGTTGTGGGGCGACGCTGCAGTTGGATAAACAAGCGGCGGGTGAGGGCAAAGGTCTCCTGCCAAAAATCAGCCGTCAGAAGGGGGATCGGGTTAGATTGAACTGGGGAAGAGGCAGAGTTCATACCCAAGCTCCTGTAGGGTTGCGATCAATCAATCCATTCCAAATCCATCTACCAAATACCTCGATGTGCCTTTGTATAGGGATCAATAGGGCTCGAGCATGAGGTGATGAAGTTACTTTTTCTTTTTGCCCAGATTGGCCTCGGCAGCGGCCAGCTCCGCGTCCATCAGGGTTTGCCCGGTTGCCGCCAAATACACATCATCCAAGCTGGGACGAGACTGGGTGCTGCTGAACACCTCTAGCCCATGAGCCTGCAAGTGGGCGCGAATCTGGCTGAGGGGATCCTCTCCATTCCGCTGCACCACCAGGTTCAGGGCGTTGCCCTGGGCGCTGTTGATCACCACCTTCTGGACAAAGGGCAGGGATCCCAGCAGTTGGGCACCCCGTTGGGCCAGTTCCGCCGGGGCAAATTCCTGCAGCTTGACGGTGATGCGCTCGCCGCCGACGCGGGTTTTCAGCTCCTCGGGGGTTCCCTCGGCAATCACCTTGCCCCGGTCGATGATGGCCACCCGATCCGCCAGCAGGTCGATCTCCTCCAGGTAGTGGCTGCTGAGCACCACTGTGATCCCTGTGTTCTTGAGTTGGCGCAAAAAATCCCAGATGGCCAGCCGACTGGGAATGTCCAGGCCCACCGTGGGCTCGTCCAAGACCAGCACCTGGGGTTGATGGAGCAGTCCTGCCGCCAGATCCAAGCGTTTGCGCAGCCCGCCGGAGTAGGTACCGATGCGCTGGTCGGCACGGTCGGTCAGCCCCAGCAGCTCCAGGACGGCAGCGATTCGCTCTTGAGCCAAGGGGCGAGGCAGGTGGTGGAGATCGGCCTGCAACTGCAACAATTCTCGCCCGGTCAGCACCTTATCCAAAGCCACCTCTTGGGCAACAAACCCCAGTTTTTCTCGTACCGCTTTGGGGTTTTCGCTGGCTGGGATCCCGTACACCTCTATCCGGCCCGCATCGGGACGAAGCAAGGTGCAAAGGCAATGCAAAGTGGTAGTCTTGCCGGCCCCATTGGGGCCGAGAATGCCGTAGATCTGGCCGGGTTCCACCTGAAACGAGACGTCCGCCACGGCCACTGTGGATCCGTAGCGCTTTTGAAGTTGCTCTACCAAGACCGCAGGAGTATCTGACATGGGTATCCACATCTCGCTTCCTCTAGGCTATCAAGCCTGTTCGGGAGATGAGGCCAGGGATCGCCACCATTTCTTGCTCGTTGCCGCCAGCCCCCTAGGGATGGTGGGAGCTGAACCGAGGCTCACGGTATAGTGGTTCAGGCGAATCCGGTGGGGGATCCCTGCCCATCCTTCAACCTAGTCCGGTTGGGTCGAACCCTCGCCAAGGTGTTTGTTGTGGATCTGTGGAGAGGAGATGAATGCTGAAGCCAAAGCGTGCCTCTTGTGGGGGCTCGGATTCCCCCACCGCAAAAGGTTGCCCTGCTGTAGCTTATATAACTTTGGCGCTCTTGGCGCTCAGCTTGGTCGGTTGCGGCGAGGGAACCACTCCCCTGGGCCCACTGGAAAATGTCTTTCTGCGGGCAGATGATTTTGAAATTACAGGGGGATCCCCGGCAGCGGGCGCAGTGGGGCCTTACCTACAGTTCAACATGCGGCGGCAACGGGATAACCAAATCCTAAATCGCCCCCTCAATGTCTATGTGGACAACGCCGGGCTGGCAGAGAGGCGGAATCCCCCTCTGGATAACCAAAACCGCCCCATCCTCTTACAGCGCTCGGTGGCCTTTTTGGGCAATGGCCTGGATTTGAACAGAGATGGCCAGCCGGATCTGCCCCCCAAAGAACCCCCCAACTTCACCAGTGGCCCGCTGCTGCCCTACACCCCGCCCAATCAGTGGCAAAGCCGGGCTGCCCTTGCCTATGTCCCCGGACAGGCCAATATCCCCGGACGGAGTCCCAGCGACCGCTTTGGCATCTACTTTTCTTCCATCCTGCCCTACACCGGGCAGCTTCGCTTTCGCGCCCGCGACGAGCTGGGCAATGCCTTTGCCCGCACCTTTGAGGTCACCTTCCCGCCGGCAGCGAGCCGCGCCACGGTCACGGTTACCTTCGCCAAGCTCACCGCCACTGCCCAAGAGCCGGTTCTCATTGCCATTTGTAACCAGTTGGGAGCTGCTGCCGTGGTGGGCCTGCGGAGTGGCACGTTCACCGAGCTGGTGGATCTCCTGCCGGCCCCAGGGCTGCCGGTGGATCCCACCTTGAGCGAGCCCATCCGCTATGTGGCCGAGGCTTATCAATTTAACCGCGATCGAGCCGTCATCCGCGTTTCCCAGAATCCCACGGATCCCAGCCGCATGAGCGTTCCTCTACTGGGATCCGAAGGGGCAACCGGTCGGGCAGATCTGACGCTGGTGAACTCCGCAGGGGATCGGCTGACTTGCTTCAACGATCGGCTTTCGGATCTGCGGGATACGTTTTCTGACTTTTTCAGATAGTCAATTCAAATAGCAATGAGACACTGGCCAGTAGAATAGTCCGACTTGCAAAAGCAGGCCTTGTCACTTCATCAACAGAAGTTCCTCCATCTGCATGCATCCTTGCCCTCTTGAAAGCACTGCGGTCGCTTCAAACTAGATTGAGACGCTCCCCAAGCGTTCCGCGCTGCTTTTACCGACTCCCATACCCTTCCCTTCCGCTGTATGACCGGCTTTGTACGTCTGTGGGTCTGCTCCCTTCCTGGACATGCCCTACGACTCTCTCTTAGGTCAAGGCTTCTTTCTGAGGTCTACTGGCATGCCATCCTACCTGTAACGTCATCTCATCCTCAACTGAATTGACCATAGATCTGGAATCGTTTTACTGGTGTGCGAAGCAACTATACTTGCAATGTCGTGAAAGCGGCTCAACCGACAAAACCTCAGGGCAGATGCTGCAAGGCCAGCGCCAACTGTTCGTACTCTGCCAAACGGTTGTAGACCTGGGCCGAGATGCGTACCCAAAGCTGCCCGGCGAAGGGGATGATCGGAACCTCAATGCGGTACTTGTACCAGAGGTAATCGTGAAGCCGACGGGCGCGCTCCTCAAGAGGAAGCTCAGGGATCCACTGCTGCCAAAATGGCGGCAAGGGTAGGGTGGCCATAAAGCCCAACATCTTTTCGGGGGCGGGCGGGATCCCCTCAAGAGCCTCCGAGAGCAACTGCCGCGCCTGCAGCAGCAGAGTGTGGTTGTGCTGACGGATGTTGTCCAGTCCCACCCCTTGGATAAACGCCAGGGCTGCTGAAATGGCCAACCAAGCGCTGGGATCCCGTGTGCCCACCCAGTCGAACTCCGCTGTGAACCCTTGCCCATAGCCGTGGGAGATCACCGTAGGATGAGTTTGGGCCTGTCGGTGGGGGGCCACCCACAAAAAGGCACAGCCTTTCGGGGCAAACAGCCACTTGTGGGCATTGCCGGTGTACCAATCGGCTCCTAGCTTTTCCAACTCCAAGGGGAGAACTCCGGGGGCATGGGCGCCATCCACCAAAACCGGGATCCCGCGCTCCCGACAGAGGCCGATCAGCTCAGGCAGGGGGTAGATCAGAGCCGTAGGCGAGGTGAGGTGATCCAACACCGCCAGGCGAGTTTGGGGAGTGAGGATGGCCTCGAAGGCCGCGATAACCTGCTCTGGCCCCGCAATGGGGAAAGGGATCTGCGCCTCAACTGGGATGGCTCCCCACTGGGCACAGATGTACTGCAATGCCTGACGAACGGCCCCGTAACCGTGATTGGTGCAGGCGATCTGATCCTCTGGCCGGAACCGCAGCGAGCGCAAAACGGCATTGACCCCGCTGGTGGCATTTTCCACAAACACCAAATTTTCGGGTTCGGCCCCGACGAAATGGGCCAGTTCTGCTGCCGCCGCCCGCAAGGCTCGAGGAAGTTCCTCTCCCATAAACTGCACCGGCTGAGCCTCAAGGCGTTCCCGCCATACACTCTGGGCCTGCAACACCTTTTTCGGGGTCGCGCCGTAGGAGCCGTGATTCAAAAAAACGGCTTGCGGATCCAGTCCCCACAAAGAGCGTTCGCAAAGTGGCGCACAAGCACTGAGGGCAGCGCCAAAGTGGGGAGAATCGGATCCCAGGTTGGAGAAGAAAGGCATGGTTCACTCCCTCTGTCCCTGGACGATGCAGGAAAAAGATGGGGGAATTGCTGCGATCTGTGTGAGGGGTTTGCTCAGAAATCCGAAGATATCAACACCTATCAACACCGCTGATGTGGAGACCAATGGCATCTCGACTGAATGTCAGAACCTAAGGCTCTTTGAGACGGATTCTCTTAGGTTGATCTATTGGCCGTCACCCAATTCTGGGCCGAGATCCGAGATAGGGGCAATTTTGCTGAGCTTGATTTTAGGGTTGCTGGCAGCAAATTGCTGTAAAGTCCACTCGTTCTTAAACAGAAGAACGGGCCTGTCTTGAATGTCTTTAACAACTAGGGTGTTAAACAAGCTGGGAATATTCTCCAGCGCCTTCCAGCCATTCTCGACCCAGCGAGCCAGTGTGTAGGGCAACATCTCCAGTCGGGTTTCGACGTTGTATTCACTTTCAAGGCGATACTGCAAAACCTCAAACTGCAACTGGCCCACCGCTGCCACAATCGGATCCCGTTTGGAATCGTCGATAGAGTACATGATTTGTACAGCCCCTTCTTCCCGCAGTTCCGCTACCCCTTTCTGGAACTGCTTAAACTTGGAAGGATTGGGATTCTTCAAGTAGGCAAACAGCTCAGGAGAAAAGCTAGGGATCCCGGCGTAGCGCAGCTTCGGGCCGGTGTAGATGGTATCCCCAATGGTGAAGATGCCGGGATTATTCAGGCCGATCACATCCCCAGGGTAAGCTTCGTCGATAGAGATGCGCTCTTGAGCAAACAATTTCTGGGGATAGGATAGACGGATCGAACGATTGAGTCGGGCATGGTTGACCACCATATCCTTCTCGAACTTGCCGGAGCAGATGCGTACAAAAGCGACGCGATCCCGATGGCGGGGATCCATGTTGGCCTGCAGCTTAAAGACAAAGCCCGTAAACTCAGGATGTTCGGGCGGGATTAGTCCGGCAGTGCTCTCGTGAGGCATTGGCGGTAAGGAATACTCCAAAAATGCATTGAGGAAAAGCTCCACCCCAAAATTGGTCATGGCGCTGCCGAAAAAGACCGGGGTTTGTTTGCCGGAATGCACTTGTTTTAGATCCAAGGTGGGCATGAGACCATCCAGCAGTTCCAGCTCTTCCTTGAATCGGTAATACAAGTCCTTGTCGATCAACTCCTCAATTTGCGGATCCCCAAGTTTAATGACGGTATCTTGAACTTTTAGCCGCCCCCCAGATACCCGCTCAAAGAAATGAAACTCCTGAGTCCGACGGTCAAATAGCGCAGTAAACCGCTCGCCTGAGCCAATTGGCCAGTTGACAGGATAGGGCTTGAGGCCCAGTTCTGTCTCAATTTCATCCATCAGCTCCAAGGGATCCCGACTTGGGCGATCCATCTTGTTGATAAAGGTAAAAATCGGCAGCCCCCGCATCTGACACACTTCAAACAGCTTGCGGGTCTGGGTTTCCAACCCTTTGCCGGCATCTTCCAGCATCACGGCATTGTCAGCCGCTGCCAGGGTGCGATAGGTGTCTTCGCTGAAGTCCTGGTGGCCGGGAGTATCCAGCAGATTGAGACGAATGTTGCGGTAATCAAATTGCAGGACGGTAGAGGTGATGGAAATACCCCGCTGCTTTTCCAGTTCCATCCAGTCGGAAGTGACCCGCTTTTGCGCCCGACGGGCCTTCACAGCTCCCGCTTCTTGAATGGCCCCCCCGTACAACAGCAGCTTTTCGGTGAGGGTGGTCTTCCCCGCATCGGGATGGGAAATAATGGCAAAGGTGCGCCGTTGCTCTACAGCTTTGGCCAAATCAAGTTCTTTCATCAACTGTTGCCGCTCCACTACAACCTGGTCGCCTTAAAGAAGATTCCGCCGCGATGTTGTCCCCTAAAGGATGGGAGAAATACGGAGAAGGAAAAAATAGAAAATCAGTGGGAAATACGCTTGAGAATAATGAGGTTGGGTTGCCGCCAGGTAGCGAGGGGGAGAGAGCACAGGCCGAAAAGCGCGAAAAGCCAACAGAACCATTTTGACCCTAGCACAGGAACAGGGATCCCTGTTGTCTGGCATACTGGCGGAGATCTTGAGGGGGAATTTCCCAGGCCAACCGGCCAGAACTCAAAGCAGATGCTGCTCGTTGTTGTTGCGCAACGCTGACGTGAAGAGCAGTTGCTCAATCGTGGCAATGGTGAAGTTTTGGCTGATCACCAGCCGCTCGACGCGAATGCGGTGGGCTTGCAGGAGGCAATCTTGCTGCAAGGGCTTGGGCAATTGTTCCCAATGATCCAGCAGGACTTCCAGCAAAATCTCGCCCGGTAGCCCGGTGGCGCTTTCCAGGGATCCCAGCTTTTCTACCCTCTCGGCAGACCATTTGAGGGTAAGCTTTTGCAGGCCCAGTTGTGCATCCAGAGCCTCGCGGGGATCCGACTGGGCACCCTGCCCATTGGGGGTGCCATTGCGGCGAACCCCATTGTCGGTGCAAGCAGTAGCAGGGGGCAAAAGCTCGGCTGGCTTTTCAGTTGGCAGCGAAGTATTGGCCCATTTGGCCAGACTGACCTGGGGTGGGGAGACAACCCTTTCCACCTCGACCGGAGCGGGCGACAAGTTGGACAAGGGATCCGCATCCCGAGAAGGAGCTTCAGGTGTGGAGAGCACACTGGCCAGGAGAGGCATCCGTCCTGCCTCTGGTGGGGTTGTGGCAACCTGGCACAGAGGGGACGAGGCGGCGGCAGATGGATCGGGCTCAACATCTAATGCCGCAGGGTGAGGCAGATCCAGGGAATCCGTCCCCCTGTTGTCCTCTGGACGGTGCGGAGCCTCAACGCCATCGGCAGCCGTAGGTGCAGGTTCCATCGGCTCTGGCTGCTTATTCACCCCCATGCGCGAGAGCAGATCCGCCTTGGTGGGGCCGGTGGGCAATTTTTTTTTGGGAGGCTTCTTGGCAGTAGCCATGTTAGCGGGCCTCCAGCACAGCCTTGAGGATCTCGCGATAAGGTTGGGCCAGGAGATCTTCCCCTGCCTCCGCCAAGGACCAGCCCATGCTGTTGGTTTGCTGCACCACTGTACTTTGCCGCACCGGCGTGAAAATGGGGATCCCTTGCATCATTTCCGCCAAGGCTTCCACTGCGGCCCGCGACATTTTGGTGCGGTTGTTGCCCACCCATTGTTCCCGGGTGGGGAGCACCCCCAAAAACTTGGGCACATGAAAATCCAGCTCTTCCAATTCTTTCAACAGCACCAGGGTACTTAGGGCCCCCATCACCCCCTTTTGGGTACACTCCGTCGGCACCACCAACAGATCGGCGCTGAGAATGCTGTTGTAGGTGAGCAACCCTTTCGAGGGGGGGCTGTCGATGACCAAAAAGTCATACTCCGGCAAAATCGGTCGCAAAGCCCGCTTCAAAAACAGCTCCCGCCCCGGCTCCATCACAATCGCATCCATAGCCCGCGAGAGACTGTAATCGCTGGGGGCCAACCACAGCCGCTCCTGGCGATCCTCATTCAACGGCGGACGGATAATCTCCCGAATGTGAACCCGATCCGCCCCCGGCAAAATCGTCTCGGCAATGGTGGCCGACTCCGACAGATCCGTCCAGCCCATCCACTGGCTCAGGTTGCCCTGTGGGTCAAAGTCAACAGCCAGCGTCTTGCCATGCTCGGCCAGCATGATGGCCAAGTTGAGGGCGGCTGTGGTCTTTCCGGATCCCCCACTCAAACAGGCAACGGTGATGACAAGCGCCGTTCTGCCAGACATGAGTTATCCCCTCGTAGCCCATCCCCTAACACTATAGCTAGGGTTAAGCAATGGTGTTCACACCTCTAATGGGGATTCCGCCACGGGGGATGGCCTGCGGGGATCCATCCGCTCTTTTCAATCCTCAGAGGGAAGACACAAACCGGTGCAGCCGCTGCAGCCCTTTTTCGAGGGTGGTGCGATCGGCAGCATAGGAAAGGCGAATGTAGGAATCTGCCCCAAAGGCTACCCCCGGCACAGCAGCCACGTGGTGTTCCTTGAGCAGCTGCCGGCAAAACTCCACCGAACTTAACCCGGTTTGGCCGATGTTGACAAACACATAAAATGCACCTTCTGGCTCCGGGCAAGTCACCCCCGGCAAGGTGCGGATCCCGTCCAGCATCAGATCTCGCCGCTGCCAGAATTCTTGGCGCATTTTTTCCACAGCTGCTGCCGATAGGGGGCTGGTCAGGGCTTCCAGAGCGCCGTACTGGGCGAAGGTGCAGACATTGGAGGTGCTGTGGCTTTGCAGGTTGATGGCTGCCTCGATGATGGGCTTGGGCCCGGCCAAGTAGCCCACCCGCCAGCCGGTCATGGCGTAGGCTTTGGCAAAGCCACTGCTGAGAATCAGGCGCGGCATCAAGTCAGGGCAAAGGGATCCCAGGCTGATGTGGCGGGCTTGTCCATAAACCAGCTTTTCGTAGATCTCGTCGCAGATCACGTACAGATGGGGGGCGGAGAGGATCACCTCTGCCAGAGCTGCCAGCTCGTGCCGGTGGTAAACGGCTCCGGTAGGGTTGGCCGGTGAGTTGAGAATCAGCAGCTTGCTGCGGGGGGTGAGGGCCTGGCGCAATTGCTCGGCGGTGAGCTTGAACCCCTGGGCCTCTTCCGTCTGCACCCGCACAACCTTTGCCCCTGCCAAAGCCGCAATTTCGGGGTAGCTGACCCAGTAGGGAACAGGCAGGATCACTTCATCGCCGGGATCCAGCAGCACCATGGCCAGGTTAAACAGGGTTTGCTTGCCGCCGTTGCTGATCAGGATTTGGTCGTGGCTGAACTCCAGGCCGTTTTCCTGCCGCAGCTTATCGGCCACTGCTTGGCGAAGGGCGGGGATCCCAGCGGTGGGGCCGTAGCGGGTTTTGCCCTCTTCCAGAGCACGGATGGCCGCGGCCCGAATGTGGTCAGGTGTATCGAAATCCGGCTCGCCTGCGCTCAAGCTACACACATCCAGCCCCTCTGCCTGCATGGCTTTAGCCAGAGCCGAAATGGATAGCGTGGGGGAAGGGGATAGATGGGCGACCCGTTGGGACAAGCCAGCAGACACCATCGGTCAGGGAGCTCTTTGTTTTATTTTAAGGTTCTCAAGCAGGGCCAATCTAGATAGCTAGGCTACTGCGGTCAACAGGCGGGTACCATCCACCAACAGCAGTTTGTTGCCCTCTCGCTCTGCCAACAGATCCCAAAACTCGCCCGCCACAGCTCCGGGCAAGAACCCTTCCAAGCGCAATTGCAGAGGAGCAAATTGCTTGGTTCCCTGGGGCTTGCGCCGCACGGTCACCTCAACAAAGCCATCGTGGGGCTCGACAATGCCGCGGATGTTAAAGCCTTCCTCTGTGTCCTCAGGGGCAGGCAAAAACGGTTCTTCTTCCCACTCTGGGTCTTGCTCCTCTTCCGGCAGGGCCAGGATGCGGATGATGCTCAAGCCCAAAGCCCCCCCTGAACGCGGCTGCGGCTGCACGTAGTACCAGTAGGTATGGCCGCTCTTGATGCAGTGCTCGAAGGGGCCGAGAAGCTCGGCGCGTCCGGGGGTAGCCGGATATTCTGCTCCGTCAGAGGCAACCAAAATTGCCTGTGCATAAGTCTTGGGGATCGATTTCAGGGATCCCTTAATCAGGCCCAAAGCGCGGAACTGGTAGGGGTGGGCGGGAGGAGGCAATGGGTTCATGGCGGCCAGATCTTGGAAAGCCAGGGAAGTAGAGTCCATCATCTTATCCTATGGCGATCCTCAGACTGGAATATCCAGGGCTTTCCTCAGCATCGCCTCCAGCTCAGCGCCCTGCCGATTTGCGCACTGCGATCAAGCTGCTGGTGGTGCCCAGAAAAACCCCCATCCCCAACAACATCGACGGCAAGAACCAAAACTCCAGTTGGCTGCGATCTGCCTGCATCACCTTGAGGAAGGGCAAGGCAATCAACTGCTCCAGCAGCTCCTGCAGCAACTGCTGGGATCCCAAGACCAATCCCCAAGCTCCCACTGCGCTGATCACCCCAAACAGGCACCCTTGCAAAATAAAGGGCAAGTAAATCCAGGCTGCCGTCGCCCCCACCAATTGCATCACCTCGATCTCCCGCCGCCGCGCCATGACGATGAGGCGAATGGTGGTGGTGATGACTGCCACTGCCGTCAGGGCCAACATGCCGGTGATGGTCAGGGATCCCAGCCGTAGCAGGTCCTGGAGCTGGGCCAGTTGCTCCACAATGCGGTCGCCGTAGTAGACCTCATCCACCCCTTCCAGTTGGCGAATCTGCTCCGCCACTTCCCCCAAGGCTTCGGTGGAATCCGCCTTAACCCGCAGAGCATCCACCAAGGGGTTCTCCCCCAACTGGGTTTCCATGGCCGCCTCGTCTTGGATCCCCATTTCCAGCAAAAGGTTGCGCCAAGCCTGGTCTTTGGTGATGACCTTCACCTCGGCCACATGAGGCAGTTGGGCGACCTGAGGTTGCAGCTCCACCCCCTGCCGTTCCGGCTCCAGGTAGACGGAGATCTCCAGTTGTCCTCCCAGCGACTGCACCGTGGCATCCACGCCCCAGGACAGCTCAACGCCGATCCCCACCAAGAACAGCAACACCAGCAGGGTGCTCACAGCGGCCCAGTTCAGCCAGCCCCCCCGCCGCAACCCCAAAAAAGTCTCCTGTAGGAGATAGCGGATTTTATTGAGAAATCGGGAGAGAGATTGCATGCTGTTCTCCATCCAACAATCAATGGGCTCAGACCCTTGCCCCCTGGAGCTCAACAGAGCCTGTGGAGAGCAAAATAGGGATCCCGGCAGCCCTCAGCGCAGATCATACAGGCGCCCTCCCTCCATGCGCACCACCCGGTGGCCGGCCCGCTCCACCAGATAGGGGTCATGGCTGGTCATGATGACGGTCACCCCAAAGGAATTGAGCCGCTCCAAAATCTGGAGAACCAAGAGGGAGTTTTCCGGATCTAGGTTTCCTGTTGGCTCGTCCGCCAGCAGCAGCACCGGCATGTTGACAATGGCACGGGCCAGGCTAAGGCGCTGCTGTTCCCCCCCCGAAAGCTCATGGGGAAAGTGATCTCGCTTTTCGGTCAGCCCCACCATCTTTAGGGTCGGCCCGATGCGACGGCGGATTTCTGCGGGGGACAGCCCTTGGGCGCGCAGCACGAAGGCCACATTTTCTGCCAGGGTGCGGTTGGCCAGAAGGCGATAATCTTGGAAAACCACCCCCAAGCGCCGCCGCAACATGGCCAGCGGACGCGGTGGGATGCGGTAGGGTCGCCGCCGCCCTTCAGAAGAAAAGAGACAGACTTGATCGACGATGACCGTGCCCTCGGTGGCCTGTTCCGCCCCGTAGAGTAGCCGCAGCAGGGTGGACTTGCCCGCCCCGGAGACCCCCGTTACGAACACAAACTCGCCGCGGCGCACCTCCAAGTTCACATCCTGAAAAATTAAGTTGCCGTTGGGAAAGACCTTGCTCACGCCCCGCAAGGACACCATGCTGGCCGGGGCTTGCAGGGATCCGGATTGGGTGCTGCTGTAAAAGCCCAGGGTGGCCTCTGGATGGGCTGGGGCAGGGGGATGAGGGGTCGGAGCCGTACCCGCCCAACGGTGTAAGCGAGGAGGATAGCCGATGTGCTGACCGATCACCATAGTAAGCGCCTAGACAGAGGAGGGAGAGAGCGCCGGCAGACTAGGGGCGCAAACGAGAAGAGGGATCCCACAGCACTCGCCAGACAAAGCTGGGCAGAGCTAACATGCGTCGCCAGCGCCAGGGTTCCTGATAGAGACGATACAACCATTCCAGGTGATGGTCACGCCACCAACGGGGCGCTCGCCGTTTTTGGCCGGCCCAAATGTCCAAGCTGCCCCCCACCCCCATCCAGATGGCTTGGGGCAAAAGGGGACGCCACTTTTGGATCCACAGCTCCTGCCGCGGGGATCCCAGCCCCACCCACACCAGTTGCGGTCGAAATTCCTGGAGAGCTTGCAGAAGCTCTTTTTCTTCCTCGCTAGAGAAGTAGCCGTGGTAGCCCCAGAGGGCCAAAGCAGGACACTGGGCTTGCCAATATCGAATTGCTGCCCGGTTGACTTCCGGCCTTCCCCCCACCAGGGCCAAGCGCCACCCCCGTTCTGCCGCCAACGGGATCAGGGTTTCTGCCAGCTCGATCCCCGGCACCCGCTGGACGCGGATCCCCTGCCGCCGCAGGGCCCACACCACCCCAATGCCATCGGGGATCACCAGCTCCGCCGCTTGCAGCACCTGGGCAAAGGCCAGATCCCGCTGCGCCTGCATGATCATTTCCGGGTTGCAGGTAACCACCTGAGCGCCCTGACCCTCCCGAATACGCGCCTCAATCCAGGTGGCGTAGCTCTGTAGGCTGGCCTCCGGCAGAGCAAGGTGCAGGTTCACGCCCAGAATCGCATGGATGGATAACGACACTACCGACCGAATGCTGGCCCCCACTGGAGCCGTTGGACACGCTTTTAAGATAGCCCGGACCTTCTCCCAGAGGGAGAGGGGAGTTCGAGGAGGCATTTCATGGCTATTTGACCACGAAAATCTCTTCCCTCAGGCATCCGCGGCGGCATCCACGGCGTATCTCCATCAGACCAGGCCAGAGGGAATTGCCCGACCCAGAGCAAGCCCCTGAAGGCTGGTTGCCATCTTTCGAGACAGGAGACTTGAGATGAAGACTGCAAAGACTCCCTTCGCTCTGCCTCAATTGGCCGCCGAATGGGATCCCAGCCCTGCAACTTCCCGCCGCAGCTTGTTGTTGGCTGGTTTGCTGGCGGGAGTGGGTGGAGCAATTGGGTTGCGCAGCCTGCCCGGTGCCGCTCAGTCCAACACTGCTGATATTGCCATTCTCAACGCGGCCATTGACTTGGAACAGCAGGCGATCTGGGCCTACAAAACCGCTGCCGGCAAGTTGAGCAATACTGAGGTGGGCAAGATCGTGTTGGAAGTGGCCACCAAGAACCTGAAGGATCACGAACAGCACCGGGATCTGCTGGCGGGCGCCGTGCGGCAACTGGGGGGGATCCCCTCTCGGGCCCGGGATAGCTACGACCTTTCCACCTACATCGACAACAAAGAAGGCAATCTCGACTCCGATGCCAACATTGCCAAGCTGGCCCTGGCTCTGGAGTTCGATGCAGCCTTGGCTTACAACGACGCGTTTACCCAGCTTTCCAACAAAGACCTGGTGGCTGCCGCCAGCACCATTGGCCCCAACGAAGTTGCCCATGCCACTGCAATCCGGGCCGTGTTCCACAGCCTTGATCCCAGCATTCTGGTGGTGCCTGCCCCCTTTGTCAGCGCCGAGACTCGGGAGCGCTGGATCCTGAAGGTGTAAAGCCCCTGCCGGCGATGACTTCCAGCTAAAGCCGCCAACCCCCGGCGACAGCAAGGTGTAGAACCCCCACCGGCTCTGATCTCCAAAGCCTTCCAACGTCCTCTGTAGGATCTTGGGGTTTGGAGATCTTTGGAGGTTCTTTGGAGGTCAAGGTGTTCCACACCGCTGTCGCAATCGCCTTCTTCTGAACGCCTCAGCTTTTTTTCGCTTCCTAACCTGTGTGGAGAAAGCCCTATGCCAATGACGCGGCGGTTGCTGTTGCTCAGTGGGCTGGGATCCCTGCTCAATGCGGGGGCCATCTTGGCCGTGGATCGGTGGCGACAAGCCAGCTCCGTTGCGGAGCGGGATCCTGTCGAAGCAACGGCGGCAGCAGAGGTAATCATTCGGGGGTTTCAATACCTGCCCTCGGAGGTTACCCTCAAGCGGGGGGGCAAGGTGACCTTCACCAACCTGGATTCCACCCCCCACACGGCTACTCCTGTGGAGGGAGCGCAGTTTCAAGGGACGGGACGGCTAAGTCGCAACGAGAGCAAAGCGGTGGTGTTCGAAGTAGCTGGGATCCAGGAATATTTCTGCGATATCCACCCCAGCATGGTGGGCCGCATTGTCGTCGTCGATTAGGTGAAGGCCATGCAAATGGAACCCCTGGGATCCCCTCTTCCCTTCTGGAACATTTGTCGGCGGGTGTACCTGGTTTGGGCCGTCCTTTTGGGGATTGGGTTTGCTGCCACCCAGTTTCACCAAGAGGCCAACATCAACTGGCTGTGGCTGGTGATTTCCCTGATTGGGTTGGGCTACATGGTGCGGCAGACTAGCTTGCCGGAGTTTCGAACAGCCGGACTGGCCCACCTCTACTTTGTGGGTTTGGTGTGGACGTTGGTGATCGCCCAGGGCATGATCCTCTCGGTGCTGCCCTTTGTCGGGCGTACCCCTTTGGCAGCTTTGAGCCCATACCTGGGGGTGTTTTGGCTGTGGCAAATGGGGCTGGGTCACTGGCTCAACGGCTTGGTGGATCCGCCGCGCCTCCCCTACTGGATCACCGGTGGGATCCAGATCCTGGCCGGAGTTGCCTGCCTGCTGTGGGGGCTGGAGTGGCAGTTTGCGGTGGCAGGGGGAATCGGGGCCTTGGCCATGCTTCTTTTGATCCGGTTGCACTGACCCGTTCACTGATCTGACTTTGGGGTCTTATCCAGGCGCACTCGCCAAACTCCACCTCCCACGGCCACTTCATCCCCAGGGTGCAGCTTTCGTCCCCGCCGGGTTTCCACCTCGCCATTCACCCGCACTTGCCCCGCTTGGATGAGCTGCTTGGCCTGCCCGCCGGTGGGAACAACCCCCGCCAGCTTGAGGAATTGATCCAGCTTGATTACAGGATCCGTCGCCGGCTGGGGATCCCTTTGAGGAGTCTCCGCCATCACTTCACCCAAATGGTTTTGACATTTACAAATTCCAGGATCCCTTCCCGGCTCAGTTCCCGTCCATACCCTGAGCGTTTGATGCCGCCGAAGGGAAGGCGCGGGTCGGACTTGACCATGCCATTGATGAACACGGATCCCGCCTCCAGCTCCTCCAGCAGGCGCTCTTGTTCCTCTGGATCGGTTGTCCAGGCGCTGGCACCCAGGCCAAAGGGCGTGTTGTTGGCCAGCTCAATGGCTGCCGACACATCCGGGACGGTGAACAGCAGCGCCACCGGCCCGAACACCTCCTGGTGGGCCACCGGATGATCCGGGGGGATGTCGCTCAGGATTGTGGGCGGGTAAAAATTCCCTCCCCAGGGGGAGCCACCGATGTGAACTTTGGCCCCCGCCTGCACCAAAGCCTGCACCTGTCCATCCACCTCTTGCAGAATGCTGGCAGTAGCCAGAGGCCCCACATCGGTTTGCGGATCCAAGGGATCCCCTACCTTGAGCTGGCGAAATCGCTCCGTCATGGCAGCCGTGAAAGGTTCGGCGATAGCCCTGTGTAGGATAAATCGTTTGGCGGCAATGCAGGATTGGCCGTTGTTGATCAGACGGGCCGTGACCGCTGTGGCGACTGCTGCCTCCAGATCGGCGCTGGGCAGCACAAGGAAAGGATCGCTCCCTCCCAGTTCCAGCACTGTTTTTTTCAGATGTTGACCGGCCAAACGGGCCAGGCTGGAGCCGGCGGCTTCGCTGCCGGTGAGGGCGGCCCCCCGCACCCGTTCATCCGCCACCACCTCTGCCACCTGGGCTGCTGTGATCAGCAGGGTTTGAAAGACCCCTGGCGGAAATCCCCCCTCCCGAAAGATCTGCTCTAGGGTCAAAGCCGATTGGGGCACGTTGGAAGCATGTTTCAGCAAGAGGGTGTTGCCCGCCATCAGGGCTGGGGCGGCACAGCGAAACACCTGCCAAAAGGGAAAGTTCCAGGGCATCACCGCCAAAATCACCCCCAGCGGCTGGTAGCGGATCCCGCTGCGGCTGGCATCGCTGGCGTTCGCGTAAGCGTTGCGTAGCAATATGGAGCGCTCGGCCAAGAATCCCTCTGCCTCCTCGGCATAGTAGCGACAAACCCAAGCGGATTTTTCCACTTCGGCAACGGCAGAGGCCAAGGTTTTGCCCATCTCCAAGCTGATCAGGCGGCCAAACTCCGCTTTGCGCCCCTCCAGGATCCCTGCCACCCGCTTCAGCCAGGCGGATCGTTGAGCAAACGGGATCCGACGATAGCTCTGAAACCGCTCGTGGGCTTGGGCGATACAGCTTTGGATCTGCCCAGCGTCGAAAACGGGGTAGCGAGCCAATTCCTCTCCGGTGGCGGGGTTGATGCTGACCAGGTGCCCCATCTTTTTCCCTCAACGCCTGTTTCTCCACTCTGGCATTTGTGCTCTGCCTGGAATAGTGCTCCGCACTGCTACTGCGTTCGCGTAAGCGTTGCGTAGCAATATGGAAAGATTTGCGGAGTGGGGGACTCAGGGTTGCGGGCTGCCGGTGGTGTCTGTTCGGGATGGCGGGGCGGATCCAGGAGCAGACCAGAACTCGTAGGCTGCTTGCGACAGGCTGGCGATCAGCCCTTCGGCTCTGGGGTCGTTGGGGGTTTCTCGCTTCACCCACACCGCCGCCACATAGCGCCGCCCGTTGGGTAAATCCAGGATCCCAGCATCCCCCACCACGGAGCTCAAGGTTCCCGTTTTGTGGGCAATGCGCACCTCTTGACCCAAGTTGGGCCGGAAATAGGAGGGCCGTTGGGTGCGCCAGAGAATGTCCAGAAAACGGTCGCGGCTGCGGCGGCTGAGCATGCGCCCCTGTTCCACCTGGCTGAGCAGCCAAACCATGTCGCGCGGGCTGCTGGTGTTGGTGCCCTCCAGATCCGGTAGCCACCAAGAAATTTGCGTGTGTCGTAGCCCCCACTGGCGAAATTTTTGGTTGAGAGCCTCCTGCCCACCCAGGCGATCGATGATCAGGTTGGTGGCGAAGTTGTCGCTGAGGGTGATCATCAGGGTGGCCGCTTCCAAAGCAGAAACCTGGGATCCGAGGGGTCGGGTTTGCAACACACCAGCTCCCCCTCCCTTGAGATCTTCCCGCAGAGTGAGCTGTTCATCCAGCCGCACCTGTCCGGTTTCCACAGCCTGGAAAAAAGCCAAGAGAATGGGGATCTTGATCACGCTGGCGGCAGGAAAAGCCTGATCCGGCCTAACCCCGGCAAAGGCGCCGGTTTCCACCTCCCAAAACAGGGCTCCTGCCGTCAAACCCGGTTGGTCGGCCAAAGCGGCCAAGCGCTCCTGCAAAGCCGGGATCGCTTCTCCCCGCAGAATGTCACTTGGCAATGCCGGCGGGGGAGGATCCCCAAGCTGCGTCGTGGCCTGTTCTATCCGGCCAGCGGTGGTCGATTGCAGCAGTTGCGAGAGGCCCGCCATCGTCAGGCCCAGGATGAGACTTAAGCTTAGTCCCCTGAGCAATACTTGGCCAAGAGAGGGAGAACGTCTCAAGCGGCGGGGCTGGGCAGCCCGTTGGCGCAGACGAGCAATGGCTTTTTGGCGGGCAAGACGCAGCGGTTGAGGACGGGAAACCAATAGGGATCCCCTAGGGGCAGGAAGCAGGCGACCAGAACCTGTTTGCGGCTTTGACCCCTCTGGAGGCGGGACGGCGTTCTTGGCAGGTTGTGGAGGGCGGCGGGGATCCCGAGACTTCTCTCGCAAAGGCCCACGGCCCGCTAGCGCGGATGGATCGGTGCCTTTCCTCTCCCTTGCTCTGGTCATAAGAACGATTGCCTTAACACCATACTTCTGACAGACACTGCTGGCAGTTTCACCGACTCCACTCCGGTGAGCTTGGCTTAATTAAACCCACATTAAACCCACAAATTGGCCAACCTGCCCTGACCTAGATTGCAAAACGCCCATCAAACCGTCCTCGCGACACGAAGCCTAGCAACAACCCCGCCAAAGGCAGGATGAGTCCCTGTTGCCAGAGCATCCACTCGGAGTCGTTTTAAAAACTTAGGTTGATCCGTGACCCCCCTTTCCCTCTGGAAGAGGGGCTGGGAATAGTCGCGGAAGCGGCGCGGAGCGCTTTTGCCAAGTCCAGGAAAACCGTCAGCTAGAAATCGCAGGAGCCCCGCACTGTACCCGTAGGGTCGGTGTCGGGAGGAATGCGCTTTGATGAAGTACAATGAACTCATGAGCCAAATCCTGACCGTCTCCTGCAAGCTCAAGGTGTCCCAGTCGCAAGCCGCAAAGTTGGATGCGACAATGGATGCCTTTGTGCAGGCGTTGAACTGGGTCAACCAAAACACACCAGAAAAAGTAGTCAACGCAGTCAAACTCCAATCCCTTTGCTATTACCAGATTCGCGCTCGGTTTGGCTTGTCCAGTAATCTGGCCCAGCAGGTCTGCAGACGGGTGGCAGGCGCTCGCAAAGTGGCGAGACAGCGCAACCGTCCAGTTAAAGAGTTCAAGCGTAGGTTCGTTACCTACGATGCACGTATCTTCTCGTTTCGCGAGAAAGACTGGACAGTGTCGCTTGCCACGGTTGATGGAAGAGAACGCTTTGAGCTAGCCATTGGCAACTACCAGAGGGGAATGCTGGCTGGCTCTAACCCCAAATCGGCCACCCTAGTCCAGCGGAAGGACGGCTCCTACTCCATCCAGATTTGTGTCGAGGCAGAGCCCCCCAAGCAACAGAACACCGACAAGGTGATTGGTGTTGACCTGGGACGGCGAGACATTGCACATACCTCCGAAGGAGACAACTGGAATGGACAGCAGCTGAACAAAGTCCGAGATCACTACTGTCGGTTAAGAGCGTCTCTTCAGCGCAAGGCCAGTAAGGGCACCCGCAGTTCGCGGCGCAGATGCAGAGAACTGTTGCAACGGCTGTCTGGCAAGGAGAGACGCTTTCAAACGTGGGTCAATCATCGCATCTCCAAAGCTATTGTCTCTAGGGCAAAGACCACAAACAGCGCTATTGCCCTGGAAGACCTGACAGGGATCCGGGAAAGGGTCAATCAACAGCCACGCA
>NZ_JANSHL010000002.1:64605-66336 GCF_047461575.1 Synechococcus sp. W60.1 | reverse complement strand
GGGGCTGCCGTAAACCAGCCTAGAGGTCCGTGGTTGGCTTGCCAACTGCAGGGCTACCGAAAGCCCGCCCTGTACTGCGAAGTAGTCAGGGTCGGGTAGTTTACACCCATGGGGAGCCAGCTCCCGGCTAGCCCTTGCAGAGCCGATACACGGGCAAAGTGAAATGAAAGCTGCTGCCTTTGCCCAAGGAAGACTCCACCCAAATCTGGCCGTAGTGAGCGCGCACGATCCGTCGGCAGAGGGAAAGGCCGATGCCATAGCCCTCCTGCTGTTGATCCCGGGACAGACGGACAGAATCGGAGAAGATGCTCTCTTGGTCGGCTTCCGGGATCCCAGGGCCAGTATCGCTGACGGTCACCTGCACCTTTTGGCTGGTGCGATGGAGGACATCGAGGCGGATGGATCCCCCGGCGGGGGTGTACTTGATGGCGTTGTCCAGCAGGTTGAACAGAACTTGGCGGATCTTGTCGGGATCCACATGGACGGAGGGCAGATCCACGGGAATATCCGCTTGAAACTGCAGCCGCTTGCCTTGAATGCGCGGCCATAGCTCCTCGATCACCGCCTGACAGAGGCCGGGCAACTGGGTTTCTACGGCTCGAATTCTCAGCTCTGAGGCAGCGCCACGGGCCGACTCCAGAATGTCGGTGATCATGCTGTCCATCTTGCGCAGTTGCTGGCGCGCGTGGTCGAACAACTGCCGCTCTAGCGCTTTGTCCAGGGATCCCTCGCGCCCCTGCTGCAGGGTTTCGACCGCCAGAGCCGTGGCCGTCAGGGGACTGCGCAAATCATGCACCAGCATGGCCAGAACGCGATCTTTGAAGTCCAACTGCTCCCGCAATTGGGCCCGCTCCTGCCGCAGCAAAAACACCTCTTCCGACATTTGCAACAGTGCCTCAGTGGTTGGAGGGGAGGTGGGATGCCGTCCTGCCCCCTCTTGATGGGAAGCCAAAGCCGCCTGGCCTTGCCAACGGGGCCACCACACTTCCAACTGCGTCGCCAAGTCTTCGCCTGCCAAAACCTGAGCAGGCAAGGGTTCAGCCTTGACCAGAGCCGGGGTCACCACCAGCTTGTAATGCTCCGCCAGGTAGGGGTGCTCCTCCAGCGGCACCACTTCCAGTTGGGCAGGGTATTGGCCGGGCAACCCCTGGATGTGCTGGCGCAGATGTTCCTCAAGTTCGGCAACGACAGCTCGACTCTTGGCAAACAACAGCAGGCGAATGACAGAACGAGCGGAGGTGAGGTCTGGCGAAGTCTGCATAGGCCAAAGTCCAAAAGCCAAAGGTTGGCGTTTCAGCAGCCGGGATTGCCGTGCGCTCGAACCGTAGGAGCCATTGCTGCTTGTTCCTTCCTAACACCTAATCTTGGGAAAAGCTTAAGAAGCGACATGGAGTGTAACAAGAAAGACCTTTCAGGGTGTGGCTTTCCCGCCCTAGGAACAACTGCAAGAGGGTATAGCCAGGACACTCTCGCGGAACTCAGTGAAAACTCAGTGAAACAGGTAGGCCAGCCCCACCAGCAGGGCCACCAACCCCACCGCTGTCAGGGTGAAGTGAAGCAGGGAAGTCTTGCCTTTGCGCACCATGTTGCGCATGGCCAGGCGGGTGTAACTCAGCTGGGGGGGGGATCCCGCCCCAACCGAAGGAGAATCTGCAGAAGAAGGCTGCGCCATCAGGATAACCAGAGCGATAATTTACCCTACCTTCAGGCTAGCTTAATCTGCTCCTCCGG
>NZ_JANSHL010000002.1:0-64595 GCF_047461575.1 Synechococcus sp. W60.1 | reverse complement strand
GCTTAATCTGCTCCTCCGGATAGAGGTGTTTCCCAAGCTTCGACCTTCCCGCTGAAGAAGGGCCATAGCTGTCGCGCGGGGATCTTCCGGTGCCAAAATAACGACAGCATCCCCCTCTTTTGCCCCCCATGTTGCAAGTTCAGCATCTTTCCTACCATCCGGCAGGCGTTTCCCAGCCCATTCTCAACGATCTTTCCTTTGAGTTGGGCCTGAACCAGTTGGGGCTGATCGTGGGCAAAAGTGGGGCGGGCAAGAGCACCCTGCTGGAGATTTTGGCTGGCTTGGCGCGGCCCACCCAAGGACGGATTACCTGGGGAGGGGCAGAACTTTCCCCCAACCGCTTGCGCAGCATGGCGGGGTTGGTGTTTCAGTTTCCAGAGCGCCACTTTTGCGGCTTGACGGTGCTGGAGGAAATGCGCTTTGGTTATCCAGAGCTACAGAGAAAAGAGATCGAAAACGCCCTCAGACAGGTGGGATTGGAAGAGATCCCTCTACATACCTCCCCAAACCGCCTCAGCGGCGGGCAACAGCGGCGCTTGGCCCTGGCCGTCCAGTTGATCCGTGGCCCGTTTTTGCTGTTGCTGGATGAGCCGACGGCGGGATTGGATTGGTCGGTGCGACGGCAGTTGATCGAGCTGTTGGCTCGGCTAAAGTCCACCTGGACGGTGTTGGTGGTTTCCCACGACCCGGAGGAGCTGTCCTCCATTGCCGATGTGCGGTGGACATTGCAGGCGGGATCCCTGAAGCTGTTGCCGACGGAGGCTTTGCTTCACAGGTAGCGGCGGGGATCCACCGGTTGGCCATTGACGCGCACTTCGAAGTGAACATGGGGCCCGGTGGAGAGGCCGGTGGAGCCGGAAGCAGCAACAACTTGCCCCCGCTGTACCTGCTGGCCTACCCCAACGGCAACGCGGCTGTTGTGGGCGTACAGGGTGGTGATGCCGCCCCCGTGATTCACAATCACCGTGTAGCCATAGCCGCCGTACCAGCCGGCGTAGATGACGGTGCCCCGGTCGGAGGCTCTCACCGCAGTGCCGGTGGGCACACCAAAATCGATCCCCGCATGAAAGCGGCGACTGCGGTAGATGGGGTGAACCCGCCAGCCAAAGCCACTGGTGATCGGCCCGCGCACCGGAGCGATGAATCGGCCCGTCCCTTGAACGGGATCCCTGCCCCCCTGCTGTTGGGCCTGCTGGGCGATCAGTTGCTGGATGAGGAGAGTCAACTGTTGGGAATCGGCTTCCAGCCGCCGTTGGGCTGCTTCATAGGCCGCGCGTTCGTTGGCCAAGCGGCTCAACAGCTGCTCTTGGGCGACCGCCTGCTGCTGCAGTTGGTTCTTCTGGGCGGCCAGCTCCTGCAAAATCAAAGAGATCTCGTTGCGCTGCATCTCCAGAGCAATGCGCTGTTGATCCACCTCCTTGGCCATTGCTTGCAGCTCTTGGATCAACTGCCGATCCGCCTCGATCAACAGTTGCAGTTGGTGGCGGCGGTCGAAAAACTCGTTCAAGTCACGGCTGGTGAGCAGCAAAGCCCACCAATGTTCGGCCCCCTGTCGCTGCATGTAGCGCAAACGGGCAGCCGTGCCCTGTTGCTGCCGTCTCAGGCGGTCTTCCAGCTCCTGTAGCTCCTTTTGAGCTTGCTCCAGGGCTTTCTGGGCTTGTTCCAGACGATACTGATTGTCGCGAAGGCTGGATTCGGTCTGTCGAATGTTTTGCTGCAGGGATCCCATGCGGCGGCGGGCTTCTTCTTCTGCTTGGCGCAGTTCTCCCAGGCGGCGCTGAGTGCTCTGGATTTGGTGCTGGATCTGCTGCTGCCGCTGTTGCAATTGGTTGACATTCTGCGCCTGAGACGGGACACCCCCCCCCAGTCCCCCCAACAGCAAGAGGGTGAGCAATCCAAGCATCACCCACACTTTCAGTCTGCGTGCCCCACGACTCAGACTCGTCACTCCTCACACCCTCTGCGACTGACCCATCGACCCTAAGGATACAAAGATCCCCACGGATCTGAATCGGGCCTGAGCTGGCTATTGCCGGTTATGGCTGCTTGACAAGAAATAGAAAGAAGCGACAGGACATAAGAAAAAGACCCTGGCGACACAGCGGCGTCACTCTCAGGAGCAGTGAAACTATTCGTTTCTTTGTTTTGACTTTCCTCTCCCAGGGAAAGAAGGGTTAGGGGCGAGGGGCAACCGGGAACTGTCTCAAACCTGTTTGAAATAACCACACCGCTGTTAGGCTCGTACTAACCTTTGGATCTCATGGGTCTGATGGTGGGCAGCCCAACCCACCGGCGAGCGACAGCGACCTCAACATCTGGCAAAGATGAGAAACCGATGAGAGGGTATTTCCCCACAGATGGTATTCGAGGATTTTGAGTGCGGTTTCGGGAAAGGGTCACAGCACCCCTGGCTACTCCATCTGTGGCAGCAGCCGCTGATCGCGGTGATCCGCCTCTGTGCCAGCCCAGCCCAAGCTCTCGAGGGAGCCATGCTGGCCATCCGAGCCGGGATCCGCCACATTGAAATCACCACGCAAGTTCCCCAATATCTGGAGCTGATTGCCCAACTGCGACAAGACCACCCGCAGTGTTGGATAGGGGTGGGCACTGTTCTCGATCGGCAGGTGGCGGAGCAGGCTTGGCAGGCAGGAGCCCAGTTTTGCGTTTGCCCCTTCACCGATGAGCAAGTTATCCGCTGGGGTCGGGAGGTGGGGCTGCCCATCGTGCCCGGTGCCCTCACCCCCAGCGAGATCTGGAGGGCGTGGCAGGCGGGGGCAACGGCAGTAAAGGTGTTTCCGGTGGAGAGCATGGGGGGATCCCGCTACCTGCGCCATCTACAATCGGTGCTGGGATCCCTGCCGTTGATCCCCACCGGGGGAGTCACCTTGGCCGGGGCAGCGGAATACCTGCAAGCAGGGGCCTGGGCAGTGGGTATTGCCGGGGATCTGTTCCCGACAGAGGATTTGGACTCAGGCTGCCATCTGTTGGAGAATCGACTACGACAGGCGCTGAAACAGCTGGCAGAGCAAAGAAGCAAAACCTGGCCCAATCTGGGCAAACCAGTAGAATAAGGGGCGTGGTGTGAGTGAGGCCCGCATGGATGGATTTTTAGATCTCTATCTGCAATTCAACATCCCCAGCCCGGTTGAAGAAGCCACTTGGCGTCATTGGTTTGAGATCTGGCTGAAAGAGCTGGGAGTCCAGGAGCCATGCGAGCTCAGCCTTTGCCTCACTTCCGATGAGCACATCCGCCAGCTCAACCGCGAGTTTCGCCACCTCGACGAGCCTACCGACGTGCTGGCCTTTGCCGCACAGGAGATGCTTGCCCCCTTTGGGATCCAAGACATAACGGGGGTACGCCTACTGGGGGATATTGTGATTTCGGTGCCCACCGCCCGCGCACAGGCCAAAGCGCAGGGGCATCGTCTCTCGCAAGAGTTGGCCTGGCTGGGCAGCCATGGTTTGCTGCATCTGCTGGGGTGGGATCACCCGGATGAACTGTCCCTACAGCGCATGTTGCAGCAACAGCGACAGTTGCTTGCCGCCATCCAACTGGATGGGGAGGTGGCCCATGGCCAACAGCCCTAGTCGGTTGCCGGAGCGTTCTCGCCTGGCGGTGTTCCGGCGGCGCGTCCATTCCAGAGACCCAGCGCAGCCATCTGAGGCGGATCGGGCAGCCAGTGCCGAGCCTTTGGGAAGGGATCCCTGGCGACGCCCCCCCTCTTGGCAAGTGGCCGACAACTTGGGCAAAAGTTTCTACTACGCGGGCAAGGGCTTGGTCTATGCCATCCGCACCCAGCGCAACTTGCGCATTCACATGGTGATGGCGGTGATGGCCTTTGGCCTTGGGCTGGGCCTGCAGCTGAGCGCCTTGGAAATGGCCGTGATTAGCCTAACCAGCGGTTTGGTGATGGCGCTGGAGCTGGTGAATACCGCTCTGGAAGCAGTGGTGGATCTCACCCTGGGCAGCAAGTACCATCTCCTGGCCGAGATCGCCAAAGATTGCGCGGCGGCAGCGGTGTTGATGGCGGCAGTGGCGTCCTTGATGGTGGCGGCTTGGCTATTTCTTCCGCCCTTGGTGTTGCTGCTGCAAGATGGCTTCCCGGCAGCAGGGTAGCTCCCCGACTGGAGAGGGAGTTTCCTATCCAGACGGCTGGGAGTGGATCACCACCCGTCCTCCCTGCCGGTCCAGGTTGAGCAGTTTGGCCTCCGCTTCAATATCCAACTGCGCCCAAGCGCTGACCATCGCGGATCCCACCCGTTCCCGATTCTCGGGAGCACAGAGGGCCAGAAGAGTGGGGCCGGCTCCGCTGATCACCACCCCATAGGCTCCGGCAGCCATGGCTGCAGCTTGAACCGTTTTGAACCCAGTGATCAGCTCCATACGCGCCGGCTGGTGCAGCCGATCCTGCAGAGCCACCTTCAGCCAGTCCACCCGCCCCGACTGCAAGCTGCGAATGAGCAGGCCCAGATGGCTGCTGGAAAAAACCGCATCCGCCAAGCTGACGGATTTGGGCAGGATCTCGCGGGCCGCTTGGGTGGAAAGCTTAAAGTTGGGCACTACGGCCAGGATGCCAATGCTCTCATGCCACTCCACGGGACAAAACACCCATTGCCCCTGCTGTCCCTGCACACAAAGCTGACAACTGCCCTGCAGGGCGGGCACCACATTGTCTGGGTGGCCCTCCAAGGCAATAGCCAGTTGTAGAAGGGTTTCGGGAGCTAAGTTGAGTGCTCCAATGGCATTGGCCCCCAGTAAGCCGCCGACAATGGCGGTAGCAGAACTGCCCAACCCCCGCGCCAGCGGCACGTTGAGGGTGATTTCGATTTCTACCCCTGGCACAGGCTTACTCAGCAACTCAAAGGCGCGGCAAAAAGCCCGGTACACCAGGTTGTCCTTGCTTTGGCTGATGTGGTCGCTGCCGCGGTAGTGGATGCTGAGGCCAGAAGGGATCTCGCGAAAATAGAAGTGATTGTAGAGCTCTAGGGCTGCACCGATGCAGTCGAACCCTGGCCCCAAGTTGGCGGTGGTGGCCGGGACGATGACCTCTACGCGTTCTTTGACCAAGGGGACAACTCCTCAGTGAACGGTGGGTAACTCAATGTCTGCGGGCTCCCATTATCCTACGAACGATGGCCAGACCTTGGATATTCTCGCCACCTCTGCTCGGTCTGCAGCTCGCCGAGGCAAACGCGCTGATCCAGCGGAGCTTTTGGACTATCCCGAAAGGTTTCTGACCATGATTGGTTCTTGTGACTTATTTGTGACTTCATTGAGTATCGGGAATGTTGGGCCTGTTTCAACTCCAGCCTTTGCCATTGGCTGAACCCATCAGGGATCCTGAAAGAAGTGCGGGAGGGATCGGGGGGTGCAGGGGCTGTCTTGGTTGGTGTTGGGTTTGAGCTATGTCGGGTTGGGACTGGGATCCCTGCCCAGGCTGCGTATGAACCGGGCCACCATCGCCCTGGTGGGATCCGCCCTGTTGATTGGCTTGGGGACCTTGTCGCTACGGCAGGCTTGGGAAGCCATTGACCCGACCACGATTGTGTTTCTCCTGAGCATGATGGTGGTAAATGCCAGCTTGTCCTATGGGGGGGCTTTTCAGTTGGCTTTGCTGGGCTTGATTCGGGTGAGCCGCAGCCCCTTTGGTCTGTTGATCATGCTGGTGTTCGGCAGCGGGCTGCTCTCGGCTTTCCTGCTCAACGACACGCTGGCGCTGGTGTTTACTCCCCTGACTTTGCAGGTCACAACGGTGCTGGGGTTAAACCCGATTCCCTATCTGCTGGGCTTGGCGGCAGCCACCAACCTGGGATCCGTCGCCACCCTGAGCGGCAACCCGCAGAATATCCTGATCGGCTCCTTCTCTGGGATCGGCTACCTGGAGTTTGCTGCCCAGATGACCCCCATTGCCGTGGTGGGGCTGCTGCTGGAAGTGGGGTTGCTGTGGCTGTACTACCCTGAGGTGCGCTCGTTGAAACCCTTTGCCCAGGTGCCTTGGCTACCGCTGCGGCTCTATCCGCCCCTGTTGCGCAAGAGCGTGGTGATTACGGGGGGGCTGTTTGTGGCCTTTGTAGCCGGACTTCCCTTGGCAGAATCGGCCTTGGTGGCGGCAGCCCTGTTGTTGATTACCCGCAGGCTGAAGCCGGAGCGATTTTTGGGGCAGGTGGACTGGAATCTGCTGGTGATGTTTTCCGGGCTATTTATCCTGACGCGGGCAACGGGAGAGCTGGTCACTGCTTGGGGGATGAGCTTGGGATCCTTGGCAGAGAGTCTGGCGGGATCCCCTCTTGCCCTGCTGAGTAGTGTGGCCGTTTTATCCAACCTCATCTCCAATGTGCCGGCGGTGCTGTTGCTGCAATCGTTCCTGCCCCGACAGGAGACCACCGCTTGGCTGTTGCTGGCTGCCGGCTCCACTTTGGCGGGCAATTTGACTCTATTTGGGGCGGTGGCCAATCTGATCACGGTTGAGGCAGCGGCCAAAAAAGGCTACGTGCTCTCGTTTGGAGAACATCTGCGCTTTGGCCTGCCCCTCACTCTCCTAACCCTGGGGTTCAGTGGGTTGTGGCTGTACCAGCCTTTCCTGTCTTCTCCACCGCTCAGATGACCTCTGTCGAGGGATCCAGTGGGGCTGTGACTGGCTTGTCGGGATCCCTGTGTATGATGGGAAAAAGA
Source organism: Synechococcus sp. W60.1 (assembly GCF_047461575.1). NCBI lineage: Bacteria > Bacillati > Cyanobacteriota > Cyanophyceae > Synechococcales > Synechococcaceae > Synechococcus > Synechococcus sp. W60.1. The sequence continues at coordinate 57,922 of NZ_JANSHL010000002.1, read as the reverse complement.
GTTTAAGAAACGTAACGTGTCTTCTCCGCTATCGCAGGCAGTTATTTTGATCACAGGGGCAACAGGGGGTATCGGCAGCGTCCTGGTGCCCATGCTGGCTCAGGCCGGATCCCATCTGGTGTTGGCCGCTCGGCGAGAAGAGCCCCTGCGAGCTCTGGTGGAGAAATCAGCCTCTTTGGGGGCTGCCTCTGGATTGGGGATCCCCACTGATGTGACGGACTATGCCCAGGTAGAGGCACTGGTCAACCAAACGGTGCAAAAGCATGGGCGCATTGACGTGCTGATTAACCTGGCCGGGGCCGGGATCCTGAAGCCTGCTCCCCAGCTAACCCCCGCAGACCTGGAGCGAATGCTGGCGGTCAACCTGAAGGGCAGCTTCTACACCAGCCAACTGGCTGCCAACCCCATGCGGGAGCAAAAATCCGGCCACATCCTCAATTTTCCCGGCGTCCTTGGACGTTATCCCATGGCGATGGCCTCTGCTTACTGTGCGGCCAAGTTTGGGGTGGTCGGGTTTAGCAAGTGCATGGCCGATGAGCTGAAGCGCTTTGGGGTCAGATTTACGCTGTTTTACTTCGGGGGCATCGACTCACCCTTCTGGGATCCCATCAGCCTGAAGGTGCAACGAGACAAGATGCTCAGCCCTGCCACGGCTGCGGAAGCCATCTGCTTTGCCCTTACAGCGCCCGCTGGTGCTGTACCGAGCGAGATAGTGTTGCAGCCGGAAAGCCACCAATTCCTTTGACCAAGTGTTTTGCCGTCCTTTTGCTGGGGTTGAGGCGGCAGCAGCTTGTCTTTTGGTGAAACAAGCGCTCGAGTTTCTCTCTTGGGCTCCCCCCGTCTCAATCTTGCTCTCTGCAGCCCAAAGCGCCAGCAGGGATCCTCATTTCTTGGCGGCAACGTTGGATCAGATCTCCCGACACCCCCACCAACCGTCCTAGCCATTCGTCCGGCACAGAAGCAAGCAACGCCGGCCCAAACTGCTGATGAAGATGCTGCCAGAGAAGGGTAGCCCGCCGCCGGCTGGGGTAAGCCTCTGTCAACTTTTGCAGGATCTCGGTGCTGCGAGCGCGACGACGATAGCCCCACTGACGCTCCAAAAAAGTGGCAGGGGCCTGCAGATACACTTGGCCAAAAGGACTCCGTCCCGCTTACGCGATCGGCAAAACTGCTCGGCAATCGCGATCGATGGCCAGGCCAACGGCTGCACCAAACTCCAGCAGCTCGACAATATGAGCTTTCTCCAGCAACAGCCCATGGGATCCCATTCCCTTAACCAGCCAAACCTGACCGCTGCGTACCTGCTCCAGAAGGGTAGAGGGATCCCGAAGCCTAGCCCAGAGTGGCGGTTCAACCTGCTTTCCAGGGCACGTCTGACCCGTACAGCCCAGTGAGTCAGAGCCGTTGATGGGTGTGGGGGTGCTGTTTGATGTTGTCGGCATCCTTCACCTCCACAACCGCGTTGAGGATCCGTCGGGGCTCAACGCTGTGATTGAGCCTGAACACCCCCCGCTCTGGAGTGCAGGTTTGGTGCAGGGGGATATGGCGAAACTGGGGCTTGCTGCGATAGGTGCGGGCCGCTGCCTGCACCCGTTCCACGAAGTCTTCTCCCAACAACACCCCTGGCGGGAAAACATCGGCAGGCAAAGTTGGGATCCCGTTGTTCACGATCTCGGCGTAGGTTGTGGCGTAGAGGAGAACATAGGAAGTGCTGCGGCGTTCTTGGGCTAGGCAGTCCAAATCGGCAGCAGGCACCGGCTCGGCCACCAAAACCTCTACCAGGCGACCTTCCTGATCCTGCTGGAAACAAGTGGCCACTCCCAGTACCACGTACTCCAGTCCTTGCACTGGGCTAGAGCCAAGGTGGGTTTGAGCAGTATCCGACATCGGTGCCGATCTCCAAGCGGGGGAGCAAATTTTTGAGGCTCCGGCAAGCGCCAAGATCCCTCAAGCCGGGCGCAGTTCTCACCATAGCAACAATTTTTGCGTCGGGCAGCGGGAGCTGTTGCAAGATAGAAGGCAGATCCCAGCCCAGCTCTCTGTAAAGGATGGCAAGGGCGGCACTTGGCTGCAGGGATCCAAAATTTGCTTTACTGTAGCGAAGCGGGGTCAGTGCTGCCCAAGAGGAACAAGGGGTTGGGTTCCAGGCACCTTTGGCAACCCTTGATTCATCATTATCTAGGAAATACTTGCTCTAAGGATCCGACCATGGCGGATGGCGAATACAGACCAGGCTTGGAAGGCGTTCCGGCCACACGCTCCAACATTAGTTTTGTGGATGGCCAGGCGGGGATCCTGGAATATCGGGGCATCCCCATCGAGGAATTAACCGCCCACAGTACCTTTCTGGAGACAGCCTACTTGCTGATCTTTGGCAAGCTGCCGACCCAATCGGAGCTGGACAACTTTGATCAGGCAATCCGCAGTCATCGACGGGTGAAATACCGCATCCGCGACATGATCAAGTCGTTTCCGGAGTCGGGCCACCCGATGGATGCTCTGCAAACCTGTGTGGCGGGCTTGGGGCTGTTTTACCCGCTGCGGGAGATGGATCCCGACTATGTATTCGGCACCGTCACCCGCTTGCTCTCCAAGCTGCCGACCATGGTGGCCATGTTCCACCAGATGCGACAGGGCAACGATCCCATTCCCCCGGACGATAGTCTGGATCACGCTTCCAACTTTCTGTACATGCTCTCGGGCAAGAAGCCGGATCCCTGGTTGGCCCGCATTTTTGACATCTGCCTGATCCTGCACGCCGAGCACACAGTCAATGCCTCCACGTTTGCCCTTCTGGTGAGCGCTTCCACGCTGGCTAACCCTTACAGCAGCCTGGCCACGGCGGTGGGTACCCTTTCGGGGCTGTTGCACGGGGGGGCCAACCAACAGGTGATGATGCTGCTGCGGCAAATTGGCTCGGTGGAAAATGTGCGCTCGTTTATCGAGGAGAAACTGGCCAAAAAACAGCGCATCATGGGCATGGGGCACCGAGTCTACAAGGTGAAGGATCCGCGGGCCACTATCCTGCAGCGGCTGGCCGAAGAGCTATTTGAGCGCTACGGCCACGACAAGTACTACGACATTGCCCTGGAGGTGGAGCGGGTGTGTGAGGAGTTGCTAGGGCCGAAGGGGATCTACCCGAATGTGGACTTCTACTCAGGGTTGGTCTACGCCAAGCTGGGGATCCCAGAAGATTTGTTTACACCGGTGTTTGCCATTGCCCGAGCGGCGGGTTGGCTGGCCCATTGGCGGGAGCAGTTGTCCGATAATCGGCTTTTCCGACCCACCCAGGTGTACACAGGTGAACGCCAGCAACGCTACATCCCTATAGAAGAGCGGGGTTGAGAGCCGTTTGACAGGGCGCTGGGCCGGGATCCAAACTCAGTAAGGCCCAAATTGTGCGTGAGGCGGTGTGTTGAGCCTTTTAGACTCTCCCCTTTGGCGAGACGGGTTCACCCTGTTTCTGAGCCTTGTGGTGCAGGCCATGCCATTTCTGCTGCTGGGGGTGTTTCTATCGGGGCTGCTGGCGGTGTTTGTCGAGGGATCCCAGTTGGCCCGTTTCCTGCCCAAAGGCAAAATCGGCAGCGCGGTGGCCGGTGGCGCTTTAGGATTCTTTTTCCCGGTGTGCGAGTGCGGCAACCTGCCGGTGGCCCGTCAACTGGTGATCAAAGGGATCCCACCCCACGTGGCGGTGGCCTTTCTGTTGGCGGCGCCGGTGTTTAACCCGGTGGTGATCTTTTCCACTTGGATTGCCTTTCGCTCCATGCCGGAGCTGGTGATCTACCGAGTTCTCTTTTCCTTTGGCATTGCGGTGGTCATCGGCTTGATCTTCAGCCTGCAAAAGGATTTCCAGCCTCTGTTGCAGCCGTCAGTCTGGCGGGAGCTGCAGCGCAATTGCTCCCAAGAAGCTGATCCGAAGAACATCTCCCGCTCGCCGTTGTTGCAGGGGGGCACCTTCTGGATTGGATCCCAGAGCCCTGCTCAAGGGGCCTCTGGCGGATCCCTGGCCACTTTACAAACGGCTGAAGATGTGTATCGCTCTGCTCTGGCCGCTGCGCCTTCTCCCTCCAGGGGACAAAAAGGAGTTCTCCTGCTGCAGACCTGGGCCAGGGAGATCTGCGAATTGGGATCCGTGCTCATCTTGGGCTCGGCGATGGCCGCCCTGATTCAAACGGTGATCCCGCGTTCGTTTGTGCTGGATTATGGCCAAGATGCATTGCTCTCAATGATGCATTGCTCTCAATCCTGATCATGATGGCCCTGGCCGGGATCATCTCCATCTGCTCGACGGTGGATGCCTTTTTCGCCCTCTCCTTTGCCGCCACCTTCACGCCGGGATCCCTGTTGGCTTTTATGGTGTTTGGGCCGATAGTAGACTTGAAAGCCATAGGCTTGATGCTCACTCTGTTCAAGCCCCGCGCCATTTTCTACTTCGTGATCTTGGTCTTTCAGCTTACTCTGGTGGGAGCTTTAGCCATCAACTACTATGGCAGTTAAAGCGTTTGTTTGAACCTTTCTCCACAGGGACACCCTCTCCATCCACTCTCCGTCAAATATTCGTCAAATATAGTTGCTTCAGTTTAGGGTAAGACGCCTGGGCTCCTGATCGCGCCAGCGGGACGGGGTCCTTGAAAAGCCTTCCGGCTCGGTGCACTTTAAGTGTGGGTGCAGTGTCCTGCTTTAAATCGAAATGACTATAGAAAGAGTTGCCTGGATAAGGTTTGTCACCAGAGGACTCTGCTCCCAGACGGTTGAGAACTCAGGTGTTACAGGTTTTATTGTAGTAAACTCAAGAAGGACGTAGTCTGGATTTCATAATTATCGCGACCCTATTTTTCAGCAGGACAAAGCTATGAGCAATCTATACTCGACAGACTTTAACTTGTGGATTGACCGAACAACCCGGCTATTGCGGGAAAGGCGCTGGCATGAAATTGACCTAACACACTTAATTGAAGAGGTTGAGAATTTGGGTAAGAGCGAACGACGAGGGATTACCAGTCAATTAACTCGCCTTCTGCTGCATCTACTCAAGTGGCAATATCAACCTCAGCGCCGTTCAGATAGCTGGCTAGATTCCATCACAGATGCGCGAACCCAAATCGGATTGGCCATAGAAGATAGCCCTAGCCTAAAAGGTTATCTGGTAGAGCAACTTGAAGAGAGTTATCAACGGGCGCGCCGCCAAGCAGCCAGGCAAACGGGGATAGAAATCTCGACATTTCCAGATGTCTGTCCCTACTCTCCAGAGTTGGTGCTTGCAGAGGACTGGCTGCCGGAAGTTTGACAGTCCACACCACAAAGCATTTAACGGTGGACAGCATTCCCACAGTACTGACTGTAGAGCTTTGGACTGGTGTTGTCCTGCCCAGACAATCCATCAGGGATTAAACATGGGCAATACAGATAGACCAAGGCCAATTGCTGTGCTACTGTTGCTATTCCTCAAGCAGAGGCGCGCTCCTGCCAGGTGCGCATCTTGCCCGGATTGAGCAGGCCATAGGGATCCACTTCTTCTTTAAAACGAATCTGGCGCGGATCCATCACTTTGCGCCCGCCGTCTTCGATGATGAAAGTGTGGGGGTTGGCAATAAATACTCCCTGCTCTTCGTGGTAGCGCATGATCTCGTTTAGACGCTCTTCGGTGGTAAAGCGGACAATTTGCAGGCCGACAGGGGTAGCTTGCCCGTTGATGCGAATCCACTCCAGGTGCATCAGCACTTCGTCGCCAAAATACTCGTACATGTGCTGCACCAGCTTCAGCTCCCGATCGGCGGGAAAAGCCGATTGTAAATAAGTCAGGCTGGGATCCACGCTGCGGCAGTGCAAGGTGGTGTGATTCCAAGAAAATTCCCCCAGCGAGATCCCCTTGCTGGCCTCCTGGGCCGTTTTGTTGTAAACCACTTGGCCCCCATGTTCCCGGACAAGCTCCAACAGCGGCTCCAGGCTGCATTCGGCCACCATCAACAGGGCCACAGCGGATCCTTCTGGCAAATGACCCCGCAGCGGTGCAAAGTAGCTGGGGATCGGCCAAGCGTGCAGGCTGACCAATTTCTTGAGGATCCCATCGGCATCTCCCAGGGCTTGGCCAAAATGGGCACAGGGCATAAAGCCCACTTCAGGGGGAAAGGCCACCACCAGCTCCGCCCAAGGATAAGCAGGCGCCAGCGGGATCTCCACCTCGGTGATGATCCCATTGAGGCCCCAGGCATGGCTTACTTTGAATACCTCATCTCCCCGCAGCTCCAGCACCCGGGGCTCTTCCTCCAGGGTGACCACCCGCAGCCCCAAGATGTTGCCCCGATCCCGCAGTTGGCCGTAAGTCACAGAACCAATGCCACCACTGCCGCCAGCAATGAACCCCCCGATGGTGGCCGTGCGATAGGTGGAAGGAGCCATGCGGATCTCCCAGCCCATCTCCCGGGTGTGTTTGTCGATGGCCATCAACTTGGCCCCCGCCTGCACCCGCGCCAAGCCCGGCTTTGCCCAAAGCACCTGGTTGAGCTTGCCCATGTCCAGGATCACACCCCCGGCCAGCGGGATACATTGGCCGTAATTACCGGTACCGGCACCGCGCACCGTAACCGGGATCCGCAGCCTGGCACAGGCCGCTGCCACCCGCATCACCTCGGCCTCATCGGCGGGGCGCACCACCAAATCTCCCCGCTTGTCGCTCAGTTGTCGGCTCAGCACGGGGCTGTAGTGGTAAAAATCCAACGACAACTTGGCCACCTGAGCCGGATCAGTGATGATCTCAATACCCTCTAAGTCAGAACGCAAAGCCTGCAGCTTGTCAGGAGCGGCAACGATCATAGGTATCCGTATTTGGGTGCAACGGTTCTTCAGACTCCATCATCGGCAGAAATTGCCTGCAAAAGGGTTTGCCGAGAACAGTATGGGAAGGATCCCTGTCCGGCCAGGTCGATTAGCCGAAGCGGCCCTCCACATAATCTCTTGTGGCTTGCTTGGTGGGGCTGTTGAAGATGACTTCAGTTCTGTCAAATTCCATCAGCTCGCCCACACGGTTGGATCCCACCAGCTCCACGCTGAAGAAAGCCGTCATATCCGAGACGCGGCCGGCCTGCTGCATGTTGTGGGTGACAATGATGATGGTGTAGTCCTGTACCAGCTCCTTCATCAGCTCCTCAATGCGGCGGGTGGAAATGGGATCCAGTGCCGAACAGGGCTCATCCATCAAAATCACATCCGGCTGTACCGCCAGAGCGCGGGCAATACACAAGCGCTGCTGCTGCCCTCCCGACAGCGACTGACCATTTTCTTTCAACTTGTCTTTGACTTCATCCCAGAGGGCAGCCCGCCTCAGCGAGGTTTCCACCACCTCGTCCAAGTCCACCTTCATCCCCAGCACCCGCGGGCCGTAGGCCACGTTGTCGTAAATGCTTTTGGGGAAGGGATTGGGCTTTTGGAAGACCATGCCGATACGCCGCCTCACCGCCACCGGATCGACTTCTTTGGCGTAGAGATCCTTGCCGTGGTAGGTGAGCTTGCCCTCTACACGAGCACCGGGGATCAAATCGTTGGTGCGGTTAAAACAGCGCAGAATCGTGCTTTTGCCACAGCCAGAAGGGCCGATAAACGCAGTAATTTGCCGGGCTGGGATGTCCAGAGTAACATTTTTTACCGCCAGATTGGAGCCATAGTAGACATTCAGGTTCTCGGTCCTGAAAACGTAAGAGGTCTGGTTAAGAGATTGAGTTTGCATAGCAGCACTCACAAAAAGAGCTAGAGTTCGACGAAGAGTTCGATTCAAGACTTTGTTGAGAATCCTCAGGCTATTTCCTGGTCTTGTACACCAAAAAGCGAGCGATCAAGCTGGCCGCCAAAACGATGGCTAGCAAAACCAAAGCCCCTGCCCAAGCCAGCTCCTGCTGCACCCTGAAGGGAATAATGGAGAAAAAGTAGACCATCACCGGCAAGGTGGCCACCGGGCCAAAGAGATTACTGGACCAGAAATTGTTGTTGAAGGCGGTAAAGAGCAGAGGTGCAGCCTCGCCTGCCGCTCGGGCCAAAGCCAGGATTAGCCCGGTTACGATGGCCGGTGCCGCTGCCGGCAAAACAACGCGCATTGTGGTCTGAAAGCGAGTTGAGCCCAGGCCAATGGAAGCCAAGCGCATGTCGGGCGAAACCAGCAGCAACGCCTCCTCGGTGGAGCGGATCACAATCGGCAGCATCAGCACGCCCAAAGCCACACCTCCCGAGAAAGCCGAAAAGCCGGATCCCCTCACCACCACAGCATAGGCAAACAAGCCGCAGAGAATGGCCGGCACACCCGTGAGCACATTGCAGGAAAACTTAACCAGATAAGCCAAGCGGGTGCCGCGACCAAATTCGGACAAGTACACTGCCGCCAAGATGCCGAAGGGAAAGCTCAAAGCCGCCCCCGTAGCCAGCACCATTAAACTGCCGACAATTCCGTGACCAAAGCCCCCTTCCGTCAGGCCAGGGGCAGGGTAGCGGGTCTGGGTGAGGACATCCCAATTTATCCGCTGGATGCCTTCCTTGCCCACATCCCACAGCACCCAAGAGAGGGAAGCTACGATTACCGCTACAAAGATGGCGCTCAGCAGGGTTAGGACAATGCCTGTGTAATTGCGGACAGGGGCAATGGCGGCACGGGTAATGTCGATATCAACCTTCTCAGGGGCAAGCTGTGCTGAGTCGGACATGATAACAGTGCTCCTTCATCTTCTTTCTGCTTCCCAAGTTACTGCTCCAGGTTTTGAAACTTGCGGATGATGATCTCGGCAACAATGTTGACCAATAACGTCAGCACCATCAGCACCACGCCGGCATACATGAGAGCCGAAACCTGCAAGCGTCCTGCCTCCCCAAACTGAGAAGCAATCAAGGCGGTAATGGTGGATCCCGGCTGCATTAGAGAGATGTTGATGCGGTTGGCGTTGCCAGAAAGCATGGCCGCCACCATGGTCTCTCCCAAAGCCCGTCCCAGCGCCAGCATGATCGAGCTGACAATGCCCGACAGGCCGGCAGGGATCATCACCGTTAAGATGGTCTCCCAGCGGGTTGCCCCCAGAGCCAAAGCGCCCTCTCTCAGGCTGCGTGGCAGAGATTCAAAGGTACTGCGGGTAATGGAGATGATGATGGGAGAGATCATGATCCCCAGCACCATAGCCACTATCAACAAGCTGGGCCCCCGCGGAGCCGGGCCACTCAAGAAAGGGATCCAGCCCAGCGTCTGGTTGATGGCTCGAAAGATGGGCCGCACTGCTGGAATCAGCACAAAGATCCCCCAGAGCCCCAGCACCACACTGGGAATGGCCACGATCAGCTCAATGGCAAAACCAATCGGCGCCGTTACCCACTTGGGAGCAAAGCCTTCCGTCAGGAAGATGGCTGTGCCAATGCCCAGAGGAATGGCAAAAATCAAAGCCACCAGAGAGGTCACCAGACTGCCATAAATCTGCGGCAGCACCCCGTAGATGTTTTCCACCGGGTTCCAGCGGGCAGTAACCAGGAAGCCCAAGCCAAACTGCTGGATCGCCGGCAGAGCAGCTTCGGTGGTTTGAAGAATCAACCAGATGAGAATAATGCCGGCAAACCCTGCCAAGGCCAGCGTCAGGCGGACAAAACCCACATCAACAGCCCGGGACGGGCTTGCCTTTTTCTCAATGTCAACATCGATATCTGGGTTTGGCGGTGAACCATAGCCCGTAGCCGCTGAAGTCATAGCCCCTCTCCCATGATCATCTTCGGTTCAAAATCTTTCCTAAAAATCCCACCGTGCAAGGTAAGCCCAGCAGCCGACCGAGAAAGCATTTAACTGCCCACTCCGCCGGCCACCGGCTACCCTCTAGTAGAGTTCAGGCTGCAACCCAGTCATCGCACCGCATTGGGGTTAACGGTGATGGCATCCAGCTCGGCAAAGATCCGTTGGATAGCCGCCTCAGGCATGGGGATGTAGTCCAGCTCGCGGGTAATGGCCTGACCTTCCGGCCCCTGGGTCCACTTCAGAGCCTCCACCAGCTTGGTCAGCTTCTGCTGATCGGGATACTCGCGGTACAGCATCACCCAGAACAAGCCCACGATTGGGTAGTCATTTGGCCCTTCAGGGTCGGGCACCAACAGCGCAAAGTCATCAGGAATGGGAGCATCAAGCGCCGAGGTAGCTGCCTCGGTGGAGAACTCAACAATGTTGCCCGCTTTGTTTTCCAGGCGAGCAGTGGCCATATTTTCCAGCTTGGCATAGGACTGGTTCACATAGCCAATTGCCCCTTCTTCTTGCTTGATGGTGGCGGCTACCCCCTCATTCCCTTGGGCTCCAATGCCAACAGGCCACTCGACAGAAGTACCAGCACCGGCTGTCCAATTAGGGCAGACAGTTCTGATGTGGTTGGTGAACACAAAGGTAGTCCCAGAACCATCAGAGCGGTGTACCCAGGTGATGTCCAGGGGTGGCAGCTTGTTTGCTATACCTGGGTTATCGGCCTTGATGCGATTGTCGTCCCAGCGAGTGATCTCGCCGGTCACGATGCCGCAGTAGGTTTCCCGCTTCAGGATGAGCTCTCCGTCTTTAATACCGGGCAGGTTATAGGCAAACTCGATGGCACCCCCTCCCAGAGGCAACTGTAGGGGCTCATAGCGGTATTTAGCTCGGAAGCTTTCCAGGCGAGCACCGGAGAAAGGCGCCTCGGAAACGCCGAAGTCCACAGTGCCATTGATCACCTGCTCTAGGCCAGCACCACTACCGACAGACTGATAGCTGATTTGCACAGTGGGGTCTACGGTGCGGTTGTAGGCGTCGAACCAACGTTGCAGCAAAGGAGCCGGAAAGGTCGCGCCCGCCCCGGAGATTTGCACGGTTTGGGCTTGAGCCGAGGTCGCTGTTAGAAATCCTACTGTTAGAGCGGTGAGGGAGAAAAGAGAAGCAGAAAGCAGGGTTCGCATAGGTAATATCTGTTGCAAATCAACATTTTCAACCCTATAACCTCAAAGTTAACAGAGGAATATCTAAAGGTTAACTTTGGGTTAAGTTAAGAGAAAAAAATCGATATTTTTTGAGTATACTGACTCGTTTCCAAACCTCGATTTTCCATCTGGTGATCTTGGCCAGTTTGGATTTCAGCAAAATCAGGATCCTGGAGCCCAGAATCCGCGAAAAGGCTTATGCTGCTGAACTTCTATCTCGTTTGACAACTCATTTGACAACCAATCCAACAAACATAACTTGAATAAGAGCTGAGCTGGGACGGCTACGAAAAAAACTCGAGTCAGATTCGAGATGTGTAAAATTTAAGACAAATAGATTGCTCCTGTCTTGGCAAGCTTGGACATGATTTCAGCAGGTGGGGAAAAGCCCCGCCCAGAGATTCTTTCGGCTTTTGGCAGAGAGAATTGGTTAGAAGATAGACTCCAACCTTCTAGACGTGAGGCGGCTCTACGTGTTCCCTGAGCAGAAAAAGATCTGGGCTCTAGGCTGGGATCCGCCCGCCCCCCATGAGGTACAGCAGGGCCATACGCACCGCCACGCCGTGGGTGACCTGCTGCTCAATCAGGTTCAAGCCGGGATCCTCCATCACCTCGGAGCTGAGTTCCACACCGCGATTGACCGGGCCGGGGTGCAGAAGCTTGACATCCGGGTGGCACAGGCGCAGTCGTTGCCGCGTGAGGCCGAAGAAATGGTGGTACTCCTGCAAGCTGGGGAGAAGGAACTCGCTCATGCGCTCCTGCTGCAGGCGCAAGGTGATGACAAAACGCGCCCCTTCTAGGGCAGGCTCTAGCTGCCAATGGACAGGGAGCGTATGGCCGGGCACAAACTGGGCAAAATCTTTGGGCAATAGGGTGGGAGGGCCGGCTAAGTGAACCTCAGCTCCGGCGGCCACCAGGGCGTAGATATCGGAGCGGGCCACTCGCGAGTGGAGAATATCGCCGACAATGGCGATTTTGATCCCTTGCAGCAACTCCAGACGGGGACGCCGGGGATCCAGATGGCTGCAGAGGGTAAACAAATCCAGCAAACCTTGGGTGGGATGTTCGTGCAGTCCATCCCCGGCATTGAGAACGCCCACAGGGGATCCGCGGCGGTCGATCTCGGCGGCTAATTGTTGGGGCACTCCTGCCTGGGCATGGCGAACGATTAAGAGATCGGATCCCATGGCCAGAAAGGTGCGGGCCGTATCCAAGAGCGTCTCCCCTTTGCTCAAGGAAGAGGTGCCTGGGGAAAAGTTGAGCACATCGGCCGAAAGGCGCTTGGCCGCCAGCTCAAAACTGGTACGGGTGCGGGTGGAAGGCTCGAAGAACAGCGTCACCACCACCTTCCCCTGCAAGGTGGGCACCTTGGGCAACCGCCGCGTCAACACCTCCTGGAAACTGGCGCTGGTCTGCAAAACCATCTGGTATTCTTCGGGAGTAAAATCCGCCAAGCCTAAGACGTGCTGCCGCTGCCAAACCATAGGGGATCCCTCAAATGCCCAAGCGGGCAAAGATCTCGTCTAGGTGAGTTAGGTGGCGCTGGGGATCAAAGCAGTCCTGCAGTTCTGCCTCGCTCAGGTGAGCCATCACTCGGGGATCCGCCAGCAGATTGGCGCGGAAATCCCCGCCGGGCTGGTTCCAGGCGCGGTGAGCATTTTCCTGCACCAGGCGGTAGGCTTCCTCGCGGCTAAGGCCCTTCTCCACCAAAGCCAGCAGCACCTGCTGGCTGAAGATGACGCCGCCGTAGAGGTTGAGATTGCGCTCCATGTTGCGAGCGTGAACCTGCAGCTGGCCCACCAGCTCCGCCATGTTGACCAACAGATAGTGGCAGAGGATGGAGGCATCCGGCAGGATAACCCGCTCCACCGAGCTGTGGGAGATGTCCCGCTCATGCCAAAGGGGAATGTTTTCTAGGGCCGAGACGGCATACCCGCGCAGGAGACGGGCCAGCCCCGTCAGTTGTTCCGCCTTGATGGGGTTGCGCTTGTGGGGCATAGCAGAGGATCCCTTTTGGCCGGGGGCAAAGTACTCCTCAGCCTCCAGTACCTCTGTTCGCTGCAGGTGGCGGATTTCAGTAGCAAAGCGCTCTAGGGAAGAGCCAATCAAAGCCAAGGTTTGCACGTATTCAGCGTGGCGATCCCGCGAGATTACCTGTGTCGAGGCTGTATCGGGCTTCAGGCCCAGGCGAGCGCAGGCCAACTGCTCCACCTGGGAAGGCACGTTGGCGTAGGTGCCCACGGCGCCAGAGATCTTGCCCACCGCCACCACTTCCCGCAGGCGAGCTAGGCGCTCTTGGTGGCGCAGGCACTCGGCCAGCCACCCTGCCAGCTTAAAGCCAAAGGTAATCGGCTCGGCGTGAACACCGTGGGTGCGGCCGATCATGAGGGTGTAGCGGTGCTGCCGAGCTTGGTCGCGGATAGCAGCGATGAGGTCGGCCAGGCGAGCTTGCAAGATCTCCACCGAGGCCACAAGCTGCACGGCCAGAGCGGTATCCAACACGTCCGAGCTGGTCAGGCCCAGGTGGATGTAGCGCCCTGCCTCGCCCACGCGCTCGTTGAGGTTGGTTAAGAAGGCAATAACATCGTGCTTCACTTCCGCCTCAATTTCCAAAACCCGCGCCGGGTCAAAGGCGGCTTTGGCTCTGATCTCCTGCAGGGCTTCTTGCGGGATCCGCCCCAGCTCCGCTTGCGCTTCACAGACAGCCAGCTCCACCTGCAGCCAGGTCTGGAGCTTGTGGGCAGTGGACCAAATCTGGCCCATTTCGGGCAGAGTGTAGCGCTCGATCAAGGTGCCTTTTCCGTCGGTACAGTAGGATGAGCTAGGCTATTTTAGCCTTTGGCGTCCCCCCTCGAGGAAAAGCCGCTGGGGGATCCCTGCGGGCTTGGCTTGCGGTGTCGAAGGAGCAGCAAGGAGTTTGCAGATGACCGTCGGAGCTGTGCCAACTCAGGGAAAAAGAGCTTGGACAGCCGAAGAATTCATGGCGTTGTCCAGGGAGGGACATCGCTACGAGATTGTTGATGGGAAGCCAATTGATATGGGAAGCGCGGGGGCACTCCATGGTTATGTCTGCAGCCTCCTATTGGCAGCTTTGACCCCCTACGTTTTGTCCAACAAGCTGGGGATCGTTTTAGATTCCAGCACTGCTTTTAAGATGAAGAGTGGAAATTGGCGCTCCCCTGACATCTCTTTTTTTGCTAAAGAACGCTTGCAGGGCATGGCTGAACTGCCCACAGGATTTTTGGAAGGCGCTCCAGATCTGGCTGTTGAAGTGCTTTCCCCCCGCAATACGGTTGAAGAAATTCATGACAAGCTGGTGGAGTACTTTGAAAATGGCAGCCGCCTGGTTTGGCTGGTTCACCCCAGCGAGCACTACGTCCTGGTGTATCGCAGCTCTCAAGAGCCTGACCGCCTCCTGAAATCGGTTGATCTTCTAGAAGGTGAAGAGGTTATTCCAGGATTTGCCCTGCCGGTGGCTCATCTATTCCAGAAGCTTTCCTTGTAACATCCCCCCGCCCTCACTCTAGCCAATAGAGCTTGGGCCTCCCAACCTTGCCATTGGGCATTCCTGCCCCGCGTCACAGAACGACTTGGCAGAGGAGTCGGTATCTCGACCCTGACTTTCCCGCCAGAGCGCGGAACTTGTAGCTCCCCGCACCCCTTGCAAGTTAAGTGCAGGGGGTTGCCCCTCTCGCCGACGGTCTATATTGAACTAGTTCGGGATCCGAAGAGGACGTCATTAGCGGTGCGGAGCACAATCAAGTGTCGATGGGGAAGGATAGCTCTGATAGGTTTCTTGGCAGCATTCCTCGCTCCTGCCCCTGCCATCTCTTTGCCTGCCTTCCCACCTCCTCCTGAGAAGACCTCGGCCCCAAACACCGCTTCCGAGTTCAACTGGCAGGGATCCCTCAAGTTGCTGCGGGGGGATCCCGTGGCTGCCCTGTCGGATCTGGATCGGGCGGTGCAGTTGGATCCCAGCTATGCTCCGGCCTATGTGAACCGCAGCTACGTCTACAACCAGTTGCGCCAGCCGGAAGAAGCTCTGGCCGATGCGGAGCGGGCCATTCAGTTGGATCCGCGAATTCCAGAAGCCTACTTCAGCCGCGGCGTGGCCCACCTGCAACTGGGGGATCGAGAAGCGGCGATGGCCGACTTTCGCCAGGCCTTGGCTCTCTTTTCCAAGAGCGGCAACTTTGCCGACCGAACCATCCTGCAGCAACTGCTGCGCCAGTTGGGGGTGGATTAGCCTTGAGTCTTTAGAGACTTGCGTTCTCCCAACCACTCTGATAAGGAAACTTCCTGAGCTTGCAGCCCAAAGACCTGACAAAAGGACTTCACCACCACCGGGGCCACTGCCGCCATCGTTACTCGGGGACAAAACTGAACCAGGGATCCCACCGGGCGATCAGGGATCCCACAGGGCACGATGGCCTCGAAGGCAGCTAGATCCGGGCAGACGTTGAGGGCAAAGCCGTGGTAGGTCACCCAGCGGGAGACCTTGATGCCGATGGCCGCCACTTTGCGCCCCTGCACCCAAACTCCTGTCAAGCCAGGGATCCGCTCCCCCTGTAGGCCGAAGTGGGCCAAGGTCTGGATGACCACCTCTTCTAGCTGGCGTAGGTACTCGTGGAGATCTGGGCGGTGGCGCTTTAGGTTCAGCATCGCATAGCCCACCCACTGCCCCGGCCCATGGTAGGTCACTTCGCCGCCGCGCTCCACCCGCAGGATTTCCGGCTCTTGTTCAGAAGGAGATTCCGGGTGGATAGCCGGGGATCCTATCGGCTGAGAAAGGCTCTTGAGAAACTTGGGATCGGCTCCTGCCCCCAAGGTGTAAACCGCAGGATGGGTGAGCAGCAGTAATCCGTCCGGCAACTGGGGATCCCGGATCATATGGGCCAGTCTTGCCTGCTGCCAAGCCCAGGCAGTGCGGTAGGGCACTTCACCCGGCAGGTGAACCTCCAGAGGCGGAGATCCCAAAGAGCGCTCAAACACCTGCGAGGACATCTCAAAGACGGTTTTGCTGGAGAGCTCGCTGTGCCACCAGAAGATGACCAAAAGACCCCATCCCAGCAACGTCCACCTAGCCTACCGGCAGGTTAACCTGCGCCCGCAACCGCTCCAACAGGGCCCGCGGCTGCAACAGCCCCTCAATGCGGTCAATCGGCTTCCCATCTTTGAAGAGGATCAGCGTTGGCACCGCTTGAATGCCCCAGCGAGCAGCGATGGTTGGGTACTTTTCGGTGTCAACCTTCACAAAAGTAACCGCATCCCCCACCTGAGGTTTTACCTGCTCCAACACTTGCGCCATAACCTGACAAGGGCCGCACCAGGAAGCATAAAAATCCACCAGGATCGGGGTTTTGGATCCCTGAATCATGTCGGCAAAACTTTTGAATTGCTGTTTGTGCGCCATAGGAAACTCCCAGAGTGTTCTGAAAAGCCTGAAATGAAATCTATTTGTAAGCTAACTGTTTGAGACTAAAAATTAGGTAGGGATCCCGCTACGGCCTGCTTCGGTTTCCCGGTAGGATGGCTAGGGTTCAGGAGAAGAGCTAGAGCGTACCTGTAGTCTAGGGTGTTGTGGTGGACAAAGGGGCAGACTTTAGCAGGGCTTAAGCACTTGTCTTTTTTTGAGGAGTGGGATCCCAATGGCAACAAGTAGCAGCATGGTGAATCGTGGCGTGTTGGCCACAGTGCTGGCCGGGGTAGGACTCAGCCTATGGGGGGCTTGGCGTTGGCTGTGGGATCCCTGGGGCTGGGCTCAGGTAGTGGCCGGGTTGCTGCTGAGTTTGGGCAGCTTGCTCTACTGGCTCAAGACCCGCCCCGCCGATCACCTGGTGGTGGAGCCCCAAGGCTGGCGCATCAGCCGCTACACCCCCGAGCACTGGGTCATTCAAGCGGAGTTTGTGGCTCGCAACCTCAACCCCCTTTTGGAAGTCACCTTGGCCCAGGTGCAGCTGCGACTGCATTTGCTCAGCGCCGGATCCCTAGAAGGCATTCACACCCGCCTACGCCTGCGCTCTCGCCATCCGGATCTTCCCCCCCGGCAAGACAACTACTGGCAGGCTTATATCCTCACCCCCCAGAGCCAGACCGGCCTAGAGGTCGAGATTGAATTGAAGGGGGAAGGGTTGGCCCATTTGCGCTCTGCCTGGCTGGAGTTGGACTACATCCAGTACGGGCGGCAGCGGCGCACCCTCAAGACCAGCCACCTCATTCTGCCGTTGCAAGAGGTGGATCCCTTGCCGGAGCTGAACTGGCAGCAGCAAGGATCCCTCCTTTGGGCCGCCGTTCCCACCCATCTGCTGACCCCCAGCGATGACTTGGCCGAGGTGCTACGGCGGTATGTAGGCCCTCACATCCAGCCCGGCGATATGGTGGCCATCTCGGAAAGCGCCGTGGCTATTGTCCAGGGCAACTTCCGCCATCCCCTGCAGGTGCAGCCCGGCTGGCTGGCCCGCACCCTGTGCTACTTCTTCCCCTCCAAGACCAGTCTTTCAAGCTGCTACGGGATGCAGACTTTGATCGACTGCTCCGGGGCCTGGCGGGTGGTGTGGGCTTTTGTGGTGGGATCCCTGGCCAAACTGCTGGGGATCCCGGGGGTCTTTTATGCCCTGGCGGGGGAGCAGGCCGATCTCATCGACGACGTTACTGGCACCCTGCCTCCCTATGACCAGTTCATCGTGCTGGGGCCGCGGGATCCGGCCAAGTTGGTGGGGGATCTGCATCGGCAGACGGGCTACGAAGTGGCCATCGTGGATGCCAACGATCTGGGAGAGGTGAAGCTCCTGGCCGCCACCTCCGGGGTGCAGGGATCCCTGGTGAAGCAGGCGCTGCGCAAAAACCCCGCCGGCAATGCCGCTGAACAAACCCCCCTTGTGCTGATCAGGAAGATGACACCTGACTGAGGCTCTGCTGGGATCCGAGGGCTTGCATCGCCTGGTGAGTGGAGAGGAAGAAGCGCTCAGCGCCCACTTTCTCCACAAACCCAGCCTTTTGGAGGCGATCCATTACCGGCCCCTTCACCTCGGCCATGGCAAAGCCCACCCCTGCCTGCTGCAAACGTTCCACCAACTGGGTCAGCACTTCCAAAGCGCTGCCGTCGATGAAGTTGATGGCGCTGGCAACGAGCAGCACCTGCTCCACTGTGGGTCGCGCCGCCACCTCTCGCAGCAGATACTCCTGCAAGTAGGCTGCGTTGGCAAAAAACAGGCTCTCGTCCACCCGCACTGCCAAGATACGGGGATCGGTAATCACCTCATGGCGCTGCACGTTGCGGTAGTGCTCCGTACCGGGCACCTGACCCACGATGGCAATGTGAGGACGGCTAGCCCGCCAAAGAAAGAGCAGGATGGAGACTAACACCCCTATTCCGATCCCCTGCTCCACTCCGATCCCCAGCACACTGGCAAAGGTTACTAACCAAACCAGGGCATCGCCACGGTCGTAGCGCCAGCTTTGCAGCAGGGGGTGAAAATCCACCAGGGCCAGCACCGCCACCAGAACAATGGCCGCCAGGGTGGTCTGGGGCAAGAAGGTGAACAGGGGCATCAGCCAGATGACCGTCAAAGCCACCAACAGGCCGGTGATTAGGGAGGCCAGGCCACTGTTGGCGCCTGCTTGAAAGTTCACCACCGACCGGCTGATGCCTCCCGTTACCGGATAGCCGCCACTGCAGGCTGCTGCCAAGTTGGCTGCCCCCAAAGCCACCAGATCTTGGTTGGGATCCACCTTCTGCCGCCGCTGGCTGGCCAAGGACTGCCCCACGGCATAGCTCTCCGTGAAGCCCACCAAGCTAATGGCCAAGGCGGTGGGCAGAAGCGCTGTCCACTGTCCCCAGCTCAACGAGGGAAAGCCCAAGGGGGGCAACCCGGAAGGAATGGAGCCAACAACGGATACCCCTGCCCTCTCCGAGAGGTTTAGGCCCCAGACCAACAGGCTGGTCACGAGCACAGCCGCTAGCGGTGCCCCCTTGGTCAAAATCAAGGCCCAACCTGGAGGCACACCCCAACGCCGCAGTTGGTGGGGCAACTTTCGCTGAGCGTACACCAGCAGGGATACGGCCAGCAGCCCTAGGCCAAAGGTTGCCCAGTTCACCTTGTCCAGGCTTTGCCACAGCCGCTGCACCAACAGCAAGAAGGACTCCGTATTGGCGATCTTGACCCCCAAGAGGTGCCGGAGCTGGCTGAAGCCGATGATCAAGGCCGCCGCGCTGCCAAAGGCAGTCACCACCGTGTGGCTTAAGAAATTGGCCAAAAACCCCAGCCGCAACAACCCCATGGCCCCCTGGACCAGACCCACCTCCAAGGCCAGCCCCAAAGCCAACTGTTCATACTCCGGGCTGCCCGGCAAGGACTCCGTCCCGCTGACGCGACCGGCCAGCGGCTCTAACCCTGCCGCCACCAAGAGGGAGATGATGGCCACTGGCCCTACCGCCAAGGCGCGGCTGGATCCCAGTAGTCCATAGACGATCACCGGCAAAATACTGGCGTACAGGCCCACTTGGGGGGGCAACCCGGCCAACAGGGCATAGGCCATGCTCTGGGGCACCAACAGAATGGCCACCACAAGGCCGGCGATCGGATCTCCCGGCAAATCTGATCGTTGATAGTGGAAGACCCAAAGGGACTCCTTAGCAAAGGGCAGGTACCGCGCCAGGATCCCTTGCCCCGAAGAGGAAGCAGAGGGGATCCCGTTCATAGAGACTGACCTCGGTTCCAGGGCATGCGAGCCAGCAACAGAGCCATGCCACAGGTGTTGGTGATCCCGGCAAACACCAGCCCAGCGCCCACAAAGCCACTCAGCAGCAGCCACCAGGAGTTGACAAAGGCCCCCAGAAGGGTTCCGGTGAGCACCAGGGATCCCGCCGCAATCTGCACCTGCCGCATGATGGAGATGGGCGCATTTTGGGTGCGGGTAACGGGCAGCTTGGCCGCTTTCCAAGCCTCGATCCCTCCCTTAAGGCTAATCACCTCCGGCCAACCGCGGTCTAGCAACTGGCCCGAATGGAGCGGCTGCCCATGCGGCACTGCAACACCACCGGCTTTTCTGGCGTAGAGGCGGGCACTTTGGCCGGGTCAAAGGTAGATAGGGGCAGGTTGATAGCCCCCGGGATCCGCTCATCGGCATATTCTCCCGGCTCCCGCACATCAATGAGCTGGACTCGCCCCTGATCCAGCCACTGTTTTAAGGTCAGCTTACTAGGTTGTGTTGATCTTTCATTTGAGCCAAAAGAGAGCACTGACGAGATAGAGAAAACTCAAGAAGTTCCTGGCCAATTTGTCAAAACGAGAACATAGATGCCGGTACTGCTTTAACTTATGAAAAAAGCATTCGATTAAATGCCTCTCTTTATACAGATGCTTGTCATAATGCCGCTGCGTCTTTCTATTCCTTTTAGGCGGAATAACCGCTTGAGCTTCCCCTATCTTCTTAATCAACTTATCCGCATCATATCCTTTATCCCCAATTACTTTGGTATCCTTTCTCTGCCAGCCCTCTATCAATTCTTCCCCTTGAGTAATATCGCTCTTTTCTCCGCCAGTTATTCTCAATTCCAGCGGATTTCCCAACCCATCTACACTCACATGAATCTTGGTGCTGTATCCGCCTCGGCTTCTCCCCAAAGCTTGCTCCCCTTTTTTCCGGCAGCACAGGAGTGCGCTCGAACCGTGGTTGAATCAATAATGAGATGCTCTAAATCAGGGTCGTCAATAAAATACTTGAACATCCGTTCCCACACTCCAAAACGACTCCACCGGTGAAATCTTTGATAGATGGTGTACCATTTGCCATATCCTTCTGGGAGGTAGCGCCAAGGAGCACCGGAACGGGCTATCCAAAGAACTGCTTCAATAAACTGTTTGCAGTTTGCTTCTTTCCCAATGTTAACTCTCTCTTCTGTCTGTAAAAAAGCCAATATCTTCTGCCATTTGTTTTCATCTAAAAAAACCAACTTCATCCTCTTTCCTCTATAAATTACTCTCTCTATCCTAACATAAGATCAACACGACCTAGTTGATGGGTTAGAGGATCTAATTTGGGTGGGAGCGGTCGTTCCCCCTTGTCCAGATCCTGGAGAGCCAACCCTAAAGCTAAGCTAGTAGAGCTTCTGGGGAACTTGAGAGAAGGGTTTGTTGGCCGCTTGTCAGTTCAGCTAGAAATCGCAGAAGCCCCGCACTGTACCCGTAGGGTCAGTGTCGGGAGGAATGCGGAAGTTATGATAGAACCATGACCCAAGTCCTGACCGTCTCCTGCAAGCTCAAGGTGTCCCAGTCGCAAGCCGCCAAATTGGACGCGACAATGGATGCCTTTGTGCAGGCGTTGAACTGGGTCAACCAAAACACACCAGAAAAAGTAGTCAACGCAGTCAAACTCCAATCCCTTTGCTATTACCAGATTCGCGCTCGGTTTGGCTTGTCCAGTAATCTGGCCCAGCAGGTCTGCAGACGGGTGGCAGGCGCTCGCAAAGTGGCGAGACAGCGCAACCGTCCAGTTAAAGAGTTCAAGCGTAGGTTCGTTACCTACGATGCACGTATCTTCTCGTTTCGCGAGAAAGACTGGACAGTGTCGCTTGCCACGGTTGATGGAAGAGAACGCTTTGAGCTAGCCATTGGCAACTACCAGAGGGGAATGCTGGCTGGCTCTAACCCCAAATCGGCCACCCTAGTCCAGCGGAAGGACGGCTCCTACTCCATCCAGATTTGTGTCGAGGCAGAGCCCCCCAAGCAACAGAACACCGACAAGGTGATTGGTGTTGACCTGGGACGGCGAGACATTGCACATACCTCCGAAGGAGACAACTGGAATGGACAGCAGCTGAACAAAGTCCGAGATCACTACTGTCGGTTAAGAGCGTCTCTTCAGCGCAAGGCCAGTAAGGGCACCCGCAGTTCGCGGCGCAGATGCAGAGAACTGTTGCAACGGCTGTCTGGCAAGGAGAGACGCTTTCAAACGTGGGTCAATCATCGCATCTCCAAAGCTATTGTCTCTAGGGCAAAGACCACAAACAGCGCTATTGCCCTGGAAGACCTGACAGGGATCCGGGAAAGGGTCAATCAACAGCCACGCAGCAAAACCGAAAGGCGCAGGGCCAACAGTTGGGCGTTCTACCAACTACGTCAGTTTCTGGAGTACAAGGCGAGGGTTGCAGGGGTTTCTCTGATTCTTGTGCCGCCCGCCTACACGTCGCAGACCTGCCACAAGTGTTTGCATATCCATCCCGACCCTGCGCAATCCTACCGCAGTGGCAAGTCGTTCAAGTGTGGGCACTGTGGATGGGAAGGGGATGCGGATTTGAATGGTGCGAATGTGATTGCGCTCTTGGGGGCTGCTGTAAACCAGCCTCGTGGTTGGCTTGCCAACTGCAGGGCTACCGAAAGCCCGCCCTGTACTGCGAAGCAGTCAGGGTCGGGTAGTTTACGGCATCGATCTCCTTGAGACGGGGATCCCGTTCTTGCGAAGCGGAAGGGATAGGGTTTTGTTGGGTTACGCTCATGGTTGTCTCCTTGCTTCTAGCGTTGTCTAAAATGCAAAATGCAGCGATTTTTGGGATTAATCCCCCTCCTCAAGCAAATGACTGGGCTCACCGGGGTAAAACTGGCTATCCAGGATTTGCTCTGAGGAATAAGGGCAGGTTTTGGGGAAAATCTTTCTGGGCAGCTTGGTCTCCTCCAGGGCCAGCTTCAGCGCTCCCAAGTAAGACTTGGAGATGGCCTCTGGCAAATAGGGCTTGAGACTTGGGCTTTCTTCAAGAAGCTCCAGAACTTCCTGCCGCTGCAGCTGGAGGGTGAGGAGCCAGCTTGCGGATCTCCCCTCTGGCTGGTACTCCCACTTGAGGAGATGCCCAACCAAAACTGCAAGTCGGTTTCGCAGTTCCTGCCGCTGTTGCCTGCCCAACGATTCAATCTCCTCGACTAAATTGGGCAGATCCAGCTTCTCCCAGGCCCGATCCCGCAGAAATTGAGCTTGTTGCTGGATCCAAGCGTAGAAATCGCTCTCATAGAGACTTTCTCGATCCACGCTCAAACTCTCCATTTCTGGCAAGCCAATTGAGAGAAGGTTACCCAGAGCAGCGGGCTCTCACCATCGGAGTTTCACGTGAGCTCCCCAGCCGGCGGGGGCTTGCCCTGCACCTCGCTGCCCAGAAGGAATTAAACCGCTGCTGCCACTTGGCCGCACTGCTCGTTGGCCGGCACCGCTTCCTGGATCTTCTTCGGCTGGGGCAGGTTGAGGCTGTTCATCAGGGCAATGAAGCTCTCACGGGAACGCAGGTTGCCCGTTTCCGGATCCACAAAGCGCGGGTTCCAGCGCTTCTCCTCGCCAATGGTGGAGACGGTGTGCCCGCGATAGTCGTGGCCAGGATAGACCAGCGTCTCATCGGGCAGCGTAAACAAGTGCTGGGTAACATGGTCGTACATCAGGCCGGGATCCCCGCTTTGGAAATCCGTGCGCCCACAGCCGCGGATCAGCAGGGCATCTCCGGTAAGGACGCGATCCCCATTCACGCGGTAGGTCATGTGGCTGTCGGTGTGGCCCAGGGTAGCGATGGCTTCAATGACGACGGATCCCACTTGCAGCGTTTCCCCATGACCGATGAAACGATCTGCACATTGAGCCTTGGCCTGTACTGGCACCACCCCTTGGCAACCGGTCAGTTCCCGCAGCTTCCCGGTTCCCGTGATGTGATCCGCGTGAACGTGGGTTTCCAGGCAGTACTTCAAGGTTAGACCCAATTCCCGAATCAGCTTCAAATCCCGCTCCACCTGCTCCAGCACTGGATCCACCAGGGCGGCCTCGCGAGTTGCCGGATCCGCGATTAAATAGGTGTAGGTGCTTGTTTCTGCGTCGAACAGTTGGCGAAATAGCATAGTGCCCTCCTGTCTGGTATCGAAAGCCCGACGTGAACTTGGACTTTTCCTGTGTCAGTTGCGCTCGGGGCCCAAGAACGTCACCCAAATCTTGGAAGCTACGGGTATGGGCCAGGCCAATGTTTCCAAGCACCTCAAGATCCTGACCCAGGCAGGGATCGTCAGCCGTCAGCCCAAGGGGGTGAGTGTTTATTACCAAATTGCGGATCCCATGTGCTTTGAGCTGTGTGAAATGGTATGTCGGCAGTTGGTGAGTCGGCTACAACAGCAAGCCCGCCAACTGGAGCCGCTGGCAGCCATTCACCCAGGTCAACCGAGCTGAGGCGGAAAGGGTTCTCAAGTAGGTTGGGATTTCGCGAGCACCCGAAGGTTATTCCAGCCCCAGCCGCCGACGAAAGTAAGGGATGGTCTGTTGCAGCCCAACTTGCAGCGGGATCCGAGGCTCCCAACCCAAGAGGGCGCGGGCTTTGCCAATATCCGGCTGCCGTTGTTTGGGATCGTCCGTCGGCAGAGGCCGGTAAACGATGGGAGAAGGGCTGCCGGTGAGCGCAAGGATCTGCCGGGCCAGCTCCAGGATGGTGAACTCCTCTGGGTTGCCCAAGTTAAAGGGTCCGGGGTAGGGGCTGTTCATCAGCCGGATCAAGCCTTCCACCAGGTCGGAGATGTAGCAAAAGCTGCGGGTCTGGGATCCATCCCCATAGACCGTCAGGGGATCCCCGCGCAGGGCCTGGACGATAAAGTTGCTCACCACGCGGCCATCGTCCTCCCGCATGGCGGGGCCGTAGGTGTTGAAGATGCGGGCCACCCGGATCTCCGTCTGGTATTGCCGCTGCCAGTCGAAGGTGAGGGTTTCCGCCAAGCGCTTGGATTCGTCGTAGCAGGCCCGCGGGCCGATGGGGTTGACGTGGCCCCAGTAGTCTTCCGGTTGGGGATGCACTTGGGGATCCCCGTACACTTCTGAAGTCGAGGCCAGCAGGAACCTCGCTCCCGTTTTCTGGGCCAGTTGCAGCAGGTGGTAGGTGCCCCAGAGGCTGGTGCGGATGGTGCGGATGGGATCCGCTTGGTAGTGGGGGGGAGAAGCGGGGCAGGCCAGGTGGTAGATCTGCTGGATCCCAGCCTCTGCCAAAGCGGGCGGCAGGGGCTCGGCAACGTCGTGCCAAATGAACTGAAAGGCTGAGTTGTCTAGATGAGCTTGGACATTCAGCTGCCGGCCCGTGTAGCCGTTATCCAGACAAATGACCCAGTGGCCTTCTTGCAGAAGGCGGGTTACCAAGTGGGATCCGATAAATCCCAGGCCACCCGTAACCAGGATCTTCATGATTTCCCCTGATTTCCCCAGCACCTACCAGCCCACTCCAATGAGGGTTATGCCCGCCTGCCGCACCGCCTCCCGATCCAGACAGTTACGGCCATCGATGAGCAAGGGCCGCCGCATCAGCTCTGCAATCCGTCGGTAATCCAGCGACAAAAACTCCGGCCACTCCGTCACCAACACCAGGGCATCGCAGTCCTGGGCCAGCCGGAACACATCCGTTTCCACCACCACATGGGCTAGCCCCTCCCGCATCCCCGAGGCGGATACAATCGGATCATATGCCTTGACCTTGGCCCCCAGACGGTGGAGTTGTTCGATCAAAGTCAGGGAAGGGGCATCCCGCAGGTCGTCGGTGTGGGGTTTAAACGTGAGGCCCAAAAGACCAACGGTTTTACCTTTGAGCACCTTGAGGGCCTGCTGCAGCTTTTCCACCAGGCGCTGCCGCTGTTCTCGGTTAACCTCCACCGTGGCCTGCAACAGCTTGGCCTCATAGCCATAGTCAGCAGCGGTTTGGATAAGAGCCGCCAGATCTTTGGGGAAGCAGCTTCCGCCCCACCCTATGCCAGCGTTGAGAAAGGCGCGGCCAATGCGCCTATCTAGGCCGATCCCTTCCGCCACCTGGGTGATGTCGGCGCCGGTGCGCTCGCAGATGTTGGCCATTTCGTTGATGAAGCTAATCTTGGTGGCCAGGAAGGCGTTGGCGGCATACTTGATCATTTCGGCAGAAGCCAGGTCGGTCACCAGCAAAGGCACGGGATCCCCTTGCAGGCCCTGCTGGCGGTTGAGGATGGGTTCATACAGCTGCCGCATGATTTCAATGGCGCGGGGGCTGTTGGAGCCAATCACAATGCGATCCGGGTAGAAGGTATCTTGGATGGCACTGCCCTCCCGTAGGAACTCGGGGTTGCTCACCACGTCAAACTGCGGCGTCCAAGGCGAGAGCTCCAAGGTCAGGGATCTGGCCTCTGGATCTCTCCCCACTTCTCGGCTGCTCAGCCGCTGCTTGGCGGCTTCGGCGGCCCCGTCCAAAATGAGCATGCGCACCCAGTCCCCAGAGCCAATGGGCACAGTGGATTTGTTGACAATGACCCGATAGTGCTCGTCCAGATGCTGGCCAATTTCCCGCGCCACTGCTTCCACGTAGCGCAGATCGGGATCCCCGCTGGGCAGGGCCGGGGTGCCCACGGCAATAAACACCACCTCGCTGGCCTGGATCCCAGAGCCCAGATCGGTGCTAAAGTGCAGCCGACCCGCCGCAGTTCCCTCCCGCACCAGCTCTTCCAGGCCGGGCTCGTAGATGGGCAGGCGACCCCGCTGCAGCCCTTCAATCTTGGCGGGGTTGTTGTCCACACAGATAACGCTATTTCCTAGGTGAGCCAGGCAAGCCCCTGTTACCAGGCCCACATAGCCAGCGCCTACCACAGCAACGTGCATACTCAGAGTTCGCTCCCCAATCGGCGGCCACTTGACTAAGCCTTAGCAGCTTGCTTTTAGGGTACCCTCCCTTACCCCTATTGAGGTCGGTGACAGAATAAAGCAGGATATCTGTGGATCCCCGCCCGAGCTGCAGTGAGCTTTCTGGATTCTGCTGCCATAGCCAGCCGCCGTCAGCGCCAAGTGCAGAGGGTGCTGTACGTCACGCTAGGGCTAAATGTCCTGGTGTTTCTGATCAAGTTAATCCTGGGGCTGACGACGGGATCCCTAAGCCTAATTGCCGATGCCCTGCACAGCTCCACCGACAGCGCCAGCAACATTTTGGGCTTGGTGGCCGTGCGCTTTTCTTCGCCAGAGCCCGATGACGACCATCCCTACGGCCATCGCAAGTTTGAAGCCATTGGAGCGCTGGGGATCGCTGCCTTTTTGGGGATGGCCAGCCTGGAAATCTTGCGCACAGCCGTGGAGCGGTTTTGGGAGCCCCAGCCCCACCTGCAGATTGACGAGCTAACCTTGGGGGTGATGGTGGGGGTGTTGGGCATTAACGTCTTTGTTACCCTCTACGAGCACCGCTGGGGCAAAGCTCTGTCCAGCTCGCTGCTGTTGGCCGATGCTCGCCATACCCTCAGCGACGTTGGGGTAACGCTGACGGTGTTGCTGGGGTTGGCCGGCGTGCATTACTGGGGGATCCCTTGGCTGGATCAAGCCCTGGCTTTGCCGGTGGCGCTGCTGGCGCTCCGAAGCGGCTGGGAAGTGCTGCAGGAGAATCTTCCCTACCTCACCGACCGGGTGGCGATCCCCTCTGAGGCCCTGCGGGATCTGATCCTGAGCGTGCCAGGCGTGCTCGACTGCCATGACATCACTTCCCGCGGGATCCCCGGGGAGATAGTCTTTATCGAGATGCACCTGGTGGTGGAGCCACAGGATATCGAGTCCGCCCACCGCCTCACTGAGGAAGTCGAACACCTCCTGCAAGGGCGCTACGGGCCAGCGCGGATCCTCATCCACCTGGAGCCCCGCTCCCATATCGAGCAACCCTAGCAGGAGCTCGCCACCTGCCAACAGATAGCCTAGCCAAGGCTCAGGGATCCCGATGTTTCCAGAAGAACACTAAAACGGTTCCCTGCATCTCAAGAAATGCCCATTCTTTTGTAGAATCCGTTCCGCAACGCATAGTCATTTATCTCACCGTCAAGGTGAAACAAAGGACCGGTTGCTTCCTGCTAAGGCCTCCGGCCCGCTAGTGCGAGCAGTTGAAATAGATGGTAATAAAAACCACGACTGCTATCAGCCCTCAACGCCTTGTGCACAAGAAGCTTTTAGGCTCTAAAACCGCCTCCTCTCCCTTTGGACTTTTTTGCGATCCCTGGCAAATGGATCTTGCATTCCTTGCCCTGCTTGGGTTTGCCAGGGGTGGCGTTCCCCCTTCGGGGGGATCCTTAGAAACTGGAAAAGAGAAAATCGAAATCAAACGAAACTGGGCCTGGTTATCAGGCGGGCAGCGAAAACAACGGCTGAAACGCTCCAGAAATCGGCCTGCTGGCTGGGGAAAGTCGGGGAAAGTGAGGTCTGGATCCCCGGCAGCCACCGCTGCCCAAAAGTAGCGCAATTGTGGGGCCAAGGCTTGTGCCTGTTCCAAAGGCAAATTCAGCGGTGCGGAGGTTAAAAACTTAACCACCGCTGGTTCGCTGCGCTGGGCCATCCACTCCCGGGAGAACGCTTGCAAATCGGGCCAATCGGGCAGGGATCCCACCCGGTAGCTCTGGATATGGACTTGGATTCCGGTCTCTCGATCCGACCGGATCTCGACAAGGCGGTAGGGGTGGGGAAAGCTGACCAAAGAGCCGGTGGTAATGTCGTAAACCCCCCCTCGTCGGGCGATGTGCTGGATGTGCAGATGTCCGGTGAACACCAGTTGCACCCCATAAGCTTGCAGCAGCCGCCGCAACTGAGAGGCATTCTCCAGCATGTAGCGACGCCCCCAGGGATGGAGAGACTGGCCGCGCAGATGCTCGACCACATTATGGTGCACCATCAGCAGCACCAGCTCTTCCTCGGCTGCCGCCAATTCTTTCTCCAGCCAGGTCAGTTGTTCTGGGGTTAGACACCCCACCAATTGACCCTGAGCATCAAAATGGTTGGAATTGAGGCCGATCAAACGGATCCCTGGCCGCAGAACCCGGCTGTAATCCAAAGACTGCCCATCCTCGTAGCCAAAAGCTCGGTAGTAGCGGGGAAAATCCGCCAAACCAATAGAGCGCCCGCTGGCCTCGGGCTGGGGCACATCGTGGTTGCCGGGCACCACAAAAGCCGGAAAGGGCAGTCGAGCCAGCCGCTCTGCCAGCCATGCATGGTTTTCCGGCTCCCCATGCTGGGTCAGATCCCCCGGCAACAGCAGAAAATCCAGAGGCAACTGCACCAGATGCTGCAAAACCTGTTCCAGAGCCGGGATGCTCACCTCTACCAGGTGAAATCGGCTGGGGTGATCCCAAAGGGTGGAAGGGAGGGTGACGTGGGGATCGCTCACCACAGCAAAGCGGATCTGCACGGATTACTCCCCTTGACAACAGCAAGCAGATAGAGCCTTCGGCCCACCGGGGGGACAAGCGCTTCTGCTATTCTGGCATCCATCACGGGATCCCGATTATCTCAGGAGCACAGCATGGTGGCCCAGGTGATTACCATCGATCACCCTCTGGTGCAGCACAAGCTCAGCCTCATGCGCCGTGTTGAAACTACAACCGCCGACTTCCGAGCGCTGATGCGGGAGATCAGCCTCTTGATGGCCTACGAGGTGACCCGCGATCTGCCCCTCAAGCTACAGCCCATTCAAACCCCGATGGCCCCAATGTTGGCGCCGATGTTGGCGGCAGAGAAAAAGTTGGTGCTTGTCTCCATCCTGCGGGCCGGCCAAGGGCTCCTTGACGGCATGCTGGAGCTGATCCCATCAGCACGGGTGGGGCATATCGGCCTATATCGGGATCCCCATACCCTGATCCCCATCGAGTACTACTTCAAGGTGCCCACCGATATCGAAGATCGTGAGGTGCTGGTGGTGGATCCAATGTTGGCCACCGGCCATTCGGCAGCAGCGGCTGTAGCGCGCCTACGCCAAACCCGACCCCAGTCGATCCGCTTCATCTGCCTGGTGGCCGCCCCAGAAGGGATCCGGTATTTCCACGAACAGAACCCAGATGTGCCAATCTATACCGCTGCTGTAGACGATGGCCTAGACGAGCACGGCTACATCCTCCCCGGCCTAGGAGATGCAGGGGATCGCCTGTTCGGCACCCGCTGATACAAGAGTGCTATGCCTACAGCACCCCGTCCAGAACTGCACTACTGTTGTGATTGGGAAGTTGGGTTAGGCGCCAACAACTGTTCTCCTCGCAGCATGCGGGCAGCAGCGCTGAGCAGCTCTTCTTCCAGATAGGGCTTGGTGAAGTAGGCAGTTGCTCCCAGTTCCCGTGCTGTTTGCCGGTGCCGTTCTGCCCCCCGCGAGGTGAGCATGGCAACCGGAAGATGCTTGAAGTTGCTGTCTTCTCGCAGGCGGGTGAGCAGCTCTAGGCCGTCCATGCGCGGCATCTCGATGTCGCAGAAGATAAGGTCGCAGGGCAGGCCGCCGCGCAGCTTTTCCCAGGCATCCTGGCCATCCCGCGCCTGTTCCACCCGGTAGCCCACCTTCTGGAAAGACATTGAGAGCAGCTCCCGAACGGTAATCGAGTCGTCCACGATCAGCACCGTGGTCTGACGCACCTCTTCCGGGGTCGGCTCCTCATCCCGGTGATCCAGCCAGAAGCGGTTGAGATCCCGACGGCGACCGTGGGCTATGTCCACCAGCTCGATGATGTCGGCAATCGGCAGGACCCGCCCGTTCCCCAACACCGTTGCCCCAGAAATGCCCAGTGGCTTGGGCACAGGCCCGCGCAGTTGCTTGATCACGATTTCCTGCTCTTCCACGAAGCTGTCCACCTGCAGGGCAACATACTGGCCGGCACTTTGCAGGATGACAATGGGAATAATGCCCTCATCCTGGGTGATGCTGTACACCTCGGAACGGCTGCGGCTGTGGCTGCGGCTGTAGGCCAGCAGATTTGAGAGGGGCTGGAAGTGAAGACGCTGATCCCGCCAGAGAATCGAGGGCCGCCCCTGCTCATCCGGCTGAACTTCGTCGGCAGGAACATCCAGCATCTCCTCCACGCCATCCAGGGGGAAGGCGATCAGGGCTTTGTCGCTGACACACACCATGGCCTTGGAGATGCTCAGGGTGAGGGGGAGACGGATGGTGAAGGTGGTTCCTTTGCCCCGCGCAGAATCCACTTGAATGCTGCCGCGCAGATCGGTGATGTTGCGGCGCACCACATCCAAGCCAACCCCCCGCCCGGCCAGATCGTCCACCTCGCTGGCCTCGCGAACGCTGAAGCCAGGGTGGAAGAGAACGTTGAACACTTCGTCTTCGTCGGCTTGCTCCGACAGCAGCCCCAGCCTTTGAGCTTTGGCCTTGACCTTCTCCACCGGGATCCCGGCGCCATCGTCCGAGACGATGATGATGGTTTGGTTGCCCTGATAGAAGGCCTTGACGGTGATCTTGCCCTCAGGGGGCTTGCCCGCCCGCCGCCGCTCCTCAGGGGTCTCGATCCCGTGTACCAGGGCGTTGTTCACCAGGTGGGTCATGGGGTCATAGAGCTCCTCCAGGATGGCCTTGTCGATGAGCGTGTCACGGCCTTCCACCACCAGGCTGGCCTGCTTGCCCGTTTTGATGGAGAGATCCCGAATGGCGCGGGGCAAGCGGTCGGCAACTTGCGAGAAGGGCACCATGCGCGCCCGGTTCAGGCCCTCTTGCAGTTGGGTGGTCACCTGCCGGAATTGGCGGGTGATCTGCTCTGCCTCATCCACGGCAAACTCGATGTCGGAGGAGGACTCGCGCACCCGCACGATGAGCTCAATGATCTCCTGGGCCAGAGCGTGGAAGGCCGTAAACTGGTCCATCTCCAGCTTGTCGAACTCTTGGCCGGAGGAATGGCCGCGCCTGCCTCGGGTGGATCCCTCGCCATTTCGACCGAAGCCCACCGTTACCGTGCCGCCATAGGCTGAGCCGCTGCGGCTGGAGAACAAAGCCGATTCCAGCAAGGAGCGGTCATACTGATCCCGCATGCGCTGGCCCAGATCCCCTAGCTGTTGCACACGGCCCAACAGGCCATCCAGAAACTGGCGCAGACGGGTTTGGTTTTGCTCCATGCTGTTGCGGATGACTACCAACTCTCCCACCAGGTTGTTGATGGAGTCGAGGTGGCGCACCTCCACCCGCATCACAGGGTTGCTGAGGGCAGCAGTTCGCCGTGAAGTCGGCCCAGTTGCCGCCGGGGCAGCTGCTGCTGGGGTGGGGGTTGCTGGAGCAGCAGCGGCAATTGGCGGCGAAGGTGCTGGCGCCGCAGCAGGTGCTTGGGCAGGAACCTCGAGATCGCCCAGGAGCGATTCCAGCTGGGCTGCAAAGTCGTCAGCAGCCTCGCCGCTCGCGGCTGCAGGGGATCCCACAAGGGGGGCGATAGCCTTTTCTAGCTCAGGGGTTACCGCCGGCTCGGCAGCGTCGAAGAGGGCGGCCAAATCGTCCAAACGGGGAGCCGGAGCAGCTTCCAGCGCCTCTTCCTCTGGGGTCTCGGCCTCGCCAACAGGAACGGCTAAGGATTCATCCTCTGCAAACAGGCTGGCCAACTGGCTTTCCAGATCGTCCTCCGCAGGCTGGAGGGCATTTTCTTCCTCCAGTGCGGCAACCGGCGGCTCTGGCTCAGACACGGGCACTTCCGCCAGGCTGCTCGCTTGCAAAGCTTCTGTGTCCTCCAGGAAGGTGGCAAGATCCAAGGGGGGTTCTTCTTGGGGCGCTTCCCCTTCTGCAAAGAACTGGCTCAACTCATCCAGATCCACCTGGCTGTCGCTATCCATGGCCGAGAGGGATCCCCTGGCCCCCAGGCTCAGTCCTTCTGCGTCGGATTCCTGGGTGAATAGGGCATCGAGACGGTCGAAGGAGAGCTCGGGGGAAGGGGCGACTGCCTCCTCAGCCGTGGGTTGCAGGTCTGCGAAAGACTCCTCCTGGACCGGGAACAGGTCCTCCAGAAGCGCCCACTCCTGGGCTTCTGCTGTGTCCCCAGCTGCTGATTGGGTCAGGGGGATGGAGTCCCCATCGGACGCCTCCTCGAGGGTCTCACCGGCAAAGAGATCCCCTAGGCTCAGCTCGGCTCCGAAGTCTGGAATTGGCGATTCCCTCGGCTCATTGGCCATGTCGGGCGACGTGGGGAAGGGTTCGCCGATAAAGAGATCCCCCAGTTGCTCAGCTTCGGCAGCATCAGCCTCAGCGATGTCCAGGGATGGGCCAAAAGAGGGATCCAAAAATACGGAAGGTTCATTTGCTTCCGGCATCGACCAAGCCGGATCGGCTTCTGCCGCAGGGGTGGAAAAAAAGCTCTCCAGGCTGTCTTCGGCAGTATCGAAGGCAGCAGAGTCAGCGAACTCTGAGGATCCCACCTCGTCGGATCCCGACTCTGCCAGATAATCTGCTGGGATGGAAAAATCCTCTAGCTGGATATCCGCGGAAAATTCAGCCCAGAGATCTGCTGCGATTTCCCTGTCCTCAAGGGCTTCCTGAAGGGGTGGGGACGGTTCAGCCGCCCAAGGATCGGCCTCCAGCTCACTAGCGGGAACGGCCTCCAAGTCCGGAAGCTGAGACCCTTCCTGCCGGAAAGCACTCTCTACGGGAAGTTCCTCAATCTCGAATAGCGCCTCTACCCCAGCACTTGCAGCTGCGTCTGGGACAAAGCCGGATCCCTCGCCCATTTCCGCAGCAACGCTCTGGGCAGTCGGCTCCTGTTCAGCATCCCAGGCAGGCTCAGCAGAGACAAACCCCTCTGCCCCTTCACCCACCACTTCGGCAAACAGCTCCGCCAGATCGGCCTCAGCTCTCTCCTCATCCAACCTTGGGCTCAGATCCTCAAAGGTCTGCAAGAGGGGCTCAGGAGAGGAGGGGATCAGCTCCGTTGGGAATTCTTCAATATCGGATAGCGCTTCTGCGTTGGCAAACAGCTCGTCAAAGGCTGAGGTGGCTTCTTCCTCCAGATCCAAGGGAGTGGCATAGAGCTCCGCTCCGCTAACGCGACCGAAGTCGTCCGCAACAGAGGCCAAGTCAGCTCCCTGCCCGTCCTCTTCTGGGCTTTCTGCCGGCACGGCAGCTGTCCTCCAGTCTTCCTCCCAAGCCGCTTCGGCTCGGATCCCTGGCCAACTCAGATCCAGATCCCCCTCTTCCGCGGGAGCAGATCGGTGCTCTGAATCTGTTCCCGCCAGCGGGACGGAGTCCTCAGCAGTGCCCACTTCCCAAAGGGATGAGGGCTGTTCCGCCGCCAGATCTCCGCTTGCCTCTGCGCTCTCCTGCTCCGGCGACAGGGCAGCTCCGGGCTCATCCTCTTGAAAGGATGTCTCGGCGAGGGTTACCGCTTCCCAGCTCAGATCGGGGGTAGCGCCTTCCTCCGCAGGGATCCCAGCAGCCACAGCCCAATCCTCCGAGGCACCCTCCTCGGGTTGGGGGAACAGCGGCTCTGCCTCAGACTCCCAAGCCAGACCAAGCTCGAAGGGCTCGCAGACTTCTGGCTCTTCAGGGGCTGCCGGAACAGGGCGGAAAGCCAGCAGCTCAGCCGAGGGCTGAATGGTGTTTGCCGCTCCATTGGCCAGAGCCTGGTGGGCTTGCTTCAGATCTCGCAGCACCGGCAGGGCCAACTGCCGCAAATCCTGGCCGGGATCCGCCAAAATCTCGCCCACCAAGCGGGTCAAGTCTGTCCAGCCTCCCAGTTCCAGAGCCGAAGATTGCCCCAAATCCTGCAAAGATTGCGCCAACGCTTGCAGAGCCGGTCGAGTGGCCGGGTCGTCAGGACGTTTGAACAGCTCCAGCATCTGGCGCAACAGGGCCGGGATCTGCTGATGCACCACCACCTCAAGAGGATCCGGTGGGGCAGGGGGGGCAGCAGGGCGAGCCAATTGTTGCAATTCTGAAGAAGGGGCAACCTGTTCGGCCTTGCCGGCTAGGATGAGCTGCTGTCCCTGCTTCAAATCCCGCAGGGCGACCAAAGCCAGAGCACGCAGGTCGGCATCGGGGTTGCCCAGAGCTTGCTCGAAAGTTTCCGTCAACTGTTGCCAGCCCGCCAGATGATGAACTTGTCCGATCTCCTTGAGAACGGCATTCGCCGCTGCCAAGCGCTCTCGGACATCTGGCTGATCCCGTTGTTTAAACAGCTCCAGCATCTGGCGCAACTGCTGCGGCACCACCTCCGCCATGTCCTGCTGTAGGGTGCGAACCGCCGGCGACGAGACGGGAGTTGGAGCAAGGCTGGGAACAGTGCCCTCGCCAAGAAGATTTTGAATGTGCCTTTCGGTCTCTTGAAAAACCGGCTCCAGTTCCGCCAGGGTGGTGTTGCTGACTTCTTGGGTGAGGCCGCGGGGGCTCTGCAGCTCCTCCAACAACATCGAAAGCCCATCAAAAGCCCGCAGCAGCAGGGTTTCCAGGTGCTGATCGACGGGCACTCCGCCTGGGCGAGAGCGAAAGACATTAAAAAAATCTTCCATGCGGTGGGCCGTCCGTTGGATACTGGTGAGACCCAGCATGGCAGCTCCCCCCTTGATGGAGTGAGCAGCTCGGAACAGCTCGTTGATCAGCTCGGGATCGCTCATACTGTCCCGCAGGCTGAGGAGCACTTGTTCGATTGTTGCCAAGTGGTCGCGGGCTTCTTCGATGAAATAACTGAGGATCCGCTTCTGTGCTTCTTCATTCATGGCAGGAGGCCCTTCCTACAGCCCACAAGTCTTCATTCAGTGATAACAGACCGGACAGGGTGAGGCTCGCCTGAGCGAAGAGTCCGGCCAAAAGTCGGAACAGGGGGATCCCGGTGGCATTTGCTAAGGATCGATAACGTCTCCTGCATGGGGATCCTTGTCCCTAGAATGCCCTCAAAACAGCAGATTTGCTCATTCATCCCCAACCCGGAAGCGACCGACAGAAGTTTGCAACTCGCGGGCGATGCTCACCAACTGTTGGAGCGAAGCTGCCACCTTCTGCGCCTCCTTAGAGGTCTCGTTGGCGGTCAACTCCACCGATTGCATCACCTGCGCCACAGAGCGAGAGGTTTCCGTTTGTTGCACGGTGGCCTGAGAGATCGCCCGCACCAACTCGTCGATCCGGCGACTGACCTCGATAATCTCGTCCAGGCTGTTCTTGGCCTGCTCGGCCCGCCGCGTCCCCTCGATCACCAGTTGGGTGCCTTCTTCCATAGCCGTCATCACGTTGCCGGTTTCCGATTGAATCTGCAACACGATCTGCTCGATCTCCTTCGAGGCTTTGGCAGCTCGGTCGGCCAGTTGTCGCACCTCATCGGCCACGATGGCAAAGCCCCGTCCCGATTCCCCGGCTCGTGCCGCCTCGATGCTGGCGTTGAGGGCAAGCAGGTTGGTGCGCGAGGCAATTTGAGAGATCAAAGCCACAATTTTGGAAATTTCCTGCGAGGATTCCGCCAATCGCTTCACTTTGCGGGTGGTTTCTGCCACGGTTTCGCGAATTTCCAGGATGCCACTTACCGTGCGATCCACAGCTTCTCCACCCCGAGCGGCTGCTTCTGTGGCTTGGGCAGTCACGTTGGCCGCTTCGCGGGCGTTGCTGGCCACCTCTTGAATGGAGTCCGTCATCTCCTGAATGGAGTTGAGGGAGTTGGAAATCTCCTCCGCCTGGCGCAAGGCGTCGGCAGAGAGGCTGCGGGCAAAGTCCTCGTTCTGCAAGGCGGCATCGTTCACGGCGGCGGCGGCCCGCTTCACCTGGCTGACAATGTCTCGCAGACTGCGAATGGTCAGGTTAAAGGAGTCGGCCACAGCCCCCAGCACGTCGGCAGTCACCTCTGCCCGCACCGTCAGGTCTCCACGGGCAGCCCCTTCCACGTCGTCCAGCAGGCGAATCACCTGGCGCTGTAGGTCTTCCTTAGCTTGCCCTTGCTCGGCAGCCCGCTGGCTCAGTTCGGCGAAGTTGGCTTCAAGGGCAGCCGCCATCTGGTTAAAGCTGTCGGCCAAGCGCCCCAGCTCATCGTGGGTGTTGGCTGTGGCTCGTACTGAATAATTCCCCTGGGCCAAGGCGGCAAAGTGGCCGGCCAGCTCTTGGGCGGTGGAGCGAATTTGTTTGGCACTGCTGGCCCCGAGGATAACCCCTGCTCCTGTGCCGATCAGCCCGCCTCCAATCACCCCGGCAATCAAGCGAGCTCCCCCATTGGCCGGGATCCCAAGGCCAATCGCCAAGCCGGCAGCCAAACTCACAGCTCCTTGGATAAGCGCTATGGCCAATTGCCGATCCCCAATCGGTCGGTTGGCGATCCCAGCAGAGGTTCTTGCCCCTTGTTCACCTACACTGGGAATAGGGAGGGAGGCCGTGGGCAGCAGAACTTGGGCCGCTCCGCTGCCGGTCTCCGCCATTGGGCTCATCCCCCCAATCGCCCCCTCATCTGGGCGGAAGGCACCCACCGGCTCACCGCCATCCATGCCGGCAAGTTCGCGATCCAGGCTGTCTAGCTCGTCAAGCTCGAAGAGGGCAGAGCCGGGACTGGCAGTATCTTCATCGGGGGCAGGGATCGGCTCACTCATGGGGGCAGCCAATTCGGTCGGCAGGCCTTCTTCCAGGGATCCCCCTTCCTCTTCCTCAAGACCGGGCAGGGAGAAGCCCATCTCATCGGGAAAATCGGCATCGCCGGCCAACTGCGTAATGGAGTCGGAGTCGCCTTCTAGGGCTTCCAGATGCTCTCGATCGAACTCGTTGAGGAAGGCAAAGTCATCTTCGACCACCGGATTGGTTTGAGGCCCGCCCTCTTCCGAGCCTACCCGTCGCGAGGTGGCCGGTGGCCGAGAATGGGTTGGCATCTGGTAAGATGAACCCAATGGATCAGCTCCCGGCATTTGCAGCCCGGTCTCCAAGGGATCCCTAAATCTCTCTTCTCCCATGAAGACTTCGCCATCGCCGCTAAGGCTGTCCGCCTCCAGCGGAAACGGATCTTGAGCAAAGGGATCCGCCTCCTCTTCCCCCATCTCCTCGAACTGCAAGAAGGGATCGGGAGCAGAGAAAGCCTCTTCCGAAAAGGCATCCGACCCACGGGCAAACTCATCTGGAGAGCGAAACTCGTCCGCT
Organism: Synechococcus sp. W60.1; assembly: GCF_047461575.1. Taxonomy (NCBI): domain Bacteria; kingdom Bacillati; phylum Cyanobacteriota; class Cyanophyceae; order Synechococcales; family Synechococcaceae; genus Synechococcus; species Synechococcus sp. W60.1. The sequence goes on along the minus strand of NZ_JANSHL010000002.1, from coordinate 20,163 downwards.
TCTGGGGAATCGGGAAGATCCGCCAGCTCCGGTGCCATTTGCAACAGCTCTTCTAGACCCTTCCGGGCCGACTCCAGCTCATCGGGATCACTGGCTGTTTGTAAAATGGTGTTGTAGGTTTGGCGAGCTTCCAACAACTGCCCAGCTTGTTTTTGTGCTGAAGCCAGCAGCAGCTTGACAGCAGTATCTTGCGGTTCAGCAGCGGCCACTTGGTTGAACAACCGCACCGCCCGGACGTAGTCTCCCTGCCAAAAGGCGGCCATCGCATCGGTGTAGTCTCTCTGACTGTTCGCGTTCGGAACCATGGATCCTCCCTTCACTGCTTGCCTACCTCTGTTCACGCGTCAACACAGATGCAAACGGAACGCCCCCAACACCTCAAAACCCCATGGATGCAGGCTATCCCCCCTTTTCCACATTCAGTCAAGCAAGAGTGGGCCTTTCTGCCGCCGTCTCAGGGCTTACCCTCAACAGCCTCGACACGCATCGGTAGGGGATAGATTTGGTCCAACTTTCCCCATTGTGGCTGGAGTTAGCTTGGATCTTTGATAGGAACTATACACTTTCCTCCCGCTGAGCTCCCAGGGGGCCGTCTGTCAACCCCAACGATTGGATCGCAGGATGGCCGACTGATCCAGCAATGGCAAGCGCGATCCCGTTCCGGGCACCACCCATTCCCCTCGCAAAAAAGGAGCCATGGACTCAGGAGCCGTGAGGGCAGGCCGCACCAATTCAGTCTTCAGCCACTCCATGCCTACAATTAAATCCACAGCCAAGCCCATGATCAAATCCTGTTGATCCATCACGGCCACCACAGGAATCTCGGCTCGGTCGATGTTCAGGGGCGGGCTGATCCCCAAAAATTGCCCCAGGTCTGCAACCCAGATGATCTCGCCCCGCAAATTCAGCGTGCCCAGCAAAACTGGGGCCACATTGGGCATGGGGGTGATTTTCTCTGGGCCAATGCTCACCACCTCCACAACCGATACCGCTGGCAGCGCAAATTCCTCCCCGGTGGCAATCTTGAACTTTAGGAATAGCTCACCTTCGGGAGCCTCCATCTCCCGCAACTCTTGGGTCTCATCCCCCATCAATAAATCCAGATCCCCCAGCATGATGCTCCCCCGCATGGATAGTCTTGTGGACTGTTGATCCCGCCCCCCTCCCTGCTTAAAACGCAGAGTCGTTCTCAGGACCTACCGAAAGGCGTGGAAGCAGAAGGGGCAGCTCTCAGCCTCTCAGTAATTGCTTGATCGTACCCACCAGTTCCTGGGGCTGGAAAGGCTTGGCAATGTAGGCATCCGCTCCCTGGCGGATCCCCCAGTAGCGGTCAAATTCTTCGCCCTTGGAGGAACACATGACGATCGGGGTTTTCTGGGTGAGGGGATCGGCTTTCAGAAGGCGGCACACCTCATACCCATTCATGCGCGGCATGACGATGTCCAGCACGATCAGGTCGGGTTTGTTTTGCTTCACGGCTTCGATGGCTTCCACGCCATCCCCCACCACCGTCACCTCCAAGCCGTTCTCCTGCAGCAGCTTGCTGATCATCTCCCGCTGGGATTGGCTATCTTCCACCACCAAAACGCGACTCATTTCCGATTCATCTCCCGCAATTGATGTTTGATGGTCGCCAGGAGCTCTTGGGGCTTAAAGGGCTTGGTTACATAGGCATCCGCCTGGTTGCGCCTGGCCCACTCGATATCAAAGGTCTGGTCTTTGGTGGAACACATGACGATGCGAATGTGTTTGGTACTTTCATCCCCCTTCACTTCCCGGCATACCTCGTAGCCGTTCATGCGCGGCATGACAATATCCAGCACCACCACATCAGGCTTCTGCTGGCGAATGCACTCCATTGCCTCTACGCCGTCTGTTGCTGTGGAGACTTCCAAACCGTTCTCGGAAAGCAAGCTGGAAATGGTCTCCAGGTAGGTACGGTTGTCATCCACCACCAGCACTTTGCTCATCGCCGTCTTACTCCTTTTGCACTCCCGCGCAACCGTCGGGCTGCTTTGACTGAGGTTTGCTCTTGTAACCTCACCTGGCTCCCTGGCTCCGGGCCGGCCATGCTACCCCTATTGTTTCGGTGAGGCCACTCTTCTGTCCAGTACTTCGCCTATAGTCTTCTGTGCCAACATTTTGGCTACCCCAACGCCTATTCGCCACCGCCCCGTTTGGGGGGAGGGCCCACGTAGGATTCGACAATGGTCAACAACTCCTTTTCCGCAAAGGGTTTGCTCAAAAATTCGTTCGCTCCGGCCATGCGGGCCTTAATCCGGTCGGTAAAACCATCCTTGCCGGTCAGCATAATCATGGGGGTTTCGCGGAACTGGCTGGATTTGCGCAACATGGCGCACAGCTCATACCCATCCAACTTGGGCATGGCCACATCGCAGAGAATCATGTCGGGGTTGAGAAGAAACACCTGTCCCAGCGCTTTGAGAGGATTGCCGATGGTGGTAACCTGGTAGCCCTCGTTTTGCAGGATGAACTCTACGGTTTTTTGGATGGCCATGGAGTCGTCGATGCAAAGGATGTGGCTGGGCTTATCGCTGGGTTTGAGGGGACGGCTGGGCTTGGGCTCCGCGATCAAGACGGGCTCGGACAGTTGAATGGCCCCTTGGCGGACGTAGGGATAGATGGCCTTGGCCACTGTGAGGGTATCTCGGCCCAAGTAGCGGCTCATCTGGCGAATGCTGGTTTTGCCATCCGACCATTCGCTTAGGGCCTTGAAGACGGGGGCCGGCAAGTGTTGCTGCAGAGGAATGGGGTTGAGAATGGTGGGAGCTTGGTTGGGAGCTTGGATGTAGGGGTGCAGTTTTTTCCACTCCTGCACTTGGGCTACGATCTCGGTGAGCAGGGGGGTGACGGGGAAGGTGGTCAACTGGGGGGCCAGGGGGGATCCAGCCTCGAAAATGAAGGAGCCGTGGTGGAGGCTAAGCAGGTCGAAGAGGACTTCCCGCACCATGCCCAGCAGGATTTGCTTGCCCTGGTTGGGGTTGAGCTTGTGGCTTTCCAGCAAAGACCAGAGGCGGTTGTATTCGGGGGCGTTGACCGCGGCTTTGTGGGGAATTTGAATTTCCTCCAGGGCGGCTTCCAGCTTGAAGCGGTGCAGATAGTCTCTGAGGCGGGCAATGTTCCCTTCCGTTTCAGAGGCGTAGATAATCCGCCCATTCAGGAAGAAGACAAACCAGTAGACAGAGGGGCTGGCCTCTACAAAAAGCTCACCGGTGCGCTGGCCCAGCTCGATGAGCTGAAGGATGCTGCGGATATCGATCTCTTGTAGTTTTCCTTGCATGGGATCCCTGCCTGCAGTCCAGCAAGATACGTCCATTATGACGCTAGTCTTTAACTGTTGCTGCCCCGCCGGTAAGGCCATTTTCGGGAAGAGGGTTAAAGTTTAAAAAAGTTGGGGTTTGACTTGGGCCGAGCGCCTGCATTCCCCGAGGTATCTCTGGACTCCAGCAGACCCTCCCAATTAGAGCAGAATGGAGAGAACTGCCACCAGTAAACCTGTTCTTTGAGTAACCTATGCTGCCAATTCTCACCTCTTGGGTGCTTGGCCCACTGTTGGCGCTCTACACCCTCCTGTTTGTGCTGCGCATCTTTCTGTCGTGGTATCCGCAACTGGATACTTCTCGGTTGCCCTACTCGTTGGTGGTCGGCCTGACGGAGTTTCTGTTGCGCCCGACCCGTCGCCTGATCCCGCCTCTGGGAGGTGTGGACATGGCCCCTGTGGTTTGGGTGGGCCTGGTTACCCTGTTGCGGGAGGTGTTGCTGGGGCAGCAGGGGCTGCTGACAATGGCCCTGCACTGAGAGCGTTTTTGCCAACCATCTCTCATCGACTCTGCAAAATTGGGATCCGCTCGCCAAGGCTCTGGAAAGGCTGGCCCTCGGCGCCTTCTCGGAGCTCCTCCTGTCTCTGTCGCAGTTGCCGGATCAGCTCCGGCACCACCTGGTAGAGATCCCCGACAATGCCGTAGTGGGCAAATTTGAAGATAGGAGCGGCGCTGTCTTTGTTGATGGCAATGATCGTCTGGGATTTGTCCATGCCCACGCGATGTTGAATGGCCCCAGAAATGCCGCAGGCGATGTAGAGCTGGGGGCGGACGGTCTTGCCGGTTTGGCCCACCTGGTGGGCATAGGGGATCCACCCAGAATCCACGGCCTTGCGGGAGGAGCCGACAGCGCTGTTGGGAAAACAAGCGGCCAACTCCCTCAACAGCTCAAATCCCTCTGGGGATCCCAGCCCGTAGCCGCCGGAAACGATCACCTTGGCGCGGGTGAGATCTACCGCCTGGGACAGGTTGCGCACCGTTTCCACAATCTGCAGGCGCAGATCGCCGGGATCCAAGTTGACCGGCACTGGGATCACTTCCCCCTGGCGGGATCTGTCCCAGGGCAGGGGCACCATCACCCCTGGTCGTACTGTGGCCATTTGCGGGTTTTTCCAGGGGCCAAGGATGCGAGCCTTGAGAGATTCGCCGAAGCTGGGCCGGATGGCATAAAGGCAGTCGGGGAAGAGGCCGGACTTGCTGGGATCTTTGCTGTTGGTGTACTCGAAGGGGCCAATGTCCAGCTCGGTGCAGTCAGCGGTCAGGCCGGTCTCCAGGTGGGCGGCCAAGCGGGGGGCCAGATCTCGCCCGGTGGTGGTGGATCCCAGCAGGATGGTGTGGGGTGGTTGGGGCCAGCTTTTGATCAAGTCTGTGATCACCCGGCGGTAGGGCAGGGTGCGGTATTCGGCCAACTCGGGGTGATCGGCGATGAAGACTTGATCTGCCCCGTGGCCGATCAGAATTGGGGGCAAGTGGGCAATGTTGTATCCAAGCACAAGAGCGCTCAAGGTGGCTCCCAGCTTATCGGCCAGCCGCCGCCCGGCCCCCAACAACTCTAAGCCAATGGGCTGCAGTTCCCCGTTCACCTGCTCGGCGAAGACCACTATCCGCTTGCGATCCATAAAACTGTGACTCCTAGGTTGAGATCGGGATTGAATCGGGTCGAGGGCAATCTTGGGTGTTGCAATTGCGACGAGGTCAGCAGAGTCCTTCTGGGTCAACTTTTCACCGCAGCCAGCTGGCCTGGGGTCGATGATCAGACAGTGATGATTGAGGGGCGATGGGGGGCCGGTGGGACGCAAGATGTAAAGATCTAGGAGGTTGCGGCGTAGCGGGAGAGGTCAACGGCCTGGGTCAGTTGGTTGACCAGTTGGGGGACGGATTGTCCCTGAAAGACCTGACAGTTGCCGCCAATTTCCCCCACTTTTTCGGTGGCAGCCACGATGGTTGGGGATCCCTTGAGACCGCAGCGCTCCGGGTCTGCCCCCACATCGTCCAAGTTGAGGATCTGGATTGCCTCGGCCCGTGCCATTTCATCCCGCATTAGCCGCTGCACCCGCTGCACACCCCGTAGAGTGGGGTAGGCCAAACGCCGAGCGGAATTGGCCACCGTAATCAAAACCGGCAGGGGCACCATTACGATTTGGGATCCCCCTTCGATGGCCCGCCGCGCCACCAGGATCCCATCCCGAATCTCGAAGGCTTCGCAATAGGTGACCTGAGGGATCCCCAACCGCTCCGCCAACTGCGGCCCCACCTGGGCCGTATCGCCGTCGGTGGTCTGGAGCCCGCAGAAGATCACATCGGGCCGGCCAGCATAGCGAACCGTCTGGGCCAGAGTATAGGCAGTGGCTAGGGTATCGGAAGCGGCCAAGCGGCGGTCGGTCATCAAAATACCCCGATCCACCCCGTGGGCAATGGCCTCGTAGAGCACCTCAATGGCCGGGGGTGGCCCCATTGTAATTGCCGTTACTCTCGCCCCGTGTTGCCGTTTGGTTTGCAGAGCTGCTTCCAGTGCATAGCGATCAAAAGGGTTTAACATCCGCTTGGCCTTGGCGCGATCGATCGTGCCGTCACTGTTGATGCCGGCCTTGGCGTTTTGATCGGGAACTTGCTTAATCAGAACAAAAGTTTCCAAGGGCCTAAACTCCCTAGTGATCCCCTCCAGGTTAAAAGGGATCCCTGAGCACCACAAACTTATTCAGCTTTTTTTCGGGATCGGAAAAGCTATCTCGACTTCAAGCACCCCTAAGCTACTCTTCCCAATACATCTGTTTCTCAGGTTTGATTTCATTGACATGCTCCCCATGCCCAAAGGCAGGGGCCTTACGGCGTTCTTGGGTAACCCTAAACAAAGTTCGAGACACTCCCCTACTGCTCCATGCCGCTTCCGGTCTCCCATCCACCAACGCGAACAGGTCTCCCGTCGGCCTCTTTCAGGAGCAGGCTGGGATCCCTGCCACGAAAAGCTTTGGGGATACTTCGCGGATGAGGGATCCAATAAGGACGCAGACCGCACCTGCAGCCAGAAATAGCCTCCCAGCAAGCAGGATAAGTTGGCCTGCACCGGCAAGCCAATAGACAGAGGCTTCAAAATCGTTGCTGGCCTAACCCAGATTATCCAATCATCCGCTCAGACTTGGGTGGGAGCAGACTTCCATCAAACACTTGCTCTAGAGAGGGCTTAGTGGGCAAGCCAAAGCCATCCACCACCTGAGCAATCGAGGTTTCCATACGAGCAGGCACTACATCCCCCAAACCAATTTGTCGCACCTCATCGGTAACAAACAGGCGCGGCATTGCCAGGGTAAGGCGCAATTTCTCAATTGCCGTATCCAGCACTTGTCCGTCGGCCTTGGCTTTGTCCAGAAGGGCCAACATATTGCCATCGGTATCACGAATAGTGTCTTGCCAACCCTTGACATAGGCCCGCAAGAAAGCTTTGAATTGCTCAGGCTTCTCACGCAGCAATTGCACACGGGTGATGACGGCATTGCCATACAGCTCAAGGCCGTGGTCGTTGTAAAGGAAGGGAACAATATCTTCCAGCTTGACCCCGCCCCGCACCAAATTGGGCATGGCCGAGGTCATAAAGCCGCTGATTGCATCCACCCGACCTTGGATGAGGAAAGGTTCGCGCAACTGTGGCTCCATGGTCAGCCACTCCACCGACCCCGGATCGATGCCGACTTGCTTGGCAAAGACCGGCCAGAGCCGACGCGGCGCATCCCCTGCTGGCGCTCCCAGCTTCTTGCCCGCCAGTTGGGCAGGCTTCGTGATGCCCTTGCCTTTCAGGGTGTAGATGCCGAAGGGAGAGCGGTTGTAGAGGATATAGATTGCCACCAAGGGCACATCTGGGTTTTTGGCATTGAACTCAATCATGGAGTAGGGATCCCCTTCCCCCAGGTCGTACTGGCCAGCGGCAATCTTGGTGATGGAATCGGCGGAGCCATAGCCGCGCTCGTAGGTGACCTCCAGCCCCTCTTCGGCGAAGTAGCCCTTCAAGATCGCCGTTACAAGGGGGGTATCCATCGAAGAGAGCAACCAAGAGAGGGTAAACTTCAGGGGCGTCAGTCCCTGGGAAACCAGAAGCGGCCCGCGGCTCTGAGCCCTCGCCTTTAGCCCTCCAACGGCAACCCAAGAGGCAGCCGCAGCAGCAGATTGAAGGAATTGACGACGCGACGATTTCGGGATGGACATACTAGTAAACTCCACAGCAGCTGTCTCAGCAGAAATCCGCAAGCGGGAAGGCGAGCATTACCGCCAAACAACTTAGCAAAGCAGAGTTAAACTTTTGTATTCGGTGATACTTTGTACCCAAAAGCTTGGCCTAAAGCTCTGTCCCGTCAATTTGTCAGAGCCATCTTCGCAAAGCAGGCGAGCAAAAGCAAAGTTTGGCTGGAGGAGCATCTATTCTTTTGTCAGATTTTGTCAGAGCCGGTTGGCTGTCGATATGATGATGCTTTTACTGCCCCAGGCATCCCTGGAACCTCTCTCGACGTCTGCCGACACGAACAGCCATGGCCACTCAACCCGTATCCACCTCGCTGATTCGGTTTCTCACCGCCGCCGTAGCCGAGAGCATTCGACGGGCCTCAGAGGCGGGGCAACTGGGATCCCTGGCTCCCCAGCAAGCCACAGCGATTGCCCCCGTGATCCAGATCCCCAGCGACCCTCGCTACGGCGATTACGCCTGTCCCACCCCCCTGGGCATGGCCAAGCTCTGCCGCCTAGCACCGGCCCAGATCGCCCAAACCCTGCAAAAACACTTGGATCTGCCGGACATCGAAACTCAGGTGGCGGGAGGAGGGTATCTCAACTTCCGGCTGGGGGATCCCTTTTTGGCCAAGCGCTTGCAAGAGCTGCTGCATCTGGGAGAAAACTTCGGCAAAACAGCCATTCCCCATCCTGAGCGCATTCTGCTGGAGTTTGTCTCCGCCAACCCGACGGGGCCTTTGCACGTCGGCCATGGGCGCTGGGCTGCCGTTGGCTCTACGTTGGCCAACTTGCTGCACTGGACGGGCCACCAGGTGGAGCGGGAGTTTTACATCAACGATGCCGGCAACCAGATGCGGCTCTTAGGCCAGTCTCTGGAGGTGCGGGTGCGGCAACTGCAGGGGGAAGAGGTGGCTCTGCCCGAAGATGCCTACCATGGCAGTTACTTGGTCGATATTGCCCGGCGGCTGTTGGGTCAGGTCAAGGCCGGGATCCGCCCTCTGCCCACCACCCTAGAGGAGTACACCGATTTTGCCTATGGGGAAATGCTGGCCTGGCAAAAGCAGACCCTGCAACAACTACGCACCGAGTTTGATCACTGGTTTAGCGAGCGCCGCCTGCACACCCCCGATCCCCAGACAGGCCTGAGCGCCATCCAGCAAGCTTTGCAGGAGCTGCAAGAGCGCGGCTTTCTCTACAAAGCCAAAGCGCCGCGGGGTGAGGATCCCAAGCCAGGGGCCGAAGAGGCCGTCTATTTCAAAACCCAAGAATTTGGCGACGACAAGGATCGGGTGGTGCAAAAGGCCGATGGTTCGTTCACTTATCTAGCCGCCGATATTGCCTACCACCGGGATAAAGTGCAGCGGGGATATCACCGGCTGATCAACATTCTTGGCTCGGATCACCATGGCTATATCGGCCGCTTAAAGGCGGCGGTGGGTGCCTTCAGCCCAGATGTCAAGCTGGAAATCTTGATTGGACAATTTGTCAAATTGTTCAAAACCGACCCGCAAACCGGTGAGAAAACCGAAGTGCGCATGTCCAAGCGCACCGGCAACTTTGTCTCACTCAATGACCTGATCGAAGATCCAGAAATTGGCGTGGGGGTCGATGCAGCCCGCTGGTTTTTGCTTAGCAGCAGCATGGACAGCCCCATCAACTTCGATTTGGATTTGGCCGTCAAGCAAACTTTCGATAACCCGGTCGTGTATGTTCACTACAGCCATGCCCGCTGTTGCACTCTGCTGCGGCGGCTACAGGAAGAAGAAAAGGTTGAACTGACCAACAAAGTCCCTTTGACGGAGCAACAAAAACTGCCCTACAAAGAGCCAGAAGAGCGGGCCCTGCTGCTGCGCTTGTTGGCCTTGCCGGATGAGCTGATCGCCGCTGCCGAAGAGCGCGCTCCCCACAAGATCATCCGCTATGCAGAAGCCATCGCCGCCGATTTCAACAAGTTTTACGACAACTGCCGTATTTTGCCGCTCTTGAAAGAGGATCCCCTTTTGGCCCAAGCCCGCATCCAATTGGTGCAGGCCACGCAGCAGGTTTTGTTTAACGTCCTCACCGGCATTCTCGGCCTGAGCGCGCCGGAGTCTATGTGATTTACGAAGGAGTGCCGTAAGGCCCCCAGCTCACGCTCTGGGCGGAAGCCAGCTATAGCGGTCGCGAGTAGGTCAATTGCAATAAACCGTTCCACAACGCATAGTCATTTATCTCACCGTCAAGGTGAAACAAACGACCGGTTGCTTCCTGCTAAGGCCTCTGGCCCGCTAGCGCGATCAGTTGAAATAGATGGTAATAAAAACCACGACTGCTATCAGCCCCTTTGATTCCGGTAACGCCGATCCCCGTCTCGATGAGGGAGAGGAGATAGGGCTCAAGCGCCTAAGTTTCGACTCTGTGGGCGCGCAAGAGCAAGTTGGTTCCCAAGTCCTCTTGGGCTGCCCAAAAGGCGCAAATCCACCACGAAACCTCGTCTTGGCGATAAATGCCACAGGTGAAAGGATAAGGTTGCAAAATATTCGCCATCTGCGCTAAGGCCGGAACTTCCGCCATGTAGTCGGCCCACACTTGGGGATCCAAGGCTTCGTAGGTGAAATCGGAAGGAAAGAATGTGCAACTGGATTCCAGGCTGGGCCGGTTGGTCAGCAACAATTGAGCAGGATCTGAGGATTCACAGCCCAAGCGATCCCCGATCTGAAAGGTCAGTTGAAACAGGCGGTTAATCAGATCAAATTGCTCAGGGCTCATAAGTTCAGAATTCCTAACTTTCAGATTGGGATGGGCGTTAGAGTTGACAGGTGCGACGGCTGCGCTCCAGCTCCGGCTCGATCCAGGAGAGGGCGAAGTGACTCACACAGGGCAACTGCGGGAAGCGGCGGGCCAGCTCTGCTGTTTGGGTTTCCAGGCTGGGGCGTTGCCGCTGGGCTTGTCCCCATAGACCGGCAATGGCCGGGCAGACAAAGGTTTGGGGAGAGGCCACAGCCAGGACCTGCTCCACCTGCTGCGCCACACAGGAGCTATCCTCGCACTTGGCATAGGCCATTGGGTGCCATTCCATACCCGGATCAAAGCGGTCCCAGGGTTGCAGACGAGCGTCAAACCCTTCTCCTACTGCTTGGTTGCCTTCTGGGAAGAAGACAGCCCCCACCGGGATCCCCAGCCTCTGGGCGGGTTGGGCGGCCTGCTGTAGATAATCGAGAACGCCGTAGCGGGCAAACTCGACGCTCAGCTGCCAAAGCTGCTGCTGCCAACGTTCTTGGCGAACGGCGGCGCTGGGGGTGGGGGAAGGGGCAGGAGTTGGTGCTGCTGCCTCAGAACTGGAATCCGCCGGTTTCTCCAGACTCTCTGGTAAATCTTTTGCAGAGGAAAGCTGATCCCCCTGCCAATTCCTGCTGGCCATGTCTTGGGCAGCCCAGTCCAGTAACTCTGGGGAAAGCGCCCATTTCTCGGTCGGGCTGGGCCAGGGATCCCCTGGCTGCCGCCACCTGGGCTCTTCGGCATAGGTGGCATCCAGATGGAGAACATCTGCCACTGCAATGTAGCCCTGGCTTAGGTAGCGCTCCAGCAATGCCCGACCCGCCGGGTTTTCTGCCAAATTGAGGTAGGCTTTCCGGGCGGCCTCTCCATGAATCCACAAGTCTCGGACGGTGGCTGCCACGCTGGATCCCCCTGAGCCACGCGGATAGCGAATGTAGTCGAAAAGGATCCCATCTGGCTGTCGCTGTAGAATGCGGCGGACCAACTCGGCAAAATCCCGCCGTGCCAGGGGATGAAAGGGATCCACAAACACCTCATCCGGGCTGCCCAAATCTTCCCCAAGGGCTGTTGCCGGATCCAGAACAGTGGTTATGCCACGACCGTTGCGGGCCAGGGCCACCTGTCGATCGGGCCGTTGTCCGTAGCTGTAGCCGAAATTGAGGGAAAACACCCAAGCATAAGCAGACAAACCGCGGCGTCGCGCCGCCTTCAGAGCCAGATCCAACAAGTCGGCGTTGGGCTGTAAGCTGGGCCAGATCCCCCCTGCGCCATCCGGCAAAATGGAGCGACCATCGTAAAAGGTCTCGATAAAAACGCGGTTGTAGCCCAGGTTCACTACTTGGTCGAATACCTGATCCAACACGCCCGGATTGGCATCACAAGGGTGCAGACGTACCCAAATGGCCTGGATCTGGGGCCAGCGTTGGCTGCGGCAGGCGATCAAGGCAGCGCCATGTTCGGCCAAAACTTGGGTGTACTCGGCCCAAGCAGCATTCGACTGGGCAGCCTGCTGGCGCAGTTGAGCCTTGCGCGCTACCTCCTCGGGCGGCTGTCGGCAGTAGGCGTCGAGCCGAGCAGCCAAGTGGGATCCCCTCTGTTCCGCACTGTCTACGGAACCAGAGCTGGGGAAAAGGGAATGGCCGGGCCACAAGAACTGAGCCTGGGCCGTGATTCCGGATCCCAGCAACATCAGCGCGCCCAGCACACCCGCAAGCCAGCGGCTCCCTTTGTTTTTTGGCAGTCTTAGCACTCTCAACCTCCACGAGAATGTCTGCGATCGTACTCTTCTCCTGCCCAGAGAGCGGCTATTGAAAAAAAACAGCCGCCCGTGCCCACACCGGCGCAATCCCTTGGTCGATCTCTACCTTAAGTCCGAGTGGTAGGGGGTTGCTCTTCGGTTTTGCCCCTTTCGCCACTGTGACCGTTAGCCAGGTTCTCCTAGGGATCTCGCCAAAAGGCATAGATTAGCGCTTATGATTTAGTAGTAAACCTTTAGCTTTTCTTGATGTCCATGAAGGCCATTACCTTGCATCAACTGCAAATCTTCGAGGTTGCCGCCCGCCACCTGAGCTTTACCCGCGCTGCAGAAGAGCTCTACCTGACCCAACCCACGATTTCCATGCAGATCAAGCAATTGAGCAAAGCCGTGGGGTTACCGTTGTTTGAACAGGTGGGCAAGCGGCTGTATCTCACCGAAGCGGGGCAAGCTTTACACCAAACCTGCGAGAAGATTTTTGAACAATTGAATCAATTCGAGATGACCCTTGCCGACCTGAAGGGGTTAAAGCAGGGACGGCTGAGCATTGGAGTAGTCACCACTGCCAAATACTTTATTCCCCGTCTTCTGGGGCCATTTTGTCAGCAGTATCCCGGCATTGACGTAGCTCTTAAGGTGCTCAACCGCCAGCAGGTTTTGGAGCGGATGAGCAACAACATGGACGATCTCTACGTGATGGGGATGCCGCCAGAAGATCTGGACGTGGTGGCACAACCTTTTCTGGAAAATCCTTTGGTGGTGATGGCCTCTATTCATCATCCCCTGGTGGGCCAAAAGGGGATCCCTCTGGCGCGCATTGCCCAAGAACCTTTTTTGGCCCGTGAGTCTGGCTCTGGCACCCGCATGGCTGTAGAGCGGCTTTTTGAGAAGCATAACCTAAAGCTCAACATTCGCATGGAGATAGGCAGCAGCGAAGCTATCCGCCAAGGCATTTTGGGTGGATTGGGCATTTCGGTTTTGTCTCAGCATGTGTTGGCCTTGGGGGGGTGGCAGCATCATCTGGCTATTTTGGATGTGGAAGAGTTTCCCATTCGGGGGTTCTGGTATTTGGTCTATTTGCGCTCTAAACGTCTTTCGGTGGTGGCCAAAGCTTTTGCCGACTTTCTTCTTTCCCAGGTTTCGCAAATGGAGCTGGACTTTGTGGCTAAAGAGCAGCACAAATCCAATTCAAATCCCAATCCAAATCCGCTTTCCGGCAAAGAGGCCGAACTGCAGCCGAAAGCTCCTGTCGCAGCCCTTGGACACCCCTAAACTCATGGGTGAAAAATACTCGCAAAAACCCTAGGTAAGCCCGCGCCCACGCGTCCTCTGGATCCAGCTCGACGATCTGTTGAAAATGCAACTGAGCTGCTTCTGGTTGTAACAGCACCGCCAACAGCAAGCCCAGTTGGTAGTGGCTCTGGATTTGCTGGCTCAGTTGGCCTTGGGCAGCAGCCTGTTGCCATTCCCTCTCCAGCAATTGCCGTACCAGGATGCGATCTGGATCCGTCAAAAAAGTCGGGTATTGCAGGGTTGTCCAGGCATTGAGATAAAGGGAGAGGGCCTGCAGATCCCCAGCGGCAGCAGCTCTGGCCGCCTCGCGGAGAGGAAACAAGGGATCCGTTACAAGGAAGGGGCCTTCCTTCGGGAAGCTCGACAGGGATCCTCTCCAGGATTGGTGTAGGGAATGGCGGATCCCTTTGGGCGACTGCCATTCCAGGTGGAGAAGGCCACCTCTTGGGAAGTCGGTTGTGGGCAGCGTCAAGATCTCTTCCACCAGCCAGCCGCCTGTTGAGTTGAGCTGCAGGCGATTCTGCCCCAGCACCCAGGCCCGCTTCTCCAAAACCCGTCCTTGCCCGTCTTCCAGCCGCGCCCAGACCAGCGTTTGGGCCAAGTTCTGAGCTGGGCCTTGCCAGCGTAACTTCCAGGCGGGGATCCCCAGCTCCAACAGCGCCTCAACCTCCACCAGCTCCACCTCCTCAGCTTCAAGAGGCCACTTCTGTACCGTCACCTTTGAAAAGCGAGGGAAGTAAGTGTGCGGCCGACCCACCGTAGGCAACTCCACCGCCGGCTCTTGTCGCCAGTCTGGGCTGCTGCGCAGGTGCTGCCGGATCTGCTCCTTAGTCGGGCCATAAGGGCCAATAATTCCCTGTTCCCCTTCGGCATCCACAAACCCATCCAGCAAGGATAGCTCCAGCTCCGGCCAGGGGGTTTGCCCGGCAGCGCGGAACGTGACCGGCCAGCGCTGGAGAGCTGCTAAGTAGGTGAGGGTTTCGGAAGAGATCAGCTCTGTATTGGGGAGAACTCCCAGCGTGGTGGTCAAACCTGGCTGGATCAAGGATTGGATCCACTGGGTCAGCTCCTGCGTGGGGTGCTGCCCCTGCCAGCGCATCTGGATCCCCGTCCACAGAGGGGCCACCCCTGGGGTGAGGGGCCGACCCAAATTGGCCAAGGCCAAGCAGCCCAGAACTAGCCCTGCACAGACTCCCCTTTGCAAAGCCCACGCACCCCAGCGTTCCTCCAACCACCGGCAAGCCTTTTGGATCCCGCCTGCTGATAACACCGCCAAGAGGGGCAGCAAAGGTAGGGTAAAGCGCACATCTTTGATATCCACCAGGGTGTAGAGAAGGTAGCCGGAACCGTAGGTGGCCCACAAAACTGCCTCTCGCCTGTCCAGGGATCCCCACCCGCTCAGCAGCGGCAGCCCACACAAAAAAGGGCTCATCTGCAGGGGCAGAAAGCGCAAGTAGGTGGTCCACCAGCACAGGGATCCCGCTGGGCAAGTGATGTAGTAGTGGGCAGTCTCGGCGTAAGCCCAGCCATTGCTGAGCACAAACAGCCAATTGGCCCCATACCAGGGCCAGCACAAAAGCAGCATCACACCCATCCCCAAGGCCAAGTGGGCCAGCCGCGCCGGCCAAGGGATCCTCTTGCCTGGCAACAGCGGGATCCCCAGCAAAGGCAGCAGCAAAAACAGCACCCCTGTCCACTTGGTGAGCAGCACCGCCGCCACCCCCGCCCCCACCCCCACCGCCCCCCACCAGGAAGGCTTCTCCCCATAGGCCCACAGCGCCCAAAACGCCAGCGTCACCGCCACCACCAGCGGCAACTCCAACATGTACACGTGGGCCAAAGCCGTGATCCCCGGATAGAGGAGCAGCAGCGCCGCCGCCAGCCAGCCCACTTCCCAGGAGCGATAGACCCGCTGTCCCAGCCGCTGGGTTGCCAGAACCAGAACCCCCAGCAACACCAAGTTGAGCAACTGCCCGTCCGCCCGGCTGAAGGGATGCAGAGCCGCCAAGGGGATCCCCAGCCAATAGGCCAAAGGGGGGTAGCGCTGGTTCAAATGCAAAAACTGCTGCCCCCACAGCCCATCCCAGCGAAACCGTCCCAGGTGAAGCCCAAAAGCCTGCGCCTGCAGCAGATGCTGCGCCTCATCCCACGCCGGCGGCAAGGGATCCGTCCAATTCCAGATCACCAGCAGCAGCAGGGCCACCATCCCCAGCCCGGCCCACCACCGCAGGCAAGGGATCCCTGTCTGCCGCATCATCCTCTCTCCTCAGCTGTCCCGCCGAGATTCAGCAAACATTTGGGTGCCACCTGGCCTTGCCCCCCAGAGCTAAACTCAACCTGTGTCATTCTCAGCGCTCCTCCCATAGACCGAGAGCTTCAGCATCCCATGATCGCTCCATCCGCCGGCCCAGAAGGGGTTTGGATCCTTGCGGATCAACTCCACCCACAGCAATCCGCCCTCGCTTCCCTCTCGACCCTATCCCCAGACCGAGTTCCCGTCATTCTCATCGAATCTCACCGGTGGGCCAGCTCCCGCAACCACCACCAGCAGAAATTGGTGCTGGTCTGGTCGGCCATGCGCCACTTTGCCCAAGAACTGCAACAGCGGGGCTACCCAGTCACCTACGTGGAAGCCGACAGCTATGCCGAGCCCCTGCAAACCTGGGCCAAGCAACATCAACTGCAGCAGATCCGCCTCATGCAGCCCGCCGATATTCCCATCCGGGAGGAGGTGGAAAATCTGAGATCCACCCTCCCCTGCCCCCTCTTGGTTGTGGAAAACAACCACTTCCTCTGGAGTACTCGTCAATTTATCGACTGGGCCTCAGGTCGCAAGCGCCTGCTCCTGGAAGACTTTTACCGCGAAGGGCGCAAACGCTTTCGCATTCTCATGGACGGCCCCAAGCCCCTGGGGGGGCGCTGGAACTACGACCGGGAGAATCGCCATCCTCCCAAACCCGGAATGCGCTACCCCCAGCCCCTCACCTTCCCCCCCGACGCCATCACCCAGGCCGTGATCACAAAAGTTAAGCAACACTACGGCCATCACTTCGGATCCTTAGAAGGATTTGGCTGGGCCGTCACCCGCGCCCAAGCCCTGCAAGTGCTTGATCATTTCATTCACGAGCGCCTGCCCCACTTCGGCCCCTGGCAAGACGCCATGCAAACTGGGGAAGACTTCCTTTTCCACTCGCTGCTTTCTCCCTACCTCAACTTGGGCCTGCTCACCCCCCACGAAGTCATTGCCGCCGCCGAACGGGCTTACTATCAGGGTGGGATCCCCCTGCCCTCCGCCGAAGGCTTCATCCGCCAGATCCTGGGCTGGCGGGAGTACATGCGCGGCTTCTACGAATACCAAATGCCCAACGGCTATGCCCAGAACAACTTTTTTGGCCACCAGCGACCCCTGCCAGAGTTTTTTTGGACGGGCAAAACCGACATGGCCTGTCTGCAGCACACCCTGGATCAAATTCGCCGTCATGGTTATGCCCACCACATCCAGCGGCTAATGGTGCTCAGCAATTTCGCCCTCATCAGTGGCATTCAGCCCCAGGCAGTAGAAGCGTGGTTTCAGGATGTGTTTATCGACAGCTACGACTGGGTGATGCAGCCCAACGTCATCGGCATGGGCCTTTTTGCCGATGGGGGCATGCTCTCCACCAAACCCTATGCCGCCTCTGCTCAGTACATCCGCAAAATGAGTGACTACTGCCGCCATTGCCGCTACAATCCCAGCGAAAAGGTTGGCAAACAAGCCTGCCCCATCAATACGTTGTATTGGGACTTCCTGTTGCGTCAGCGATCCCTCTTAGCCCCCTTGGGCAGAATGAAATGGGTATTGATCCATTTGGATCGCATGGAACCGGAGCTGAAGGCCCAGATCCAGGCGCAAGCCGCTGCTTGGTGGGATCCCTTGCAATCTGCACTCGACGAACAGAGTCCATCTCATTTGCAATCTGTCTAAGCACCAGAAGATTAAGCATCCGGTAAAATTGAGGCACCCTCCTACCCACCTGTCGCTTTGTAAGGACTGCAAGCCATGAAATGTCCCCGCTGCAGCAAACAAGAAATCCGAGTTTTGGAATCTCGTTCGGCAGAAGGTGGCCAGAGTGTGCGGCGGCGGCGAGAATGCATGTCCTGTGGCTACCGCTTCACCACCTATGAGCGCATCGAGTTCATGCCCATCATGGTCATTAAACGGGATGGATCCCGCGAAAGTTTCAACCGCAACAAGATCCTGCAAGGGGTGATGCGTGCCTGCCAAAAAACCCCCGTCACCGTCAGACAGATGGAAGAGCTGGTCAATGAGATCGAAGAAAAACTGCAATTGGAAGATGCCCAAGAGGTAACCAGCCTGCGCATCGGCGAGATGGTGCTGGAGCGCCTGCAACACCTAAGTGAGGTGGCCTACGTGCGCTTTGCCTCCGTTTATCGCCAGTTTCAGGGTATAAAAGACTTTGTCAATGAGCTGGAACAGTTGGAACCACCTCTGCGACGGGATCTGGAGCGGCTGCTGCAGGACTCCTCTGCCCCAAATTCCGAATCTCCTGGTTCTCCAGACTTGGTGGGAGAGTATTCGTGACGTGGGAACGACAGCGCAACCTGGGAGCAGCGGAGAAGTGGCGCTTGTGGGCCGGAAAAATTACTGTGAAGGGAGCGCCCATTCCAAAGGCTTAGCGGTATGCTTGGGGTAGTAATTGCGGCTTACACTAACGCTAGAGCTGCACGCCTTTAGATTGCCGGTGTTCAGCACTATCCTTGGAGATCCCTGATATCTTGGATCCCTCTGTGTCAAGCTGTCCCAGCCCCCTGTCCTTCCGAGTCGATCCCAATTTATGCAATACGATTTTCGGGGTTCTAACCCCTCTGGCGCTCGCAACAGCAACGGTAACCCCGGTGGTTTGCCCCGCAGTGGCTTTCGCTCCCCTGCCGCAATGGAGACCGGGCCAGGGGTGGTGCCGATTCAGGTGTATCAACAAGTGGCCGAAGAGTTGGAGTCTGCCCGTCAGCAGGTAAGCCTGCTTTCCTCGGAAAACCAGCACCTGCGCGCTCTGCATCAGCAGTTGTCTGGAGAGCTCGCTGCCATCACCCGAGAGTTCCAGGGGCAATTGGGCCACACCCTGAAGCGCCTGCAGCAAATCAGCCTACGGCTTGCTGACGCAAATGGCCAGGCTGCCCAAGTTGCTGCAGCTTCTGAAGCCTCTTTCCAACAGAACAGCCCGACTGCCAATCCCGGCCAACCGGAAGCCCCTCCCAGCTACGATTTTTTGAATCGCCTCAAGCGCCGACAGGCCCGCAACGAGACCCCCTCCTTCTCATCCAACGGCTTTGCCCCGTCCTCCTTTGATTCCCTTCGCCACCCTTCCACCCACACCTCTGCCGAGCCCTACCCCCGCACTGGCTACCAGGTTCCTTCCCTGGACGAGTTGATGCAGGATAGGGGCGGCCCGGATCCCTATCTCGGCGAGGCAGACTCCTCAGCCTATTCCACCGGCATTTATCAGCGGGTACGGGAGCAACATCACGGATCCCAGGGCTCTGCCGTACTTTGGATGGCCGCTGCAGTCGTCTTAGTCATTGGATCGTTTGGGTTGGGATTTGTAGCCGTACAGCCGTTTTTGCGCAACAACCCACCGCCCGTGCAAGCACCCTGAGAGCTATTCACAGGATGCTCCAAAAGCCCGCTGGCGGGGTTAGGATGCCCCCAATGCGCTCCGCACCACTGACGAATGACCAGGGGTTATATCTGTGATCCAGGCTGTCGCTGCTCCTCTGACGCCTAACACATTCTTCGAGCATATGCCCGACGAGGGCCGCTTTGAGCTGTGCAATAGAGTCACGGTCAAAATGCAGCCCACAGGTTCTCACAAGCAGGTGGCAAGCTTTTTGGCATAGCGGTTAGCGGTGCCCACGCGCAAATCCAGCAAGATCAAATCCGCTTTTTTGCCCACCTCCAAGCTGCCGATTTCCCCTTCCAGACCCAGACAGGCGGCACTGCCTTGTGTAGCCATCCACAAAGCCTGTTGCGCCGGCAGAGCAGCTCCATCCCCCGATCCCAACCGCTGCAGAAACACCGCCAACCGCATCTCCTCGATTCGATTTCTTCAGCCCCCACATGCACACAGTGGGCGGCCAAGGTCTGAGCACTCAGGGATCCCCAGCGTTTCAAACACTGCACCGGGGTCAATCCATAGCGAGCCTGTAGAGTTTCCACTCCCCGGCGAGTTTCCGCCAAGTGGGTGTGCAGCCCCACTCCATACCTTTGGGCTAGAGCGGATCCCTGGACAAAACTCTCAGGATGGCCAGAATAAGGAGCATGGAACCTGACCCAGATGTAAATTTGCCCCTCCCCGCGTCCATGCCAAACCTGGATCAAAGCCTCCGTGTCCGCCAGGGATTCTCCCACTCCCCTCGGTTCGTCGATCACCTGTGGGCTGAGGATCCCTCGTAACCCCGACTGCAAGCTCACTGCTGCTGCTAGATGTCGATAGATGCCAAGAGTAACTACGGATAGGGATCGTGAAGTTGGATTACATCCCCCCCTCTCCCATGCCGTACACGAAGACCGCTCTGGCAGAACGAGCCAACTGGTGTAGAGCAGGTAACATGGCAAGCTAATGGTCGACAAAACTGTTACCTCACTAGCTTGCCTTCACCCAATGGTGTCAGCTTTCAGGTAGAGAGGCTTGACGGAAGCCAACCCCCCTATTGATTGGGTTCCTCTTGATTGGGATAGGGTGGTGGGCCTGGCACCGAGCTAGGTTGCCAGCAGGTCGCCCTGCCAGTAGGTTCGCCGCTGAT
>NZ_JANSHL010000001.1:427034-437958 GCF_047461575.1 Synechococcus sp. W60.1 | reverse complement strand
TTTTAAAGGGCGTCGGCTATGGTCGGCGCTATCCTTCCCCGCCCTGAAGGACGGGGCTTGCCGCGCCTTTTGGTCAATACAGCTGCGTCTTGACTCCGCTATGGTGGCGCTATGGTGAATAGAGGGGTGGGAGGATGGGTTGAGAGCGGCGATGGCAACAACAGACGTGACGGTGGTGGTGAAGATCGGCACCTCCAGCCTGACAGATACTCAGACCGGCTTGTTGCGTCTTTCGGTGTTGGGGCC
Organism: Synechococcus sp. W60.1; assembly: GCF_047461575.1. Taxonomy (NCBI): domain Bacteria; kingdom Bacillati; phylum Cyanobacteriota; class Cyanophyceae; order Synechococcales; family Synechococcaceae; genus Synechococcus; species Synechococcus sp. W60.1. Next base: position 437,712 of record NZ_JANSHL010000001.1, on the reverse strand, counting down.
GCTGGTGGAGGTGCTGACCCACCTGCGCAGGCAGGGGTATGCGGTGATCTTGGTCTCCTCTGGGGCGGTGGGGGTGGGCTGTGCTCGCCTTGGCTGGCGGCAACGACCGACGGCTATTGCCGAGAAGCAGGCGGTGGCTGCGGTGGGACAGGGGCGGTTGATCCGCCTTTACGATGACCTCTTCTCGGCTCTGAACCAGCCAATTGCCCAAGTGCTGCTCACCCGCGGCGATCTGGTGGAGCGCAGCCGCTACGTGAACGCCAATCGCACTTTTGCCCAACTGCTGCAGATGGGGGTTATTCCCATCGTCAATGAAAACGACACGGTGGCAGTGGAGGAGCTGAAATTCGGCGATAACGACTCGCTTTCGGCGTTAGTGGCCAGCATGGTGCAGGCCAAGTGGCTTATCCTGCTCACAGATGTGGACAAGCTCTATTCGGCTGACCCCAACCGAGATCCCTCTGCCCAGCCCATTGAGCGGGTGTTGCCCGGGATCCCGCTACAGGTGAAGGCCGAAGCCCAGGGGAAAAGCGGCTGGGGCACCGGCGGCATGGCCACCAAACTGACCGCTGCTCAAATTGCTACAGCTGCAGGGGTAACGGTGGTGATCACCAATGGCAAACGGCCTGAGCAGATCCCGGCAATTCTGGCCGGCGAGGCCATCGGCACCCGCTTTGATCCAGCTCCTCAGCCCGCCAGCGCCCGCAAGCGATGGATTGCCTACGGCCTCATCCCCGAGGGATCTTTGACTTTGGATGAGGGGGCGGTACGAGCGGTGTGCGAGCAAGGGCGCTCGCTGTTGCCGGCAGGGATCACAGCCATTTCTGGGGAGTTTGAGGCGGGGGCTGCCGTGCGCCTGTGCGATCCCAGCGGCCAGGAGGTGGCGCGGGGCCTGGTGAACTACAGCGCCGAGGAGCTGCGGCAGATTAAGGGCAAAAAAACCGCCGAGATTCCCCGCATCCTGGGCTACGAAGGGGTTGATACTGCCGTCCACCGGGATAACTTGGCCTTGCTCAATTGAGGCCATGGGTGAGGCCATGGGGGCGAGTCCAGGCGCGGTGCTCTGCACCACTAGCACGAATGGCTACAACGGCGGGATCCCAACGCCTATTCTTCCAACTGCCAGGGATCCTGAGCCAGCACCTCATCGAAAACCCGCGGGGGGCGCACGGCCATCAGCACCTGGCCCAACAGGGGAGAGGAGGGCGAGTCTTCTATCCACTCCACCGCCAGGGATCCGGCCCGCTCCCCCAGGAAAAATCCCGCCATCTGAGCTCCCTCCCAAACCCGAGCGGCGCGATCGACCACCAGCAAAACCGGATCCTGTTCTTCACCGGCAGGCACCGGCAAACCCAACAGGGATCCCAAAAGCCGGTTTTCCACCTGAAGGATCACCGGATCCCCGGCCTTTTGAATCACCGGCCAAGCAGGCAAGGCCATCCAAGTCTGCTCCGCCGGGCTGTTGACCCAGCCAAAGGGCCCTTGCGGCTCGCTGGGGGGGATCCCTTCCCAGGCGGCAGTTGCAAGAGGCAGGGATCCGGCCACCGGCAGCAGTCGCGGCAGATCTTCTTCCAAGCGAAACACGGACAGCTTGGGCAAAACGCTGCGTTGGGGGCGGGAGCTGGTGGCAATCGTGGACAAGAGCTGCTCCACCTGTCGGCGGGCTGTATCACTGTGGACATACTGAAACGCTCGACCGATAGCCCGAGTTCGCTCCTGCAGATCGCGGGTTTGCTGGGCCGTTCTCCAGGCCTGATAGGCTACCGCATCGCCGGGGTGATCCGTAAACCCTTCCGGAAGCTGTTGGAGCTGGGCATAATTTTTCACGGCGCGGGCGATCTCATGAGCATCAGCGGCATTCAAATGGCGACTGAAGATAAATTCCGCCACCCGAACCCGATCCTGTGGAGAGAGAATGCGCAACTCGTAGAGGATATCGCTGCCTTTATGGGCAAAATGCCCCAGAACTTCTGGGCTGGCTCCTGCTTTGGCCATCCCTTCGTAAACCTGGGCCGCAACAAGGATCTGGTTTTGGTGAATGGGCTCAAACCCGGTTGCCTCGAAGATGGCCTGGGGAGTCATTTTCTGTCGTTGCAAAGCTTGACAGGCCTTGGCCCAATCCAGCCACCGGCCCTCTTTGCGGCGCAGCCGCTCTACCAACAAGCTGGGATCCTCCTCCACAGCAGCAGGTTCCGGCAGATACTGACTCATGCTTGTTCTCCAACAGGCTGGACAGATCACCACTCCCCTGGTCCACAGCCCAGCAGAGCTGGCCGGGCATCTGGCCAAACTTGATCTTCAAACTTGATCTTAGGGCTGATAGCGGTTCTGGCCGAGTCCGGTCGCGACAGCGGGACGGAGTCCTTGGCGAAACTCTAGATCGCTGGGTCGCACAGCATCACCTGGGAAGGCTGTCCACTCACCGGCAAGCAGTTCAGATCCAATTGCCAAAGCTGAGACAGGTGAGATTTCTCTGCTTTGGGCACCTGCAGCCAAATCTTGCCCCTTTGGCCCACCTGCAACACCTGTGAGCCGTTAGGCACAGCTACTTGGGCCAAGGGATCCCCTTTTTCACTGTACAGCCAGAGGGAAGTGGATTGCTCGCCCTCTCGACACAGCAGCAGCACGCCCCAAGGGGCCTTGGCCATCTGGACAGGTTGCCCTTTCAAGAACCAGCGGCGCACCCGCAGCGGATTCACCTGCACCGAGTGGAGATAGGGGCAGCAACCTTGCTGGCCTTCCCTTCCCTCATCTGTTGCCGCAAAGAGCAACCGTTCTCCCAAGCTGATCACCCCCCCTTGGGGATCCAAGGGCAGGCGATAGCGAATGGGCTGGGATCCCGTCTGCAGAGACCAACCGGTCGCGACAGCGGGATGGCGTCCCTTGGGATAGGGCAAGAGGCTCATCTCCACCCACTGCTGCCCCACACCTGTCAACAAAACCAGATGCTCCGAGAGGGCCAGCAAGCGGGACAGGGATCCCTGCCAAGGCCAACGAAAATAGCAGCGGGAATCGGGGAAAGGCTGTGTTCCTGTCGACGTGGCCGGCTGCCATTGTACGGCCCCCAACTCTTGGGCGGTGGCCCAGAACAGCTCCTGTCGCTCTGCCAGCCAGGTGGCCTGCCAATCCCCTTCAAAGCTGAGCAAGGTGCGGATGCGGCTGGGGCTGAGGTGCAAAAGGCTGCTTCGGGAGAAGGCCAGGGCCTCTGGGAAGGTGTTCAAGGGCAGCACCGCCCGAATTGGCTCGTCCAGGGAAAAACGGGCCAAAGCAGGGGATCCCAGGGCAAGGTTCTGGAGCTCCAGCCATTCCAGCCTCTGGGGGGTCACCCGCAACAGCAGCGGGGATCTGGAGCCGCTGGGATCCTCGCAGATGCAGAACTTTTGCTCGGCCAGGAACCCCATCCCGCCAGTGTCAACAGAGCCCAGATCCGGCAGATCCCAAACCTGTACCCCAGGGGGCGGCCATCTGGGCAGGCGAGGGCCAACCCAACAACTGGCCAGCTCTTGCCACTCTTGGGCAACCACCGCCAAAGCCGACCGCATTTGGGCAGCAGTGCGGAACCGCCGCAAGGGCAACTTGCGTAGGGCTATCTCCAGCACCTCCCGCAGCGGGGCAGGGATCCCTTCGGGACAGACAAACGGCTGGTTGAGGTGGGCGTGCATCAACTGGCCGGGGGATCCGGAAAAAGGCCGCCGGCCTGTCAACAGCTCCAGCAGGATGATCCCCACCGCGTAGAGATCGGAAGCGGGACTGAACTGGCCATAAAACCGCTCCGGGGCCATGTAGGCAGGGGATCCGGTGGCGGTGATCTCGCCGGCAGCAGGCTGCAGGCGACGGGCGATGCCAAAATCCGTCAACTTCAGTTGCCAGCCCTGGGGCGTGGGCTTGAGCAGGATGTTCTCGGGCTTGACATCGCAGTGGATCACCCCCTGCCGGTGGGCATGATCTAACCCGGCCAAAATCTGATCCACAAAGCCCAAAACCTGCTTGACCGGCAGCCACAGCCCTTGCTCCACCTGGTCGATCAGCTCCCGCAGCGTGCCTCCCTCGCAGTACTCCAACACCAGGTAGCGACCTTCGCGGGCATGTTCGAGGGCGTAGCAGCGGGTAATGTTGGGGTGGTTGAGGGTGAGCAGATGGCGCAGCTCCCGCAGCAGATTTTGGGTGGGAAAGCGCTCCGCCGGCAGCTCCTTCAGGGCCACCAGGTCTCCTCCTTGACGGGGACGGGCACAGAATACACGCCCGTACTGCCCTTGGCCGGCCAAACCCAACATTTGGTAGCTGTCGTGAATCGACTTGAGGGTACGGCTGCGTCGGGACACGGCCCTAGCCCACGAGGAATCAATACCGGCACTTTACATCTTTTTTTGCTCTTTTCGTTCCCGTCTTGGCTCAGGTTCCAGAACAACGAGCCCAGCAGCAGGTCTGCCGAACTCCCACCGGAAAGCCTAAGAGCCGGTCAACTGCTTGAGCAGCTCCGCTGCGTGGGTTTCCACCTTGACCTTGGTGATAACGGCCTCGATCTTCCCCTCCGGATCAATAACAAAAGTGGTGCGGTGAATGCCGTTGTACTCTTTGCCCATGAACTTTTTCGGCCCATAGACCCCGTAAGCCCTGGCCACCTTGGCCCCCTCATCCACCAACAGGGGGAAGGGCAGTTGCAGCTTCTGGGCAAATTTTTGGTGGGAACGGGCATCGTCGGCGCTCACCCCCAAGATGGCGATGCCGTGGGCTTGATAGTCAGCGTAGGCATCCCGAAAGCCGCAGGCTTCTTGGGTGCAGCCGGGGGTGTTGTCCCGCGGGTAAAAATAGAGCACCACCCGCTGTCCCCGCAACTGGCTCAAGCTGATGGAATTGCCCTCGGCATCGGGCAGGGTGAACTCCGGAGCCGGATCCCCAACGGCAAGGGGCATGGGTGGGATCCCTCCTCAGACCGATTTTTTGGGAGAGAGAATCATCGTGATGTTTCGCCCTTCCTTTTGGGGGGGCTGCTGCATTTCCGCCACTTCTTGTAAGTCTTTGAACAAGCGGTGCAGCAATTCTTCCCCCAACTCGGCGTGCTGGGCCTCACGACCGCGGAACATCACCGTGGCTTTCACCTTGTCTCCATCCCCCAAGAACTGTTGGGCGCTGCGCAGGCGCACGTTGTAGTCGTGCTCGCCGATGTTGTAGCGAAACTTCACTTCCTTGATCTCGGCAGTGTGTTGCTTCTTGCGGGCCTCCCGTTCTTTCTTCTCCTTCTCAAACTTGAACTTGCCGTAGTCCATGATGCGGCAGACGGGCGGGTCGGCCTTTTCGCTCACCAAGACCAAGTCCAGATCTTTTTCTTCTGCCAGGCGCAGGGCTTCGCGCGGGCTCATGATCCCCAACTGAGTGCCGTCGGTATCGATAAGGCGGATTTTGGGGAAGCGGATGCGCTCGTTGATAGCCGGCAGCTCTGCGCGCTGCTTGCGGGGGAAGCGGTCAGGTGGACGCTCTACGGTCAAGTTTTCCTCTCTCAACGAAATAACAACACAAGACAAATGCTAAGTAGGACTAGCCCCCTTCGGAGCAGTGCCGAACCCTGAGTTTGGACTCTCCAATCAAAGTCGGCCACTGGCCCGCAGGCCAAGGCAGGCTGCACCTATACTAACCGGCATTTTCCGTCTCTTTCTAGAGCCGTCAAGCGTTGTCAAGGCCCGCTCACTTGGGGATCCTGCCAGGCCGCGGTAGGATACCAAAGTGGCGATCTTGAACAGGATCGAGGGTTGTTTGTCGGCCAGCAGGGAGGGCAGAAGCGGTGCAGCTCGGTTTAACGGAACGGGAACTGACAGAGTTGGCCCAAAAGTCGGTTCAGCTCATCCTCAGCCCGCGGGAAGGGGATAGCGAAGCGCTGATCCAGTACAAGTCTTCGGCAGAATTTCGAGCGGGGGTGCATCTGGCCTGTGCGGCCATGGTGTTGGTCTTGGCAGAGAACAACGAGCGCCTCAGCCAGCAGTTGCAGGCTACTTTACAAAACTTATCTGCAGCCGTCGAGACACCCTCAGAGAAGGCTGCCGGAAGCTAGCCCAAGGATCCGCGAACGGGGGAGGAAAAGCCTTGGCTGAGGTGCGCAGCGAACGAGACTCAATGGGGGAGCGGCAACTACCCCAGTCGGTTTACTACGGCATCCAGACCGCCCGTGCCCTGGAGAACTTCCCCATCAGCGGCCTCAAGCCCCTGCCAGAGTATGTGGAGGCCTGCGTGCTGATTAAAAAGGCGGCGGCGGAGGTCAACGGCGAGCTGGGGTGCATTCCGGCAGAGGTGGCCAAGGCGATTGTCCAAGCGGCGGATGAGATCCTCCAGGGATCCCTGCGGGATCAATTTGTGGTGGATATCTACCAAGCAGGGGCAGGCACCTCTCACCACATGAACGTCAACGAAGTGCTGGCCAACCGCGCTCTGGAGATCCTGGGGGAGCCCAAGGGCCGCTACGAGCGGGTCAGCCCCAACGACCATGTCAACTACGGCCAGTCCACCAACGATGTCATCCCCACCGCCATTCGTCTGGCTGCCCTGCTGCGGGTGCGACGGGATTTTCTGGGCACGCTGGACAATTTGGTAGCGGCGCTGGAGCAGAAGGCCCAAGAGTTTCGCGGCATCCTCAAGGCCGGTCGCACCCATTTGCAGGATGCGGTGCCAGTGCGGCTGGGGGATAGCTTCGGCGCCTACGCGGCCATCTTTGCCCAACACCGTCGCTGGATTGAGGAGGCCAGCCAGGCCCTGTGCAGCTTGGGGCTGGGGGGAAGCGCCGTCGGCACCGGCCTCAACACTCATCCCCAGTACCGGCAAAAGGTGGTGCAACGGCTGGCAGAGTATACCCAGTTGCCCCTCACCCCTGCTCCCCACCCCATGGCGGCGATGCAGAGCATGGCCCCCTTTGTGCATCTGTCGGGATCCCTGCGCAACCTGGCCCAAGATGGCATCAAGCTGGCCAACGACCTGCGGCTGATGGATTCTGGCCCCAAGACCGGCCTGAAGGAGATCCAACTGCCACCCGTGCAGCCTGGCTCCTCCATCATGCCTGGCAAGTACAACCCGGTGATAGCCGAGATGTTGAACATGGTCTGTTTCCAGGTGATTGGGCTGGATACCGCCATCACCCTCGCAGCCCAAGCGGGGCAATTTGAGCTCAACGTGATGATGCCCCTGATTGCCTATGACCTCCTGCACAGCCTGCAGATTCTGAACAGCAGCCTGCGGGTCTTTGCCGAGCGCTGTATTCAAGGCATCACCCCCAAACCGGAGCGCTGCCGTAGCTACGCAGAAGGGACGCTGGCTTTGGTGACCGCCCTCAACCCCTACATCGGCTATTTGCAAGCTGCAGAAGTGGCCAAGGCTTCTTTGGAAACCGGCCAGTCCATTCGGCAGATTGTCTTAGAGCGCAACTTGATGACCCCGGAACAGGTGGCCAAGGTGCTGGATCTGGAGGCGATGAGCCAAATGCAGTCCTAACCCATTCGCTACAGTGGAGGCATACTGCTCCTGCCTGGCCATGACCATCGCCCCCTATCGCTGGCCCACCCAGCACGACTTGCCCGATACAGACGACACCCCCTTGGACAACGAGGATCAAGGCCGCCAATACCCCCTCCTCCGGGAACCGCTGCTGCTGCACTGGTCGGATCGGCAAGACTTTTTTGTGGCTTGCAATATGGGCCTTTACTACGCCCTACCCCGGCAGGTCATTGTTCCAGATTTGTTTCTGGTGCTGGGGGTTCCCCGTTGGCGGGATGGCACTGCCCGCAAAAGTTATGTGGTTTGGGATGAAGGGAATATCTTGCCTATTCTCATCTTGGAGATCATCTGCAACGACCAGGGGGAAGAAAAACCCGGACAAGCCAAATTCCAGCTCTACGAAAGGCGGCTGCGGATCCCCTACTACGTCACCTTCGAGCTAGAGACCGATGAGCTGAATGTTTATCAACTCCAGGGCGGACACTATGAGCTGCTCCCCGGCTCAGGCGCTGGAGAACATCCCCCAATTCTGTTGCCCGATTTGGACTTGAGTATCGGTCGGTGGTGGGGATCCTACGAGGGGCGAGAACGCTTTTGGGTGCGCTGGTACGATAGGGCAGGGCAATTGTTGCCTACGGGAGCTGAACTAGAACGGCAACGGGCTGAATTGGAACGGCAACGGGCTGAATTGGAACGGCAGCGGGCAGAATTGGAACGCTCCCGAGCCGAACGACTGGCCCAGCGGCTACGGGAACTGGGAGAAGACCCTGAATTTTGATCAGCTTTTCCAGGGATCCCCAAAAAAGAAATCTCCACCTACCCCCTACACTGGAATCCTGGCATTCCAGGGGGACATGATGACCAGACAGCGACTCAGTTTGTGGACGAAGCTGGCCTATGGGGTGGGGGATCTGGGCACAGGCATGACGGCCAACATCCTCATCTTTTTCCTGCTGCCCTTTCTCACCAATACCGTTGGCATGTCGGCAGGCCTAGCCGGCAGCATCTACGCCATCACTCGCTTTTGGGATGCCATCAACGATCCCATCATCGGCATTCTCAGCGACCGCACCCGCACCCGTTGGGGCCGTCGCCGCCCCTGGCTGCTGTTTGCAGCCCTCCCCTTCGGCCTCACGTTCCTGGCCCAGTGGTGGATCCCTTTTCCCGGTCGGATTGGCCCCCTGTTTGCCTACTACCTGGCGGTGTCGCTCTTGTTCAATACCTTCTACTCTGCGGCCAATATTCCCTACGCCTCCCTGACAGCGGAGCTGACCCAGGATTACGACGAGCGCACCCAGCTCAACCAATTCCGCTTTGCCTTCTCTGTAGGGGGCAGCATGGTTGCGGTGGTTACCTTTCCGCTCTTGGTCAACCTGCTGCCGGATCGGGCTGCCGGCCATCTGCTGGCCGGAGCCTGTTTTGGAGTGATCTCGGCTGTGCCCTTGCTGATCTGTTTTTGGGGGGTGCGAGAACGGTATCCATCCCAACGGGATCCCATGCCCCTGGTTCAACAACTGCGGGTGGCCTTCAGCAACCGCCCCTACCTGTTTGTCAGCGGCATCTACCTGTGTTCTTGGCTAGCGTTTCAGTTCACAGCCACAATCATCCCTTATTTCATCGTCTTCTGGATGGGCCTGCCGGAGGTGTGGATTTCCTTGGTGGTACTGGCGGTACAGGGGATCGCAGTGCTGACGCTGTTTGGTTGGACCCAACTGAGCACCCATCTGGACAAGCGCACCATGTACCTCATTGGGGCGGGGTTTTGGCTGATCTCGCAGGCAGGCCTGTTTTTTCTCCAGCCCGGGCAGCAAGGGATCATGATTGGGCTGGCTCTGTTGGCCGGCATTGGGGTTTCTGCTACGGCCTATCTCGGCCCTTGGTCGATGTTGCCGGATGTGATCGACCTGGATGAGCTGCAAACCGGGGAGCGGCGGGAGGGGATCTTCTACGGTTTTATGGTGTTCTTACAAAAGGTGGGCTTGGCACTGGGGCTGTTTTTCGTGGGGCAAGCTCTGGATTGGGCCGGCTTCGTGCCTTCGGTGGCCGGAGAGGCCCTGCCCATCCAGCCGGAATCGGCTTTGTTGGCCATTCGCGTTGCCATTGGCCCCTTACCGGGAGTGGCTTTGATCGGCGGGATCTTGCTGGTGTGGTTCTACCCAATCACCCGGCAGCGTCATCAGCAGATCCTGATGGAATTGGAAGAAAGACGGCAACAATACCACCCCAGCACCGAAAGATCTCCTTAGACCGCAAAATAGGCTACGGTTTCTAGCGGCAGAGCAACTGGCGCAATTGCGGGGGTTTTGATCTTCGGCCCAGGCTACTCCTCTCTCAGGGGCCTGCAGGATTACCTCATCAATGGCCTGAAAAAATGGCCTGAAAATCGATCACTCCTTACATCTCGCGCTGGGGGCCGAATGGAGAAAATGCCGAGACCATTGCCTGATCATCACCTTGGCCCGCAGCCTGGGAATGGATGTCACTGCCGAGGGGATCGAAACCCTACAGCGACTGCACCAATGAGGCTGTTGAACTGCGAGTATGGCCAGGGCTATTTCTTCGCCAAACCTCTCTAGGATGCAGAGCAAATGCTGCGGTTGCAACTGGACAAGAGGTGAAGGGATCCCTGCCCTCAGTCTAGGATGATGCGCAGGCCGCTACCCGAGGGAGTCACCGGTTCAGAGCTGGGCAAAATCCGCAGCCCACTGCCGGAGGGCCGGATCACTGTGTTGTCAGCATTTACGAAGAAGGTGTTGGATTGGCCGTCCCGCTCATACACCACCACGTCGTTGCGGTTGAACTGGGAGCGACAGATGATGGGGGAGTTGTCGGCAGCAGTAGCCGCACTGCAGCGGTAGCCAGGGGCAGAGACGATCTTGCCTTCTTCATCGATGGAAAAAGGAACTGCAGAGGGCAAGATTGGAGAAAAGACCGGCTGGTCGGGATTGAGGATCACCGAGCCACCTGTGCTGGGTTCTACCACGATCCCCCGCCCGTCGATGACGATCCGCTGCGCTTGGGCGGGAGAGACGGCCAGCGGCCCCAAGAGCAAAGCCATGCTTAGGCCGAGTTGGAGGGGAAACAACAGCTTCATTGGATATCTCCTTTGGCCCAGGGCCATAACAGCTTCCAGGGATCCGCCAACGATCCTTGCAGGGGATGGATCCCTGGCTCAACTTAACTTGATCTTGACTTGATCTTG
>NZ_JANSHL010000001.1:301464-427024 GCF_047461575.1 Synechococcus sp. W60.1 | reverse complement strand
ACTTGATCTTGACTTGATCTTGGCCCAGATGTCGGGCCGAACCCAGGGCGGAAGCCGTCACCTCTGTTGCCAAGATGGGCACTTTGCCGTCGGCTCGACTACCACAGCCCCGAGCGGCCCAACGCCAGCCCGACCACCAACATGCCCAACACCAAGAAGGGCTGCGCGCTGGCTTGGTATTTCACATCGTTGTTCAAAGGATCCCGCAGCAGGTACATATCTTGGAAGGTTATTTGCGGGATGATCAGCAGCACCAGAAGGGCCGCGTAAAGTTTTAGGCCCGCCCCCAGCAAAAACGAGGCCATGCCGAACTGGAACAGGTCGATCATCAGCACCGAGATCCAAGCGGCCCCCATCGCCCCAAACATCACCGGCAAAGAGGCCAAGCCAAACTGCCTATCCCCCTCGATGCTTTTGAAATCGTTGACCACAGCAATCCCCAGCCCGGCCAAGCTGTAGATCAGCGTCAGGATGCAGACCGTCCAGTTCAGCTCGCCAAACAAGGCGTGACCTGTCCACCAGGGCAGGGCGATGTAGCTGGCACCAAGGGCATAGTTGCCCAGCCAGCCGTTGCGCTTGAGCTTCAGGGGCGGCGCCGAGTAGATGTAGGCAATGAGGGCTCCTGCCAGCGCAATGCAGGTGATCACCGGGAAGTCATGGCCCGTGTACCAGTCCAGAGCGTAGGCCAAGCCCAACCCCAAGATCAGCAGCACCCAGATTTGGATAACCACCCGCTGCAGAGAGATGGCCCCCGAAGGGATCGGGCGGTAGGGCTCGTTGATGGCGTCGATCTCGCGGTCGTAGTATTCGTTCACCGTTTGGGTATAGCCCGTCATCAGGGGGCCCGCCAGAATCATGCCCACCAAAATGAGAGCCACATTCTCCCAAGTCCAGGTGAAGTGACCCGAGGAAGCCGCTCCTGGAATCAGGCCCCACACCAAAGGAATCCAGGTAACCGGTTTCATCAGCTGCAGGTGCAACTGCCAAATGGAGCGAGACTCCACCTCTGCCCCTTTCATGCCCAGCAGTTGGCGGACACGCTGCGCATTCGACCCGCCGGTGCCAGGGGATCCCTTGCCGGGATCCGAGTCTGGGGTGGTTTCTTCCGCAGTAGCTCCTACCTCCTCTAAACTGGGCTCTGCAGCAAAGGCCATCTCAGCCGCCATTTCCGGCGAGGAGGGATCTTGAGGGATCTTTTCGCTCATGGTGAGGTGCGCAATCCAACTGCGATAACGGGGATAACCACCCCCATTCAGAGACATCGTGACATACTCCCGCACTCATGCTGATGCATAGAGTACGAGCTTCTCAGTGACTCCTGTTAAGGACATTTCCTGAGCTTTAAGAACGGGATGCCCCACCGCTCTGTGTTTACCATAGCAAGGGTTTCCGCCTTTCATCCTGACCCTCATGCTGATACATAGAGGGCGTCGCTTCTCGGCGGTCTAGCTGACCGGATTCCTCAAACAAGAGGAGAGGTTGACGTTCTCCCCACGGCTAAAGCCAGAGGATCCGTTCTCAGCCAGCAAAACAACTCCCACTGACTGAGCTACACCGAGCATGTGGCTTATACCGCAGCACCGTGGGGGACGCCAAAGCGCTTCGCGCCGCCAAGGCGAACGCACCAGCTACTGGGATGTGGAAACACCCCAGATACTTCTACTTCACCTTCAGCACTGCACCTTTCTATAAATGGGTGGAGCGATACTCACATCCTATCAGGAGACGGTAGCTTATCCCTAGGCATAAATGCCGGGGCCTGAGCCGCCGAGTTTTCGGTCAGCTCGCAGTTCCGGGCCATCTACACAATCTGTGCCGTCACGAATAGGTTTTGGTGCTCGGCTGGGATCCGCTCTTTTTCTTGGGCCGGGATCACCAGGGGAGGTTGCCGAGTGTAGTTGACAGGATCCCGAAACCAAGCGCGGCTGTAGGTGTTGTAGAGAAGGGGACGGGGGGCAGGGGAGCGATTGGCCCGACCCAGGTGAATCAGGCGGTAGTCGAACAGGAGGCAGGATCCCTTGGCCAAGGGTGGATCGATAAAGGGCATCTGCTGGGCCAGCTCGGTATAGTGGGCATCGAAGACCGCATGGCTGCCGGGCCAGAGACGGGTCATGCCGTTCTCTTCGTTGACCTCCACCAGAGGAATAAGCAAATTCAGGGCATAGCAAGGAATGATCGCATCCAAGGTCTCGTCGCCAAACAGATGAGACAGATCCCGGTGAACTTGTTGATCGGCGGATCCCGGCAGAGAGACCACCGCCCCCAGCCCGCTCAAGATCAACTCCGGCCCCAAAATCCGCTTCAGGATGGGCAAGATCAGAGGATGGGCATAGATGAGGGGATCGTTGAAGGGGCCCTCCAGGCGAACCGTTACCATCACCCGTCTATTGCCCACCAACAGGGCATCAGCGTGGTGCTCGTGGGTGCAGTAGCGGCTGTAGGTGGCCAGAAAGCTGCTGTGCAACTTGTCGATGAGCTCGGGGGGAAAGATCTCCGGCAACACCAGATAGCCCTCTGTGGAAAACAGTTCAAAAGCCTGCTCTACGGTCTCTGGATCCGGCTGCTGGAGCTCCTGTAAGGACTCCGTCCCGCTGACGCGAACCGCAGGGCTGAAGCGCAACTGGGCCAACATCGGCTAGGTCTCCTGCAAACTGGCCACAGCCATTAACATGCCCCGCGCTTTGTTCAGACATTCTTGATATTCCCGCTCCGGATCCGAGTCGGCTACAATACCTGCCCCGGCCTGCAAGCTCACCTGGCCCTGATGAACCAGCAGAGTGCGGATGGTGATGGCGGTGTTCAGTTGGCCGGAAAAGTCGTAGTAGCCATAGGCGCCGGCATAGGGCCCGCGGCGGCATCCTTCCAGCTCATGAATAATCTGCATGGCGCGGATTTTGGGGGCGCCGGTAACAGTGCCGGCGGGAAAGGTGGCCCGCAGCAGATCCCAGGCGCTGTACTGGGGATCCAGCCGCCCCACCACGTTGCTGACGATGTGCATCACATGGCTGTAGCGCTCGATCTGCATCAGGTCATCCACCTGCACAGATCCCAGTTGGCAGACCCGTCCCAGGTCGTTGCGGGCCAGATCCACCAACATCACATGTTCGGCCCGTTCTTTCGGATCTGCCAACAGCTCTTGCTCTAACTGCCGGTCTTCCTGAGGGGTGGTGCCACGGGGGCGGGTGCCGGCAATGGGGCGCACGGTGGCGATGCGGTCTTCTCCCACCCGGCTGAGTTTGACCATCACCTCTGGGCTGGAGCCGATGAGGCAGAGATCCCCAAACTGCAAAAACGCCATATAAGGGGAAGGGTTAATCAGCCGCAACGAGCGGTAGAGGCAAAAGGGATCCCCGGCAAGGGAGACGGTAAACCGCTGCGAGAGCACCACCTGGAAGATATCTCCGGCGCGGATGTAGTCCTTAGCCTGTTCCACGGCTTGGCAGTAGGCCGGGCGGCTCAGGGTGCTGGGAGGGATTTGTTCGCGCCAGCGGGACGGAGTCCTTTCCGACAGGTGGGGCTTCCAGTTGAGGTGCAGATGGGCCAGGGAAAGAGGAGCGCTGAGCTGCTGCATCAGCTTTTCCACCCGCCGGCAGGCTTGGGCATAGGCTTCCTCGGCAGCGTGGTGACGGGTATCGGCGAAGGCCACCACCCAGATCTTGCGCTTCACCTGGTCAAAGAGCAGGATGCTGTCCACCTGCATCAAAACGGCATCAGGGGGATCCCCCGGCTGCAGGGGGTGGATGGGCACCTTGGGTTCGACCCAGCGAATCAGCTCGTAGCCCCAGTAGCCAAACAGGCCGCCGATGCTGCTGGGCAATTCCGGCAAATGCACCGGCTCATAGGGCTGCAAGCAGCGGGCCAAGATGGCAAAGGGATCCCCTTGGTGGTGCTCCTGTCGGCCATCGCGGTAGCGCTGTAGGGCTTGATCTCCCCGTATTTCCAATACCCACAGGGGGTCGCAGCCCAGGAAGCTGTAGCGGGCCACCTGTTCCCCCCCCTCCACCGACTCCAGGAGAAAGTTGTAGGGCTGGCCGGCACAAACCCGATACCAGGCAGAAACCGGCGTTTCCAAATCCGCCACCCATTCCTGGTACACCGGGATAAAGTTGCCCTGCTTGGTGAGGGCAAGAAACTCCTTCAAGGGAGGGTAAATCATGGCCTGCAACTTTTGTGCTTTTCCTGACTCTACCCCAGACACGGGATCCCAAGGGCGTGTGAATCCCTCTGGATTGCCCGGTTGCAACAGCGCCGAAAACCATTAAGCTGAGAGCGGCTCTACTCTCGGGATCCCTTGCCATGCAAAACCCATCTCAGGTGATTCGCGAGCGCCTGCGCTATCAAGGCCATAAATACACCTTCGTCAGCCAGCGTTTGCGTTTTCCCAACGGCAAAGAGGGGGAGCGGGAGTACCTCATCCATCCCGGGGGGGTGGTGGCAGTGCCCGTCACTGCAGCAGGCAAGTTCGTCTGCATTCGTCAATATCGCTTTGCGGTTGCCTCCTACCTTTATGAATTTCCGGCAGGCACAGTCGAGCCAGGGGAGCATCCCGATGACACCATTCGCCGCGAGCTGGAAGAAGAAACCGGCCTGCGGGCCCATCGCTGGGATCCCCTTGGCCAATTTTATTTGTGCCCCGGCTATTCCAGCGAGATTATGTATGCCTATTTGGCGCGGGAGCTGGAAGTGCTGGATTCCCCTCCCGATAAAGATGAGGATGAGGATATCACCGTAGTGGAGTTTTCTGCTTCTGAGCTTACAGAAATGGCCCGTTTGGGAATGGATTTGGACAGCAAGTCCATCGCCTGCTTTTGGCGAGCTCAACTGTTTTTGGCTGCTGAAAAATAAAGCTCTCCGTCGGGGGGCTGCCCCTTGCTCCTGTAGGATCCTTTCCAATTGGCGGGGCGTCTCTCCAAGCCGACTTTGGCGGTTACAGGCGAATCTTGGGGCCTTTTGCGAGAATTCGGTAGTCCACTGGAACCGTCTATGGCCATCTAGGGGAGATCTCTAGGGGAGATCTAGGTTGTGTTGATCTTTCATTTGAGCCAAAAGAGAGCACTGACGAGATAGAGAAAACTCAAGAAGTTCCTGGCCAATTTGTCAAAACGAGAACATAGATGCCGGTACTGCTTTAACTTATGAAAAAAGCATTCGATTAAATGCCTCTCTTTATACAGATGCTTGTCATAATGCCGCTGCGTCTTTCTATTCCTTTTAGGCGGAATAACCGCTTGAGCTTCCCCTATCTTCTTAATCAACTTATCCGCATCATATCCTTTATCCCCAATTACTTTGGTATCCTTTCTCTGCCAGCCCTCTATCAATTCTTCCCCTTGAGTAATATCGCTCTTTTCTCCGCCAGTTATTCTCAATTCCAGCGGATTTCCCAACCCATCTACACTCACATGAATCTTGGTGCTGTATCCGCCTCGGCTTCTCCCCAAAGCTTGCTCCCCTTTTTTCCGGCAGCACAGGAGTGCGCTCGAACCGTGGTTGAATCAATAATGAGATGCTCTAAATCAGGGTCGTCAATAAAATACTTGAACATCCGTTCCCACACTCCAAAACGACTCCACCGGTGGAATCTTTGATAGATGGTGTACCATTTGCCATATCCTTCTGGGAGGTAGCGCCAAGGAGCACCGGAACGGGCTATCCAAAGAACTGCTTCAATAAACTGTTTGCAGTTTGCTTCTTTCCCAATGTTAACTCTCTCTTCTGTCTGTAAAAAAGCCAATATCTTCTGCCATTTGTTTTCATCTAAAAAAACCAACTTCATCCTCTTTCCTCTATAAATTACTCTCTCTATCCTAACATAAGATCAACACGACCTAAGGTGAGCTCCACGTTGAGTTCAACACAAAGGGATCCCTTGGTTTACTGGAGGAGCCTTGCTGTCTCTTAGAATTTTAGGGGCGAGGAGTGAGGAAATATGCGGAAGCTGTTGTGTTCCTGTGGTCGAATAGCCTGGGGAGCGGCCTTGGCTGCCACTCTACCGGTTGCTGCTGTTCCTGCCTATCCCCAGCCTGTGCTTCCGCTGCTGCCGGTTCCTTCTGAGGGCGGCGCTGCTCGAGGTGGGGTTGTGGCTTTATTCAATCAATCCATTTGGTGGGATTTTATTCGCGGCAATCGTGGCGAAAACCTACGCCTGTTCCCGGCCAGCCTAACTTCCCCATCTCGCCAGGATGTGGTGGCTGTGTTTCAGATTCAGCGGCAGCCCACCGTAGAGCCGGTGGTGCGCGTTCTCAGCTTCGAGCATCAGGGGGGGTATAGCTTTCGTCTGCTCCACACGGCTGAGCCGATCCCAGGGCGGTTAGTGGAGGCTCACCTGCGCACGGACATCACCTCCAGCCCACAGCCCAAGTTGGTGCTCCTCACCGAGCGAGGGGGCATCAGCCTGCTGCGCTCTGTCTTGGTCTTGGAACACCGGCCTGAGGGACTTGTGCCGCTGCTGAGTGTGACGGATCTGAGCAATGCCAGCCTGCGGGTCAGCCCGCAAGGGATCCTGGTCATCTCAAGCCCGCCCGGTGCCAGCCGTGACTTGAGGGCTACCCTCTACCAATGGGAGGGGGATGGCTTTGTCCGTCGAGATCTATAAGTCCATTATCTGTTGTGACTGTTGTGAATCTGCCTGTCAATATCCATCTTTGTCAGCGAGGTCTCGCGCGGAGCGGATGTCCGTCTCGGCTATCTCTGCCCTTGCCAGCAAGCTCCCAAACTGGGGGCTTGTCCCACCTGCCAAAGGAACAGGCTTTCGGCCCCAAGGGGGTGAATACTCCAGGGATCCAGGCCAGACCCAAACCACCCGTAGGGATCGACGGCAGCTGGTTGGCCGGAGTTGGTGTTGTCGAAGCGACGCACCTCGAAATGGAGATGGGGCCCGCTGGCACAGCCGCTGTCTCCCGATAGGCCGATGACTGCTCCTGCGGCCACCACTTGCCCCTCCTGCACCCCGATTTGACTGAGGTGGGCGTAGAGGGTCTCCCAGCGGGGAAGGGTTCTTCTGTCTGCTCTCTCCCCATCGGAGAATTCTGGCTCGTGCAGAAGGCGCACCCGCAACCCCCTGACCAGCCGGCCCAAGCCGGGGCAAAAAAACTCCGGCTCCTCACGGGCCAAGGTGACCCGACCGGCGGCAGCGGCCAGGATCGGGGTGCCCACCGGCATCTCCCAGTCATAACCGGCATGGCCATCGCTTTTGCCACAGGGGTGCAGCGGGCCAGGGATCCAAACTTGGCCTTGCCCACTCACAAACCGTCTGTTGCCATCCCTCTCCCCCAAAGGCAAGTCATGGTCGAAGAGGTTGGTGACAGGAAATTCCCCAACAAAGGGCTTGTGCAAAAACGGCCACTGGGGCGGCGGCGGATCCCCATAAGCAGAACGATATTTTTCCAGCTCCAGCCGATAGTCTTCCAGATCCTGACGCTGGGCGGGATCTTCCGTGTGCTGCTGCAACAGATCCACCAGCTGCAGGGCCTGAAGCCAGTCCTGGCGCTCCACAGCACGAGCCAACTGGGCGTACACCCCCACCCGGGATCCCTGCGGCGAAGACGGGGAGGAGACCTGAGGAAAAACGGGCGATATGTTTACGAATTGATACAATAGACAGCAAAATATCAGCAGTGTCACCGTTAGCGGTGGTGACATCCCTGCCCAGAGGGCCATCCCAAGTAGGCCGGCCTGCAAGCAAGCGGGCTTGTTCTTGGCTTTAGGCTCTCTCTTGGGGCCATCCGCTTTTTCCCTCAGCCGCCGTATGGGTTGCAAGGAGACAGAGCGGCTTCGCTTAACCACTCTTCGGGAGTTTCTCATGCGTTGGTTCTCGTCCTCTGGTGTTCTCGTCAGCCTGCCTTTCCAGTCTTCTGTTGGGCGAAGTGTTCTGCCCCTGTCTGGCTCGATTTGGCAGCGGCTGGAGGCCTTAGCTCTGGGTTTGCACATTCTGTCTTTGCTTTTTGGGTTGGCAGGGTTGCTCTGGGTTGTACCCCATCCTGAGTGGGTGGCCAGTTTGCCCCCCATTGGCATTCAAGCTTTCTCCTTGAGCATGGGCAATGGCGGCGTGGCCTACATGGTGTTCGGTGCGCTGGCGGCAGCTCTGATGGGATCCCGGCTGTTGGGGATGCGGCGCCTGTTGATGTTTTTGATCCCGGCGGTGGGCATTTCCTTGGGCAGTGAGCTGTTGGGTACCAGCACTGGGATCCCCTTTGGCAACTATGGCTACCTGAGTGGGCTGGGCTATAAGATTGCCGGGTTGGTGCCTTTTACCATCCCTCTGTCTTGGTTTTATGTGGGGTTGTCGTCCTACTTGTTGGCGCGTGTGGCTCTGCAAACCCAGCGCCACTGGTTGATCCACTTCGAGGCCATCATGTTGGGGGCCCTGCTGCTCACCGCCTGGGACTTCGTGCTGGATCCGGCCATGACCCGCGGCTTGATCCCGTTTTGGACGTGGTTTCAGCCGGGGCCCTTCTTCGGTATGCCGCTGCAAAACTTCGGGGGTTGGATGCTGACTGGGGCTGCCTTCATGACGGTGGCCAATCTGCTATGGGGCGAGGATCAACCCATCCTTGACCGCCGCCAGTTGGTGGGGCCGCTGGTGCTCTATGTAGCTAATTTTGCTTTTGCCCTGTTGATGAGCCTGGGCTCCGGCATTGTTGCGCCGGCGGGGCTGGGCCTGTTGTTGGGGTTGGGGCCCGCTTTGGGGTTGTGGTGGAGTGCAAAGACCCCATCCCGCTATTGCGAAAGGACTCCGTCCCGCTATCGCGACCAGCCTGAGCCGCCTTCCCATTCCCAAAAGGACTCTGTCCCGCTATTGCAAACGGTTGAGGGAGAGGCAGGTCAAGCCTGGGATACTTTGGAGGATCCCGGTTGGGTTGGCGCGAAATAAACTGGCCCTAACCTTTCCTCGGCGAGATGCCCCAGTTGTCCAGGCCATGAACTTCTGCAGCGACAATGTCACAGGCGCCTGTCCTGAGGTGATGGAAGCCCTGTTGGCCCTCAGGGGATCCGCCATGCCCTATGGAGGGGACGAATGCACAGCGCAGGTGCAAAGGCTGTTTGCCGAGATCTTCGAGCATGAAGTGGCAGTGTTTCCGGTGGCAACAGGATCTGCTGCCAATGCCCTGGCCCTTTCGGTGCTCACCCCGCCCTACGGGGCGATTTATTGCCATCCCGAGGCCCACATCAATCTGGACGAATGTGGAGCGCCAGAGCTGTTTACAGGTGGGGCCAAGTTGGTGGGGATCCCCGGAGAGCAAGGCCGTATCGACTGGGGCAACTTAAAAGCAGCCCTGGAGCGGGCGGGGTTTGGGGTGGTTCATCACGTGCAGCCTGCCTGCCTCAGCCTGACGCAAGCCACTGAGGCCGGCACCCTCTACTCCTTGGAGCAGCTTGGATCCCTGGCGGATTTGGCCCATCACTTTGGCCTTAAGGTGCATATGGATGGGGCCCGCTTTGCCAATGCCCTGGTTAGTTTGGGTTGCACCCCTGCCGAGATGACCTGGAAAGCGGGGGTGGATGTGCTGTCCTTTGGGGCCACCAAAAATGGAGCCTGGGCTGCGGAAGCGGTGGTGTTTTTTCATCCAAATCAGGTGGGCGATTTTGAGTTTCGCCGCAAGCGCAGTGGCCATCTGCTCTCGAAGATGCGCTTTTTGTCTGCCCAATTGCAGGCCTATCTCCAGGATGGGGTGTGGCTGCGCAATGCCCGCCATGCCAACGCAATGGCCCAGCAGTTGGCTCAGGGACTGGGATCCCTGCCGGGAGCCAAGTTGGTGTATCCTACCGAGGCCAATGAGGTTTTTATCGAGCTGCCGGAGCCGGTTCTCCAGGCCCTAGAGGGAGCGGGGTTTCGGTTTTACCGCTGGCTGGGGGAAGGTCACCACTTAATCCGCCTGGTGACGGCTTTTAACACTTTGCCCGCAGATGTCGAGCGCTTCTGCCAGGTGGCTCAGCAAGCCAGCCGTTTGCAATAGGCGGACGGAGTCCTTGCAGCTGACCGGGGATCCCCCTGGCCAAAGGCCTGAGCATCCCAAGGGATCCCTGAAGGCTGTTCATCGGCTCGTCAATCCTTAAAGTGGGTGCTGTCGCGACCGGGCTTTTTCTCCAGGCAGGGCGAGGCGGAAGTCGATCCCGTTTTCTTCGAGTTGTCCTGTAGCAAACCGATCAGCAGACAGGCCACCCCAAGGTTGATGGCCACATCCGCCACGTTGAATACCGGAAAGCGAATCCAGATCAAATTGAAAAAGTCCACGACATAGCCGTTGACGAAGCGGTCGATGCCGTTCCCCACGGCTCCTGCCCACACCAAGCCATAGCCGGCCTGTTCCCATCGGCCCAGGATCCCGCCGCGAATGGCCAGCAGCGCCAACGCCAGCGCCACCCCCAGCGAGATCCACTTCAAGAGCTCTGCCGAATCTTCAAACAGGCTCCAAGCAGCGCCGGTATTCTCCACGTAGGTGAGGTGAAACACCCCTGGCCACAGCTCAATCTCTGGCCCCGGCAGCAGCCGTTCCACTGCCCAGTGCTTGGTCGCCTGATCCAAGATTACCCCCAGGATCCCGGCCAGCCAAAAGCCTTTGTTTTTCATGTCGTCTTGGCCTCAATCACGTCCACCGGCAAGAGCGCCCCGATGAGCACTTTTCCCATCCTGACATGCTGCTCTTCTGCCGGCTCATTGCACAGAAGCTCAAGGGCGGAGCTCTGGACTCGAAGTTGGGCCTGTAACGGGATCCAACACCGGTGAGTGGCCTCAGAAGCGATTGGCCGCCTCTGGCTTGAGAGGAGCAGCAAGAAAACCGTCCAGCTTAGGCAACTGGACGGGGATCCCCTGGGGGTGGACAGGATTGGCTACCGACCCTGCTGCTCCAGGGAGCGGCGCAATTCACTGGCCATCTGCATAAACTCTTGCGGATTGCCCGCCTTGCCGTAGGAAGAGCGATCTTGAACCTTTTTGCCGCTGCCTTGGCGGGTGCGGGTGCTGAGCAAAGAGCTGGCCATTTCCATGAACTTGGCAGGATTTCCCTCGCTGCTGCCCCGCACGAGAGGGGCGCGTCCGGCACGAGTGACAGCCATAGATACCTCAATTTTCACAAATGAAATGCTTGTTACATTTTCTCACAAGGGCTCTGCGATCAACCAGGGCCAGCGTTTCTTTGCTGTTACAGCGACTCCGGCCAATGCTTAGGGATCCCTCCAAGTGCAAACCTTGCATGAGGCTGGAAAGAGCCATCAGCGAGTCGTGGTTTTCTCTTGGGTCAAGTGATGGATCAGCCAAATGGGGAGCACCGTCAGGCCAATCACCCCCAGAGCCACCACGCTGATCACCGGGCGCTGCCGAGGCTTGGTTAGCTGGCTGAACACCCAAATCGGCAAGGTTTGCTGCTGGCCGGCGGTGAAGGTGGTGACGATAATCTCATCGAAAGACAGCGCGAACGCGAGCAGGGATCCCGCCAATAGGGCCGAGGCCAGTTCGGGCAGAAGGATGTACCGAAAGGTTTGCAGAGGATTGGCCCCCAAATCGGCAGAAGCTTCTAGCTGAGAGCGTCCCATGCGGCGAAACCGCGCCAGCACGTTGTTGTACACCACCACCAGGCAAAAGGTGGCATGGCCGATAACAATTGTCCAAAAGCTGAAAGGGATATGCAGCAAATGGATCGCCGAGCGCAAGGCGATCCCGGAGACAATGCCCGGCAAGGCGATGGGCAGCAACACCAAAAACGAGATCGTCTCGCGGCCAAAAAATCGGCTGCGATAGACTGCTGCTGCCGCCAGGGATCCCAGCACCACCGCCACTCCGGTAGCCAGCACAGCCACCCGCAAAGACAAAAACAAGGCCCGCCAAATATCTGCCCGCCCCCAGGCCACGGCAAACCAATGCCAGGTCAGCCCCGGCAAAGGGAAGCGCAAAGTCGCCTCATCGGGGCTGAAGGCACAAAGGACGATCACCAGCAGAGGAAGATGGAGAAAGAGCAGCACCCCCAGCGAGAACAGGAGCCAAAGCCATTGGCCGATGAGAAAAGGACGGAGCGGCATGGATGATGGAGAATGCAGAGCCGGATGGGGAACAGTCTACAAGTAGAGAAACGGTCTATGTAATAGCCTTGTAAGGAAGCAGGCTTTGGCAAGGACTTTAGATTGCTTGGCCGACTTTGGAGCTCCAGTCGAGCAGAGTATCCCGAACCCAGATTGGACTCGCAGCATGATCGCGTTTTTAAGCGGCCACCTTGTGGCCATCGAATGGGGAGAGCGCAGCAGCCTCACTGTTGAGGTGCAGGGGATCGGCTATCGCGTCAAGGCCCCAGGACGTTTTCTCAAGCAACTGCCTGCAGTGGGGGAGCCCGTCCGGGTGTTCACCCATTTGGTGGTGCGAGAGACTGAGCTGGTGTTGTACGGGTTTGGCTCGCCAGCCGAGCGGGACTTGTTTGTGGAACTCATCAAAGTCTCGGGGGTGGGGCCGGCTTTGGGCTTGGCCCTGCTGAATACCTTCAGCCTGCCGGAGCTGGTGCAGGCGGTGGTGACCGAAAACGTGCGCCTGCTCTCCCTCACGCCGGGGGTAGGCCATAAAACGGCCCAACGGCTGGCCCTGGAGCTGAAAACCAAGCTGGCCCACTGGCGACAGGGGATGGGGGTTGCGGATCAACCCTTGGCCGGGGGGCCGCCCATGCCCATCCGAGAAGAGGTGGAAATGGCCTTACTGGCCCTGGGCTACAGCACTCAGGAAATTCAGGCTGCCTTGCAAGCTCTGCCCACTCACCCCCGCCCAACGGAAGACTGGCTGCGGGATGCCATCACCTACCTGAGCCAGCAGCCATGAAGCACCGCCGCATTGCCATTCTGGGTGGAACCTTCAACCCTGTACACCACGGCCATTTGATCATGGCAGAACAAGCTCTTTGGCAGTTTGACCTGGATCAGGTGCTGTGGATGCCCGCCGGGGATCCCCCCCACAAGCCTCTGGCCCCTGGTGCCAGCAAAGCCGACCGCCTGGCCATGGTCAAGCTGGCCATTGCCGACCACGAGCGCTTCGCCTGCTCAGAGCTGGAGATCCGCCGTTCGGGGCGCTCATACACCATCGAGACACTGCGCACCCTCATCCAGGAGCAACCCAATACCCAGTGGTACTGGATCATCGGCGTGGATGCTCTGCGGGACCTGCCCCAGTGGTATCAAGCGGAAGAACTGGCCCGCCTCTGCCATTGGATTGTTGCCCCACGGGTGGATGCCGGCGATGCCGCCCAGGTGCTGCAGGCGGTGGCCGCAAAGCTGCCCATCCAAGCCCAAATCCTGGAAGCCCCTACCCTGACGCTCTCTTCCACCTACCTGCGACAGCAAATCCAAAAGGGAGGGTCTATCCGCTACCTGGTGCCCCCTGCTGTGGAGCACTATATCCGTCAGCACCGCCTCTATCTGCAGCCCTAAAGGAAAAAAGGGGGCGGATCCCCCCTCTAGAGTCACCAAACAGCTTAAGACCTGCCATACGCCACAGCCTCTCCCCGGAAGAGGGAAAGGCTGGAACTGGGTTGGGAAGTAAACTGCTTTTCTGGTACTCTGGAATACTTGTGCTCTGTGGGCAGTTGAGAGTGGGGTTGCGGCCAGGTGCCCCCATCAGTAGGCTAAGCCCATGCTGCGGGTGGTTTCGGGGCCAAGGTAGACTCGGATGCTCAGAAAATCGGTGGGACAAGCGGTTTCACAGCGTTTGCAGCCAACGCAGTCTTCGGTGCGGGGAGCGGCAGCGATCATGCCAGCCTTGTTGTTCCCCTTCCAGGGCACCATCTCCAACACGTCGGTGGGACAAGCCCGCACACACTGAGTGCAGCCGATGCAGGTGTCGTAGATCTTGACCGAGTGAGCCATTAGCGTTCTCCAGTCGAGCAGGTTGAAACGTTAAAAAGAGGTTTACCGAATCGGCAGGGCAGCAGCATCGCTGCGCAAGTGCCCTCAGTGTACAGTAGTCCTGGGAAGCCTCCAAAATCTCCGATCCAAATGTTCAAACAAATTTACATCCGGTGGGCCAATGGGAAGGTTGCTGGGGTTGGGCTAGGATCGGCCTGAAGATGACAGGACAAGGGATCCCGAACATGGGGCGCTCGGTGCAAGATTGGCGAAGGCAAACTCAGGGCAATCTGCGTCGTCTGGGGCCAATTTTGCTGGAGATCTTCGAGGAAAACGTCCCTCGCCTACGCCGCTGGGATCAGCAGCTCACCGACTGGGTGCGCAGCCACCGCTGGGGGGTGGATCCGTCTCTGCCCAAGGTGGCTATCTATGTCCTGGGCGCAGTGGTGATCCTGGCGATCCCACTTCTCACGTTTGTGGCTTTGGGGGCCTTTCTGACCTTTCTGGGTGTCCAAATTGTCCAAAAGTGGTCACAAGGGGATCCCGCTCGCCAAACTCAGCGCCGCTATCTGCGCAGTGCTGACGCGGATGATGATGACTTTGATCTGGATTGAGAAAGGGGCTGCGGGGAATGGGCGGGCTAACTGTCCGCCGACCGTTGGGGCTCCTGGGAGTCTTGCTGCATGCCCAAGCGTTGTTTGACCTGTCTGATCACCTTCTGGTGAGAGCGGTTTTCCAGCCTGTTCAGGCCGATGGCGCCGGCCAGGATCCCCAACTGTAAGGCCAAGCTGGGCAAGGTGGTGTTCAAGTCCCGTCCCGCCAGGGCCTGAAAGAAAAACACAAACGCCCCAATGGTAGCCGAGAACCCCACCGCCAAGTAGATGAAGCGCCGCAAGCTGCGGTAGGGAGCGGCCAGCTCCGTCAACAGCCTCACCTGCTCTGCTGAAGAGGGATCCCGCCGCTGCGACAGGGGCGATCTTGGCTTGGGATCGGAGTCTGCCATTGGCTACACCTCCTCAGGCAACAAGAGGGGCTCCCGACCGGAAACCCCCGCCAAAACGGCTTCGGCAGCGCGGCAGGCGGCCAGAATATCTCGCTCTTCCCCTCCCAAGTACACGCGGCCAAAGCTACCGAAAGGCATCACTTCTAGGATGTTGATCTGGGCAGATTTTTCTGCCTCGTTGGCAGCCAGGGGGGCATAGCCTGCCGGTTGCACCTCCAGGATGTAGAGGGTTTGGCCAGCCAGGAGCATTTGGCCACGGCGGGAACGGTTAATCAACTGGGTTTGGTGGGGATCGATGTTGCGGATGATCTGGCTGGAGATGATGCGGGGCTTGAGGCGCTCCTGTTCACTCACCCCTAAGGCAGCCAGAATCGCCCGTCCGGCGGTGCGGGTATCCCCTTGGTTGCTGGAGTGTACCTCCAAAAGGCCGTAGAGCCGCTCCACCACCTGCAGCCCCGGCCTCACCGAGGTGGCCTTCAGGGCAATATCCATAACGCGGTTGATCTCGATGCCGGGGGAAATCTCGACCCACAAAGAAGTGTCCCCAGGCAGGGGCAAAAAGCCGTAGGCTACTGTGCCCAGATAAGCAGCATACTGGGGTTGCAGCCGATCCAAAAACACGTAACTGCGAAGGTCGATCCCCAAAAAAGTCCTCCCTTTGGGCTCAGTTGGATGGTGAGCTGATGGCGATCTACATTCTCATTCTCCAGCCTCATCCCAGCTCTTGGATCTTGGGCAGACCGGCCAACCTTGGCGCATCAGTTGGGTTGCTGCCCGGCTCTACAGATCGCCCTGAGCCACCACCTTCACCGTTGTCAAAGCTTCCACGTCGATGGGCCCGCGCACGTGCAGCCGCTGGGTAGAAATGCCCAAAGACAGGTCGCGAAACGCTCCCAACGTGGGGATCCCAGCTCCCCGGCCTGCCGAGAGGGGGGAAGTGTTGATGTGGATCAGGGCGGCATCTACTTCCTGGAGAAAGCGCTGGGCCGCCGATTGGCTATCGGTGAGGATCGTCTCCGATTGACGGCAACCATTTTTGTTAATCCAGGCGATCGCCTCCGTCAGGTCGGCAATGGGCTGCAGGCGCAGATGAGGTCGTTCCGTCGAGTCAAAGCCTTGCCCAAGCGGCTGGAGCTGCGGGAACTGTTCCAGAATGGAGGCGGCTGCCTGGATATCGATCCCGTGACCCAGCAAGTCCTCAATCAAGGCGGTCAGATGGTTGGTGGCCCAATCGGTGTGGATCAGCAGCCAGAGGGTGAGAGGCTGATAGATGGGGATCCCTTCTGAGCCATACTGGGCGAGGGGATCCAACAAAACCGACTTGACCAAAGGCCAAGGGGCGGTGCGATCCAGATAGATGTGGCCGTAGCCCAAATGGGTAGCCAGAGTCGGCACTTTGCTGGCCTGCAACAGGAACTCCACCCAGCCGGGGCGACCGCAGGGAATCACCAGGTCTAGGTAGCGGGTTTGCTGTAGCAACGGCAACAGTGGGGAATCTGCTTGGGGATCCGCCGTTTGGTCTTGGGCGGGCAAGGTTTGAATGGCCCCTTCCGGGATCCCGTGCTCATAAGCCGTCTCTGCCAACAGGTTGACCATAGCCTGGTGGGTTTTCTGGATGGGACCGCTGCTGGCCAAAATCACGCCATTTCCTGTTTTTAGGCACATGCCAATGCCATTTAAGGCAAACTCGGGGTAGATTTCGTAGACCAGAGCAATCAACCCCAACGGGACGCGGTAGCGGCCAATAAACAGGCCATTCTCCTGGCGGTGCCCTTTCTCCAGCTTGCCAATGGGATCCGGCTGCTGGGCCAGGAGAGTCAGCAACTGGGCGGATCGCTGTAGACGCTCAGGGGTGAGCTTCAGGCCGTTGAGGATCCACTCTGGTACGGTTTGCTCGCGGCAACTTTCCAGGTCGAGGGTATTGGCTTCCAGGAGCAGATCGGAGCGCTCCAACAAACACCGCGAGAGAGCCAGCAGGGCCTGGCGCTTGGTTTGGCTGCTCAACCGCTGCATCTGCGGTAGTAAGCGGCGTACCTGTCGCAGAGTGGTACCTAAGTCAAAGTCTGAACCGAAATCTGTCACTTGAACTTCTCCCGCCTAGCCCATTAGAGACAGATCCGCCGCTTTCTCCAGACCACTGCTAACACTGCTAACAAGAAATGGTTGGATCCACAAGTGCTGGGGCTGCCAATTCTGGAGACCAGTCGCTGGAGAAAATCTCACTCACCTCAGGGCCGCCGCAGCAGCAGGATCGCCGTTACCATCAGCAGCGTTAGCAACAAGCCGAGAATCATGAACCAACTGAGCAACTGGGTTTGGTTTGGGAAGAGCACTGCGCCGATGAACCCAACCGCCAAGACAATGCCCAAGCTGAGGGTGAGGCCCAAGAGCGCGGATCCCTGTAGGGTGTTTTCCCGCCGCAACACCCATTGGTAGCCGTTCCAGAACCACATTTTGCGATAGGGATAAGAAACGGCCAGTTGCTCGATGTACAGGCGGTCGGGGGTGATGGCAAAAATATGCTGGCAGCGGCTACACCCGAAGGCTTCGGTTAGGGTGATCAGGCGCAACTGACCTTGGTGGCAGCACGGGCAGGGGTAAATTTTGGTGGGCTCAAGGGTCTGAGCGACACGCGGGGTTGATTTTCGATGGGGAAACTTGCGGGGAGAAGAGAAGGCCACAGCTCTCAGCCGGTGAGAAGTTGGGATCCCTCACATCCTATCCCCAGCCAAGCCGGTTCAAGCTACCCAAAGATGTTGGGCGTAGCGCCAAGTGAGGATTTGGTTTAGGGCAAAAAAAATGAAAGCCAGCAGCCCATATCCCAGCTTCAAGGCGACACCAAGATAGGGCCGCATCCGCTGGGGGATGAAGCTGAAATCGGTGTGTTTGGCCCAATGCACCAACGCCAGCACCTGCACGATGTGAACCGGCAGGCAATAGCGGCTCATGCTTCGCTGGCCCAGGGAACTCATGGCAGCCGCAGTGATGTAAAACATGGCCCAAGCAGCCAGGTGAAATCCCAACCGCTCCCGCCAACATTGGCTTTTACCCACCATAACTCCTGCCGCATCCATCAAGCCTGTAACAAGCAGGGATCCCAAGGTGAGAGGGACAAACAGTTGACTGGCAGAAATTCCCCATCCTCCATCTCTCAAAGCAGCAGAAGAAGAGAATAGGGACTGCCAATAGCCAGGGGAAAAGAGGTGGGTATAAGTGTGAGCTTGAAGAATGGCCAGGTAATTGGGAGAACTGGGGCCAAGATAGGACTGCATTTCCATGTAGAGATCCCAGCGGCCAAAGCGAAGCTGACAATAGAGGAAAAAGCCCAGGCCACCCAACAGAGCCAAGCTCACTACAATACCTGTCCAAAACCAACAGCGGAATCCAGCTCTCTTCACCGGATTCAAAAGATTCAGAAAAGGGAGCAATGCCAGCGGCAAACCCAAAATACGAGTAGCACTCATAGCGAGGCCGTGGATCCCAGCTAAGAGCATTCGCCGAGGGGAGTCCAAATAAACTGACCAGTAGAAAAAGCCCAACAGGCTGGCCATAAACAAAGGTTCGCTGTAGCCCACGACCAGGTAAAAGCTGGTGGGATAAAAGAAGATGAGCAAACTGGCCAAAATTTGCCAGAGCGGGGAGACTTGCCACCTGCGGTAAAACAGGAAAAGGTAAACCCACATCAGCCAGCAAAAGAGCTGAGCAGTTAGGTAAAGCCCCAGTTCAGGGTCAACTCTCAAAAGGCGGCTGATTCCGGCCACCGCCAGGGGATAGCCGGGGAAAAAAGCCACGTTGCTCTGCTCATAGGCAATCTTGTCAAAGCCCACAAACTGGTACCCTCGCCGCGTGATGCCGAGATACCAATGGCTATCCCACTGAGTTAGGCCCTTGAAGATGGAAACATAATCGCTCTCCTCACTCCAGAGGGAGATCATAAAGATCTGCAGCACTGTCAAGGCCAAACTGGGCAACAAGATTTGCCCTAAGAAAGGGGCAAGGTACTGCCGACCTCGCTGCAACAGATGACTGAGAGGAAAGCTCATCGCTGAATCTTTAAAGACGGAGATGTCACTTCGATTTCTTCTTGGTAATCATCTTGGTAATCATCGGCAAGGTTCACCTGCCAGAGGTCGTGGTTCCTTTTTGATCTCCACCCTAAGGCCCTGTGGATTCCTTGCCAAAGTCTAGGACTTTTGAGATACCGCTTGGTTCAATTGACACCCTCTAAGAGTGAGAGTGTAAATATTATAAAACGGCTCTAAAACAGGTCGAGAAACTTCCCTACCATCGGCCAATTCCCTGCCAAACCCCAGGACAATGAGGGGAGAAGAGAAAGGTTAGACTGGTGAGGCTGCGGCTGGAGGCTGGCCTGTGCTGTTAACCAAGGGCTTTGAGGTGGAAATGTACACCGGCACCGCCGCCGGGGAAGTGGTGGGCTTGTCGGATCGCATTTGCCAGGCTTTGCCAGGGTTTGTGCGGGAGCCGGATCGGCGCAACGTGGAGTATATCACCCCTCCCCTTCGCCGCTACGAAGACCTGCTCTGTGCCTTGTTGCGGCCTCGCCTACAGTTGCGGCAATTTTTGCGCCGTCTTGGCCCTTACACCCTTCTGCCAGGGAGCACGCTAGCTTTGGGCGGCAGCGACCACTTCGAGCGGTCGGATCCCGGCAACCCTTACCACGACTACATCGAGCGCACCTATGGCACGCGGGTGGTAACTGCTAGCATTCACATCAATGTTGGCCTGCCAGGTACCGAGGCCATCTTCCGGGCCTGTCGCCTGCTGCGAGCGGAAGCATCTCTCTACCTAGCTCTGAGCGCTTCCTCTCCTTTTCTGGACGGACGGGTGACGGGATCCCACTCCAGCCGTTGGCAGGTGTTCCCCAAAACGCCGGCTCAGGTGCCCTTCTTCCGGGATCACGCCCACTACATTGCCTGGATCCAGGAGCAGCTAGCCTTGGGCACCATGCAGAATGTGCGCCACCTGTGGGCCTCGGTGCGACCCAACGGCCCGGAGCGGCCCTACCACCTCAACCGCGTGGAGCTGCGCATTTGCGATCTGGTGGGGGATCCGGTAATGGTTCTGGCGATTACCGCCTTGGTGGAAGCCCGTCTCTGGCAGTTGCTGGCCCAGCCGGAAGCGCTGGATCCCTTGCGGGGGCCCTTTACCCCGACAGAGCTGGAGAGCCTTTGCGAGGCCAACGAGCAGGCTGCTGCCCGAGAATCGCTGCAATCTCGTTTGGTCGATTGGCAGACAGGCCGGGAACGGGCGGCCCAAGAGTGGATCGAAGAGCTGCTGACCGAAGCTTGGCGTATTGGCCAACCTCAAGGCTTGGGCTGTTTTCTAGCTCCCTTGCAAACTCTGCTCCACCAGGGCAATGAGGCCCAACGCTGGCTGAAGCAAGTCAACCAGGGATCCACACCTGCCCATGTGTACCAACAGGCCATCCAGGAGCTGGCCGAACAAGACCGAGAGAGGCAGGAAACTCTCTGTCAAGCTGTCGGCTAAGCCTCTGCCCAACGGTGAGCGTTCTCAACCCGGTGCTTTCTACACACTAGCTCGCCGAGCCAACTTATAGTCATTTCAAACTGGATTGAGACACTCCTACTGCTGCCCAAACGCTCCGCGCCGCTTCCGCGACCACCTCCAGTCCTTCTCCCAGAGAGAGAGGAGTTGGGAAGCAATGCAACAGATTTCATTCTTGTTTAAAATGCAATTCCCTAGGCAGGCTCCACCGCTTCTTGTAGGGCTTTGCGGGCAATGCGAGTGACGTAGACGGTAGCGGCTATGGTGGCGATGAGCCCCACGAGGCGAACGACCCATTGGGCGGTTTGAGCCTGAGGATCCAACTCCGCGCCTTCCATGTCGGCCAGGGATCCCGCCAACGAGCCGATGTACACATACATAAAAGTGCCCGGCACGATTCCAGCGGTGCCCAGCAAGTTATCCAGAAAAGAAATTTGGGTCAGCCCCAGGGCGTAGTTGAGCACATTGAAGGGAAACGCAGGCGACAGCCGAATCAGGCCGACTATTTTCCATCCCTCACGTCCCAACGCTCGATCGATGGCCGCAAACTTGGCGTTTCCCTCAATCCATTTCACCACCTGTTCCCGCGCCAAGTAGCGCCCGATTAAAAAAGCCAAGTTGGCTCCAATGGTTGCCCCGATCAGCACGTACACAGTTCCGGCCAGCAACCCGAACACGGCCCCTGCCCCCAAGGTCAGCACCGAGGCTGGTAGAAGCAGCACCGTCGCTACAATGTAAATGGCAATGAAGAGGATTGGCCCCAGCAACCCCAAGCTTTCAATCCAAGCCAGAGCTTCGGCGAGCCAGTCTTGAATAACTCCAAAAAATCCCAATCGATGGGCTGCCCAAAAGATAAAAATGGCCAAGCCCAAGCCGGTAGCAAGCTTAAGCAAAATCCGCTGCTTTTGGGGATTTGTGTTGAGTTGAGGTAGCTCTTCCATTGGCTAAACTCCTACAAAGTTCTTGTGAGGCGAGCTAGGGCAAGCCAGAGTAGACAGCTCTTGGAGTGGGGGAAGTATCTTTACCCGAAAGTCGTGCCGTTCCATCCCCAAAGATAGCCTTTGGCATCGCTGAACTCAATGTAAATCCTCTTCTTGGGGATCCCCAATCGGGCCTCGATGGTGCCGCAAAAAAACTCGCTCATGGCTCGGGTTTGTTGGGCGGAAAATTGCCCGATACTCTTGATTTCTAGGTAACAACAGGGATCCCCACTGCCGGCAAAGGTCATCGGGATCCCACCTTCAAAGGCAGTCATCACGTAGGCTTCCGACTTGCCCAACTGTTCAGATAGAGCAGCAGACAGCACCTTGAGCAGTTCCTCTACTGCGGCGATTTCTGGTTGCACAGACGTTTGCAGCTTGATCAAAGGCATGGATCCCTCTCCCTATCAACACCCTATCAACAAATTCATCTTGAAATTCATCTTGGCATTCTCAGCCCCGCTCTTCGGCAATCCACCTGTGGTAGCGTAGCGACAGAGTTGGGCAAACCTCTATGGAGCAGACGAAGCCGGCCAAGCCAGAGATCGGCCACCAGCAGGGCCAAATCGGGCCAGGCCCTTGTGCTGTGCAAACTGAGGCTGCCCCCGCTCCTGTCGGCCCTTACAGCCAGGGCGTTACTGCTCTGGGGCCGTTTCTGTTCACCGCCGGACAGGTGGGCCTGGATCCCAAAACCGGCAAACTGGTGGGGGAGGACATTGTTTCTCAAACTCGGCAGGCGTTGCTGAACGTGCAGGCAGTGCTGGAAGCGGGGGGCACCACTCTCGCCAATGTGGTGAAGACAACGGTTTTCCTGGCCGATATGGAGGACTTTGCGGCCATGAACGAGGTTTATCGAGAGTTTTTTGCCACCGATCCGGCTCCGGCCCGCTCTTGCGTGCAGGTGGCTCGCCTGCCCCTCAATGCCCGAGTAGAAATCGAGGTTGTGGCCTGCTACCCACAATCGACCTAAATGTCTCCTGAGTCCGGCTAGTGGAATGGTTTCTGGGTCGGCGCGGATCCCGGCAAATCGGGAACTGGATCGTAGCCCCCTGGGTGCCAGGGATGACAGCGACAGAGGCGACGGAGCCCCAGCCAACCCCCACGTAGGGCACCGTAGCGCCGCACCGCTTCCAAGGTGTACTGGGAGCAGGTGGGGTAGTAGCGACAAGCAGGCGGCAGCCAAGGAGAAATACCCACCTGGTAACCCCGGATCAGGGCAATCAAGCTGCGAGTGAGGGGATCCGATCGTTCAGGCATGGGTCGGAGTCCAAAAAGCGCATCTCTAGGTAACTTGAGGTTAGCTGTTATCCCAGACTGGAGGCGCCTGCAAAGGCGAGCAGGGCCGGTTCCCAGCCCCAGACCATACGGTTACAATCAGAAAGGTTAGCACCTAAATATTTCGGGCTGAGGGATCCGGCGAAGGTGGGCTTATCCTAGGGCGCGGTTCTGGGAGAACGCTTTGAGTTCCATTTTGCATAAGGAGTTGGCGTGAGGGTATTCGGGCAGCTGCAGCCGGCACAGCGGCGCAACTTGGGCATTTTGTTTGTGGCTGGGCTGCTCTTTTGGGCCAGTTTATCCTCGCTGCTGCCCACGTTGCCTCTCTACGTCAGAGATGCCGGTGGCACCAGCCAGCAAGTGGGCTGGGTAATGGGGGCCTTTTCGATTGGGTTGCTGGCCTTTCGCCCTGCGTTGGGTCGCCTGGCGGATGGCCACAGCCGGCAGATCGTGCTGCTTATCGGCATGGGGGTGGTGGGGATGGCCCCCATAGGATACTGGCTCTCCGATTGGATCCCATGGGTAGCGCTGGTGCGAGCCTTTCATGGGGTTAGCATCGCCGCTTTTGCCACGGCCTATGTGACTTTGGTGGTGGATTTTGCCCCAGAAGAAAAACGGGGTGAGATCCTGGGCTACATGAGTTTGGTCAATCCGATCGGCGCAGCCATTGGCCCTGCTTTGGGCGGCTTTTTGCAGGAGTTTGCCGGCTATGGCCCTTCGTTTCTCTTCTCTGCTCTGCTGGGGTTGGTGGGCTTTCTTTGTACCCAACTGGTTCGAGAACAGCGGCGTGAGCATTGGGGATCCCTGCCGATGGATGGGGCCTTCTGGAGCTTTCTGGGCAGCCCGAAGGTGCGCTCCCTCGCTTGGGTGATGTTTTTGGTGGGGTTGGCCTTCGGCACCCAGACCACCTTTGTGGCCTTGTTAATCCAAGAAGCCGGAGCTCCCCTGAATCCAGGTCTTTTTTATACGGCAGTGGCCTTTGCCAGCTTTGGAGTGCGCCTGCTCACCGGTCGCGCTTCCGATCGCTATGGGCGGGGGCCATTTATCTCCCTCAGCTTGGCCACCTATGCCTTGGCAATGGGGATCCTGATTGTTGCCAACAGCACCGGCGCTTTTCTGGCTGCTGGGATCGTGGTGGGTTGCGGTTTTGGTACTTTGATCCCTCTCATCTCTGCCCTCGTGGCCGATCGCTCGGAGCCGGCGGAGCGGGGTCGCCTGTTTAGCTTGGTGATGTGCGGGTTTGATTTGGGCATTGGCCTGGCGGGGCCCCTTTTGGGCACCTTAGCAGCGGGATCCGGCTATCGAGCCATGTTTGGCTATGCGGCTCTTCTTTCCTTGGCTTCCTTGGGTTCTTTTCTCTTCTTCTCCAATGGGCGACCGGGGGACTCGCTGCGCTTTGCCTTGGGCCTGGGGCCGGATAGCTCTTCGGTCCATCTAGAGGGCGGCCGCAATCGGCTTGGGTCGCAAGAACCCGACCCTCTGGAGCCGCCGGATCGGCCCGCTCCGCTGGAAACGGGATCCCGTT
Source organism: Synechococcus sp. W60.1 (assembly GCF_047461575.1). Classification (NCBI taxonomy): domain Bacteria; kingdom Bacillati; phylum Cyanobacteriota; class Cyanophyceae; order Synechococcales; family Synechococcaceae; genus Synechococcus; species Synechococcus sp. W60.1. Next base: position 402,900 of record NZ_JANSHL010000001.1, on the reverse strand, counting down.
CATAGATAGTTCCATACTCAGATCCCCCACACCCCGTCAAGAACTGAGGCTCAAGCCCTCTGCAGTTGCTGCCAACCAACCGGCCCATTTCTGGAAACTTGCCTTATCCTAAGCTGGAGTTGGTGTACAAAAAGCAACTCTGGGCACGGGCTATGGAAGCGCGGCATTGGCTGGCCCTGATGGGATCCCTGGTGGTCAGTACCTTCTGGGGATGGGTGGAAGCCGTCTGGGGGGTGACGGTGCGAGTGCAATTGGCCGATACCACTGCCCCTCTGGTGGTAGGCGTTTCTCTCCCTGCCCAACTGATCAACGGTCGGGGAGAGGTGCTGGCAGATCTGCCCCCTATGCAAGGGTTTTTGGCTCAGCCCAGCCCTCAAGGGGTGCGTCTGCATGGGGTGGTTGACCCGGCGTTGTTCATCGAACCTCAGGAGGGTGGCCTGGTGGCAGTGAATGGCCGCTGGTACTCCGGCAAGGTGCTCTTGACTGGCTACAACATGGTGATGGCCATCAACTACGTGGATCTAGAAGACTATGTGGCCAGTGTGGTGGATGCAGAAATGGGATCCCGGTTCTTCCCAGAAGCCCTGAAGGCGCAAGCGGTGGCAGCCCGCAGCTACGTTCTTTACCATCGCAATTCCCGCGGTTGGTTTGATGTGTTTAGCGATACTCGCTCCCAGGTGTACCGAGGGCTTTCCCAGCGGTCGGCAGCCGCCCTGGAAGCAACACAAGCCACCCGTGGTGTGGTCATGGTGTATGGGGGTCAGTTTGTCAATGCCATGTACAGCGCCAGCAGCGGCGGCCAAACCGTCGGGGTGAGTGGGATCCCTTATTTGATGAGCTTACCGGATGTCAGCCCCTATCCCAAGTTTGGGCATGGCATTGGCATGAGCCAGTGGGGCGCCCAAGAATTGGCCCGCCGAGGCTGGACTTACCGCCAAATTTTGGCCTACTACTACCGAGGGGTCAGCTTTGCTCGTTTGCCAGAGTGAGACCTTCAGTGCCCTGATTTGCTCTGTCTCGTCTGCGTCAACCGAACCGCGGCTTTTGGGCCTGAAAGACCTCTTGGGCTTTGGGATCCCCTCGCTGAGGGCGGTGTTGAACTCCACTTCGGTCATGGTGCTAGAGCCGAGATAGTAGCCCCAACGATACACCAGATCCCCAAGGATGCCGTAGTGTCTCAGGGTTTGCAGATCTTTACATCAGGAGCGCACCGTCACGAACGGATCCCACACCAGAAACCCTGCTCTGCTTTTTCGCCATTCGCATCTTCCCTTACAGCATTTTTGGGCCTGACTTTTAACTTGAAGAAGACCCCGTTTTGTTCCCACCTCAGCTTCAATTTTAGGCTTCTGGGAGTGGCCTCATGGGTAGAACACTCTATGTGTCCCAACAGGATTGCTACCTCAGCCTCGACCAGGAACGCCTGGTTGTCAAACGGGCTGGAGCTGTTCTTCAACAGGCTCAATTGCCCCACTTGGATCAGATTTTGATCTTTGGCCATGCCCAAGTCACAACCCAACTGATCCAGAGTTGCCTAGAGCGCAACATCCCCATCGCCTATCTTTCCCACATGGGGTACTGTGCTGGGCCGTCATCAACCGGCAGGTGCAGACCTACAAGCAGTTTGTAAATGATGTAAATGATCAGATCCCTGTTTACTTGCCGTTCCTCATCCGCTGAGGGGATCCCACATGCAGCTCTACGTCATCACCTACGACATCCCCGACAACAAACGACGCAAGAAAGTCTCTGACTTGCTTGAAGGCTATGGCCGGCGGGTTCAGTACAGCGTCTTTGAATGCCGACTGGAGCAGCATCAGTACCAAGACTTGAAACGCCGACTTCAACCTCGTCTCCGTTTGCCGGAAGACCACGTTCGTTTCTATCCCCTCACCGACCACACCCTGGCCAAGGTGGAAAGTTGGGGTGGGCCAGGGGTGCTCTCCCCGCCGGGATCCCTTGTTGTTTAGCAATATGAACTATTTTGCCGTTCGCGTTACCGGTGGCAGCAGGATATAGGTACCCATTTATGCTGTTGTTCAAGTGTTCAGGAGGAAGTGGAACTAATGGAAAAATCGGTGGAAACAACAGCCTATTTTCGTCGAAAACTGTTTGCCCTGCTACACGATCCCCAGCTCAAGTCTTTGTATCAGTACAAAAACGGCAAAGGCCCTTGGCAGCAGGTGGCGGAGTTGTATCATCACGGGGCGGAGTTGGAGGAGTGGTGGCAGTCTCATCAGGGGGTGATTTCGGATCATATTGCTGCTGCCTCAGATCGATTGACCATCAGAAACATCTATAAAGATGCGGAGCAACTGGGCGGGCTTACTCAAGTGGAAGTGCGTCACCCTCTGTCTGGAGAAAAGCAGGATATCCAGATTTGGAATCAGCTAACCGAAGCACAACTGGAAGAGATTCAAAATCGGATCATCCCCTATGAGCAGGTGCGCCATGCAGATCCGGAAAAAGCCTTCTGGTGGTTCTGGCGGTTTTATCCCCAGTTGGTGGTTCAAGAAACTGGGATCAACACTCCCGCCGCTCTTTTGTTGCCTGCCGACACTCGCATCCCAGACTGTCCCATCCACGATCACAACAGTATTGTCTCGGCGCTGGCCGGGGCCTTGTTCCCGCGTGAGTGGCAACCCTCGGATCCGATCTCTCGCGCTGATCTTTATGTTGTTCACCTTCTCTCCAGTGCAAGAGTTTATCAAATCTTCCAGGAAATTATTGGACTTTTGGTCTGGATCCTATCTGCTGCACTACCTGAGTGCCCGCCTCTGCTGGTTCATTGCTGAGCGCTACGGGCCGGATGCCGTGATTACCCCTTCTCTGTGGGGTCAAGAGATCATCGATGCCTGGATCCTGAAGAAGTTCCCGGAGTTTGAGTGCTATTTCCGAGAGATTGACCGGCTTGATAACTGCCATGGAGATGCCCAGGGATCCACTCCCATAACTCGATTCAACGATCACGTGCCCACCAGTCTAAGCACTGCCGGATTTCCCAACGTGATCACGGCTCTGGTGCCCAGAGAAGAGGCCAAAGCCTTTGCAGAAAAAATCACGCAGGAGATGCGCAAAATCTGGAAAGAGGTTGGAACTAAAGTCCGAGATCATATTCGTGAGAGATGTGTACAAACTCTCAATGATAGAGGATCGGAAATATGGGAAAAAATTGCCCCAACCATGGGAACTACCGAAGGATCCCACATCAACTACGAAAGAGAGTTTGAGAAATGGAAGCACCAATCCAATTGGGAATGGAATAAGCTTTGGGAGGCTCAGCTAGATCATACTTGGGAAAGCTATTGGACTCTGGTTCCGCTGGGGGATCCCGACAAGCCTTTGCAAGCTAAAACTAAAGATCCCGACTACAAGTCCTGGAAAGAATCCCAGCAAACTCTAGCCCAAAGCCGAGTTGAATTGCCGACCAACCCTGAAGAAAAAGCCTATGGGAATTTGAATGTGGACACCTGGTGGGGCAGCTTGCAAGCGCGTTTGGGTCAGTCGATTCAGGCTATTAAAAATACCCGCACCTGGCAGATCCCGGTGGCCCCTGGGGAGCGGTCTACCCTCTCAGGCATGTACAGCGCGGTTCACCCCAATTTGCTCTATCGGGATCGATTCCGTGAAGGGGCAGGGTTGCCGGCGGGATCCCTGCGCATGTTCTGGAAACTGATGGCCGAAGTTTATCCGGGGCTTTTCAACGGCTCGGAGATGTTGAACGCGGTGGAACTGACCAAACGCATGGCCTGGAAGTATGGGGGCATTGCCAACTCTCTGGGAGTAGCCGAAGAAGAGGACGATCTGGAAAACCTGATCCGGTTTCCCAACCTCAGCTCCATTGCAGCAGCCCGCTTTGCCCATGATGCTCCCGAAAAGGTGAAACAGTATTGGCACGTGTTGGAGAAGCAGATCCGACAAGTTCTGCCGGAATATCGGGATCGATTTGGATCCCTGACGCGCCGCCCTTTTCAGGTGCCGAAGACGGATGAGCAAATGATTCCTGATCCCCAACCCCTCTCCCAGCGGACGAGGGGAGAAGCACCCTACAACGGAGTGATGTTTTCCAGCAGATGGCTGGTGGACGATCTGGGGCTCCAGGATCCTGAAGATATTGCCCTATTGCGAGAAGCCGTGGATCAAGCCCATCGACAGGTGGGTCTAACCGGGGGCAGTCCCTCCGACTGGTGGGTGATTGTACTGGCGGATGGAGACAACATGGGCAAGTATGTCAGCGGCTCCAGGCTACACCCCTATGAGACCTACCTGCCTGAAGATGTTGCCGATCAATTGAAGAAGAATGGCTTGGAGTGGCAGGAGCTTCTGCAAAATGTCAAAAAGCGCATGGGGCCAGCCACCCACGTGGGGCTTAATCGGGCCTTGTTGGATTTCTCCAATCGACTAGTTCCTTACCTGACGGAGAAACGCTTCTGTGGTCGGGTGGTCTACAGTGGCGGAGACGATGTCATGGCTCTCTTGCCCTTAGAAGATCTGCCCGAATATCTCCTCTTCCTGCGCGCAGCTTGGTGTGGGAATTGGTGTGGGAAACGGGATCCCAAAGACGAGTTCAGATTTGAAGGAGGATTTTGGCATCCCCAGCCGGGTAAAGATCTCTCCGGCCTGCCCAATCGTCCCCTTTTCACCATGGGCGAAGGAGCCACCATGAGCATCGGCGTGGTGATCGCCAACAAAGGGATCCCTCTGCCCACCGTCCTGGAAAATCTCTGGGAAGCTGAGAAGCATCGAGCCAAGAAGATCCCTGGCAAGGATGGTCTTTGCTTCCGGGTCATTTACCAATCCGGGAATACCCTGGAAGCTCTCATGAAAGGGAAACTGCTGGAGCAATGGTGGGACTGGTTAAAGCAAGGGCCGGAACTGGATCTGGGGCCAGTGCTATATCGTTTGGCCGAAGAACTGCCGCTGCGCTGTGTGATCTCTGCAAATAACAAGCTGTTTAAGCTGGCCACCACCACAATTTTGGCGCGACTAGACCGAGCTGAGAAGCTGGAACCTGTTCGGGAGCTTTTGGTGAACTGGATCAATGCCTGGGAAAGCTGGGCATTCGAGTTTCAAGGCAAGTCAGAGGCTCTGGGCACCACTCCTAGAGATTTGGGTAATCTCTTGAGATTCTCAGCCTTTTGGATAGACAAGAAAAAACAACGAGATGATTGGATCAAAAAACCTCAGGAAATTGAGGCAAAGTAAGAGGATCGAGATGCGGTTACAAGACAAAGCCAAGTTACGAAATATTCACCCCTGGAGAGTTGAAGATTACCATCACATGATCGAAAACGGTGTGCTGACCGATGCCGACCGGGTGGAGTTATTAAAGCCGGGATCTGGGATGACTGGGTTGTTGATGTCAAGGCCAAGGAGAGCGCTCTTTATCACACCTTGCGGAAGGTTTTTATCAAGAAGTGCAAGTGGTTAAAGAGCGTGATTGCCTCTCTCCTTTGGCTTTCTCTGAGGTCACCTTCTGTGTCGAAGATTTATTTCCACAAGGCAGGTAATTCTTATGTCTGAAACTCAACTGTACTGGTACGCCCTAGAGCCTATGGATGTGCTGCTCTTTCGCGAGAGCAAACCTTTTTCTCCTGGCAAGGGATCCTGGGCGAAAGGATTATTTCCCCCTATGCCCACCACGATCTTTCAAGCGCTACGCTCCGCCCTGCCCTACACCTCAGACAAGGCTCGAAATCTCAAGTTCCTGGGGCCATTTCTCCTGGATGAGCAAGATACGCTCTGGCTACCCGCTCCCAAGGATCTCCTGGCTACGGGTCAATCGGATCCCCATGCTGATCCAGACGCTATCCCAGAAGATAACTTCGAGGAGAAAATCCGGGGAGACAAGTACTCTCGTCTGCAGCCGGTCGAGGGGTATCCTTGAAAATCTATCGGCTGGGATGATCAAAAACTCCCGCCCCTGGTGCCTCCGCCTCTCAAAAAAGGGGAGTACATCAAAGGTCGTCCCTATCCCTGGATGCGGGCCTCGGCGCTGAGTGCCTATCTACAGGGATCCTTGCCCCAGGCCGACGACTTTCATGAGGATCCCTGGGATACCCAGGTACTACCTCACATCGACATCAAATCTGACACTCGCCAAGTGAAAGAGGAGGCGGGCTACTTTACCGAGGTGGCAACCCGGCTGCGGTGGGGATGGCGATTGGCGGCAGCCATCAGTGCTCGGATCCCGACCACCACCGTTCGCCTGGGGGGAGAGGGGCATCGCGCCTTGGTCACGCCTCTGGAAGATTGGGATCCCGGCATCGATTGGGAGCGGTTTCGGCAGGGGACGGGTCGGGTGGCTTATCTACTCACTCCGGGCTTAGCGCAGCCTGAAGCGGATCCCCGCATCTATCAGGCCTATCCCTCCCAGTGGCAGCCTTATCTGGCGGGATGCGCCACGGATCGGGCCTTGCTATGGGGTGGAATTTCTGCGGTTCGGCGACAGGGCAGTGAGCGATTAGACTTTGCGCTGCTACCTCAACGGGCTTTCATCCCCGCCGGCACAGTGTATCACTTCAAGGAGGATCCGCCACCGCCAAGGCAGCTTGTGGGTAACCCATGCGCCCAGTTGCAGACTTTTGCATCGTTGAATTACGGCACACTTTTGTGGGGGATTGTGAAATGATTCAACCTGACTTTCGCGTTGGCTATCTTTACAGCCTTGCCCCCATCCATTGCGGTGGAGAAGGCGACCTAGGCAACATCCTGGAAATTGCCCGTGAATCTCACACCAACTTTCCTTACATCCCAGGTTCTTCTTTGCGAGGAAGCCTGCGGAACGAGGTAACACTTCAAGATCCAACAATTGCCGATACTCTCTTTGGACGAGAACTCCAAAAAGATGGCCAAATGGGGGTTCACCAAGTCTGGTTTGGAGATGCCCGTTTATTGTGGGTGCCGATGCGCACCATGTCTCTAAAAGGATCCGATTCCGTTTTCTGTTGGGTAAGTTGTCATTCTCTACTGCGAGATCACGCCTTGCTGTGCCGTCAGCCTCTTCCAGTTCTGCCCAAAGCCCCTGTAGGAACAAAACCTGGCGTTTATGTTGTGGCAGACGCAGAAGTGCGTGTTGAGAAACTCCCTGAAGGGCAGACCTTCTCACTGGCCGGGGAATGGCCTACTGTTTTACAGGGGGATACCCAAAAAACCTGGAAACACAATCGGATCATTCTTCCCGACAGCGATTTCCAGATCTTGATGGAGCACTCCCTTTGGACGCAGATCCGTAACAAGATTCAGGAAGATCCTGAAGGAGCTAACCAAGTAGGCTCGGCAGAAGTGTTTTGGACAGATGTGTGCATCCCTCGTGACACGATTCTTTATTTTACTTGGGGATATAGCCCCCTGCCCTATCAGCAAGATCTCACCCAAGAACATGAGATTTTGATCAACATTCTTCAAGGTTTGTTCCAAGTAGGAGGACAAGCCAACGTTGGACGAGGCTGGGTTCAAGGATGGGTCTCCAATGCTTCTCCGCCCGCTCTACAAGCCAAATCTGAAAACACCGCAGGAGTTTAAGGATGTCGAAAAACAAGTACGCCAAGAGCTCTCCTAAGCCCGTTCCTCCAAATCCCAAATTGGAGAGCAAAGCTAACCAACCCGCCAATAGACAGATCCCCTGTTCCTACGTCGTCTGAGCGACAACCAACAGGCGTGCGCCCGGAGCATATCAGCCTGCTAGCCTATAAACACATCCAACAGTACATAAAATCTCAGGGGAAACAGTCTCTTTCTCAGGAAGATCTCAACGCAGTGCTCCGACTTTCCCAGCACCTGAGAGTTTTTGGCTTACTCTCGGCCATAGGATATGTTAACCAGTCCAATGCTCAAGAGGGTAAAGTAAGACAGAGAACAGTTCTTGTCTGGACTTCTTTATTGGGACAACTGGTTAACGAAAATAATTCCTTAGATTCCAGAGAATTAATGCAGCGGATCCAAACTTTGGCCAGCGACCAACCGGGGGATTTGCAAAATCTCTTGAGCGAACGGTTGCAACAGACCCAACCCCTGGTGAATTTGCTGGTGGTGGATTTGGAACCGGTGGACATTCCCCTGTGCCAATCCCTGCGCCGCCGTTACCCCCACCTGCCCATCCTCGCCCTGGGCCCCCCGGTGAGCCGGGATCAGCTTTTACAATTTCAACAACTGGGGCTAGCGGCGTATGTGGAACGGTACACCCCGGCGGCGACCCTCTGGCAATGGATGCAGGCCATTTTGGGGGGCTATTCCCCCTGGTTGCAACCGGCCATCCTCACCCCCCGCTGGCGTTCCGAGTTGTATACCCAGGGTTTGGCGCAAATTGAGACGGCCCTGGCGCAATGCCAGCAATGGGCCCAACGTCCCCGTCCCTGGCTGGCAACCCAGATCACCCGGGGGCGCATCCGGGAATTGCACGCCGCCCGCCGGTTGATCACCTGGCTGTGGCGACCGGGAGCCGTGTTGGCCCCCCCGCCGTGGCGACTCCCCCCCCTGCCCTCCCCAGTGGGGAACGATTGAGCCAGGTGCGGCAAAAATTCAACCAACCCCTGACCAACACCAGCAATCTATTATTGGAAACCGACCTGCTCCGGTTTGAAAAACAACGGGAACTGTGGAATACCATTCTCAATCGGTGGGAAGCCCTGCTGGCGGAATTGCTCGAAGCCCGCATCACCCCCGAGGCACTGACCCCCCGTTGCCCCGAGTTGGTGGAACGGCTGTGGCAGGAAGCCCTGACGGATTTTGTCGGACGTTATTACACCATTGACGGGCAGGATGTGATTGACATCCTCCTAGCACAACGGGACACGGTGCGCGCCCTGATTTTAGACAAAATTCCCCTGGTCAAGGACCTTTTTAGCTTTCATCTCTTTCAAACGCCCCTGGGCATTGATGGGGTCTTGTATGCGGCCAACAGCCAAATCGCCAGCGACCACGCCGCCATCCTCCTGGAAAATCTGGTGATCCAGGTCGCCAACGGGGTGGTGCAACCCCTGCTCAACTGCTTTCCCCACCATGAATCGGTGAAGCAACGGTTTTATCGCCGCAACCTGCTCTCTACCCGGGAAACCGAACGGCTCCGCAACCAACTTTCCCAACGCTACCGCTGGCAACGCTACTGGGACGAACCCCGGGCGATTTTTGAGAGTTGTTATCAACTTTTGCGTATCCAAGACCAGGCGATTGTCCTGTACCCGGTGTATGCGGGGCGCACGGCGGAACTGGCCCAACTCCGGGGCATTCCCTGGCTGGTCACCCTCTGGTTGGAGTTTCAAGATGCGGTGGCACCCATACTGCGGGCGGTGGCAAATTACATTGGCCGTACCAGTGCCTACCTGCTCACCCGGATCATTGGGCGGGGCTTGGGCTTGATTGGGCGGGGGATTTTGCAGGGTATTGGCAGTACATTGCAAAACAATCGCTCCCAAGAATCCTCCCAGTTATAATCCATCCCATCCGTAATATTTGATAACAATTTGGCGTCCTGAGCATTAAAACTTGCTTAAGGCAGGGGCGCCGTCGGGTTGCCTTTGTGTTTTAGTTTAATTGAATTGAGAATAATATTTATTATGTTCAGGTCTAAAGTTATTACAAACGCCACTAATAATCAAGGAGGTTCTGGTGCCACATTCAGGGAGTCAGCCGGGAAATAACGGTCAAAAACTGGGTTTTACCTATGTCAACGAGGCGGCAGTGAGCCGGGCTAAGCCGGGAATTGCTAGTGAAGGTAATTTGCAAATAATGCCCCTATCTCAAATGCGGGCAGGGGAACGGGTGCGGGTGGTGCGGGTGGATTGTGATGATGCCAATCCCCGGTTGGTGGGCATGGGCATCACCCAGGGGGCGGTGCTGACGGTGCTGAGCCATCTGGATTCCGGGTCGGTGCTGGTGGAATGTCAAGGTCAGCGGTGGGGGTTGGGGGCGGGTATGGCGGAACGGATTGGTGTCGAGCGATGGGAGGCGGCAATGCCCAGGATGACCTTGGGGGAGGCGACTATTGGCAGTCGGGTGCGGGTGGTGGGCTATGCGCCGGGAGCGGGGGATTACAAGCGGAAATTGCTGGGGATGGGCTTAACGCCGGGGACGATCCTGCAGGTGAAACGCCATGCGCCCTTGGGAGACCCGACGGAAATTGAGGTGCGGGGGTTTGCCCTGAGTCTGCGCAAAGGGGAAGCAGCGGCATTACAGGTAGTGCCTGTAGGGAGTGATGGGAAATGAGCAAGCAGACGATTGCTCTGGTGGGAAATCCCAACTGTGGGAAAACGACGTTATTTAATGCTTTGACGGGGGCGCGCCAACGGGTGGGGAAGTGGCCCGGGGTGACGGTGGAACGCAAGGAGGGCACCTACCGGGATCAGGGGCAAACGGTGACGGTGGTGGATTTGCCGGGGATTTATTCCCTGGATGTGGCAGCGGGGGGCACGGGGCTGGATGAACAGGTGGCACGGGATTACCTGCTCAGCGGTGAAGCCAACCTGGTGGTGAATATCCTGGATGCCAGCAATCTGGAGCGGAATCTTTACCTGACGACCCAGCTTTTGGAAATGGGGGTGCCGCTGGTAATTGCCCTGAACATGATGGATCAAGCGGAAGGGCGGGGGATACGGATTGACGTGGCTGGTTTGCAACAGCGGTTGGGCTGTCCGGTCGTGCCTTTGTGTGCCCATCGGGGGCGGGGGGTGGCAGAACTTAAGGCAGTCATCCGGCAGGCATTGACCCAGCCGCAGGGGGCGGGGGTGCGCCCTGTTTATCCCCCGCTGATAGAGCAGGCGTTTACCGAACTGTCCCACGAGGAAGGGCTGGGTTCCCCTTGGGCAGTGCTGTACTGGTTGCAATCGGCGGATAGGGCGAACGACTCACCGGCATTACCAAGCCGTTTCCAGCAGTACCGGCAGGAGATGCTCCAAACCCTGGGGGAAGAGATTGACCTATTGATTGCTGATGTCCGTTACACCTGGATTCGGGAGGTGGTGACGGCGACAGTTACTCTGCCTGGGCAGGTCAGCCAAACCATTTCGGAGCGGATTGACCGCTGGGTGTTGCACCGTTGGTTAGGAATTCCCATCTTCCTAGTGATTATGTATGTCATGTTTTTCATCGCTATTAACGTGGGGGGTGTGTTTATTGATTTTTTTGATATAGGGGTGGGCACGATTGCGGTGGACGGCACGGCGCATGTGTTGCAACAACTCCACGCTCCCGGCTGGCTGATTGGGCTGTTGGCAGATGGGGTGGGGGGTGGCATTCAGACAACGGCGACGTTTATTCCCCAAATTGGCTTGTTGTTTGTTTTGTTATCGGTGTTGGAGGATTCGGGGTATTTAGCGCGGGCGGCGTTTGTGATGGACCGGCTGATGCGGTGGATTGGCTTGCCAGGGAAGTCCTTTGTGCCGATGCTGGTGGGGTTTGGGTGCAATATCCCCGCCATTATGGCGACCCGTACCCTGGAAAATCGGCGGGATCGGTTGATGACGATTCTGATGAACCCGTTTATGTCCTGCGGGGCGCGGCTGTCCGTGTATGCCCTGTTTGGGGCGACGTTTTTTCCGAAAAATGCCCAAAATGTGGTGTTTCTGCTCTACCTGATTGGCATTGGGGCGGCGGTGTTTACGGGTTTGGTGATGAAAAGCACCCTGCTACAGGGGATAGCGGCTCCCTTCATTATGGAATTGCCGCCCTACCATTTGCCCACGCTCAAGGGGGTAGCCATCCACGCCTGGGGACGGTTGCAAGCGTTTATTACCAAAGCGGGGCGGATGATTATCGTGATGGTGATGATTTTGGGCTTGTTAAATTCGGTGGGAACGGATGGTTCCTTTGGGAAACAGGACAGTACCGATTCCCTGCTCAGTGCGGTTGGTCGGCAGATTACGCCAGTATTTGCACCGATGGGGGTGCGACCGGAGAATTGGCCAGCGACGGTGGGGCTGTTTACCGGGATGTTTGCCAAGGAGGTGATGGTGGGGACGATGAATTCCCTCTATGGGCAGTTGGCGCAGGCGGAAGCGGCAGAGGTTGGGGAACCACCGGCAGAGTTTGACCTGTGGGGGGGTCTCCAGGAAGCAGTGACCAGCATTCCCCAAAATTTTGCCGCCCTAGGGGAGCAGTTGCTGGACCCGCTGGGGATGGGGGTAGTCCGCAGGAGTGGGGATGAGGAGGCAGTGGCGGAGGAATTGGGGGTGCAGACGACTACCTTTGGTCAAATGGCTCTCCGTTTTGGCAGTACCACGGCGGCAATTGCGTTTCTGCTGTTTGTCCTGCTGTATTTCCCCTGTGTGTCGGCAACGGCGGCGATTTATCGGGAAACCAATCTGGGCTGGACGGTGTTTGTTGCTGGCTGGACAACCGGGCTAGCCTATTGGGTTGCCACCTTTTATTACCAGTTCATGACTTTTAATGAACACCCCGCACGTTCCCTGTTGTGGGTATTGGGACTCATGCTGGTACAGTTGGGGGTTTTGTGGGGATTGCGTGCCGTCAGTAGCCCCCGTTTGCGGCGGGTACCCTCCGGGAGGTAAGGGATGCTCTTGCAAGACCTACAACGTTATCTGCAAACGCACCGGCAAGTTTCGTTGACCAAATTATGTCAACACTGGCAAATGGATGCCGATGCCCTCCGTCCGATCCTGGATGTATTAATTCGCAAAGGGCGGGTGCGCCCCGTACACCAGCGGAAGTGTGGGGGCTGTCATTCCTGTTCGCCAACGGATTTAGAACTATATGAGTTGGTGGAAAAACCACCTTAATGGGGGATCAATTTTAGGGATAAGTCGTGTTGTTCAGAACGTTTTTCAGAATAAATTACGAGCCAACCGAATGTACCAATTAAGTGAATTGTTGGAATTTCTGAGTAATTTCTAAGTCAGCAAAACGGCGAATAAACCGCACAGCGCAATACCATCAAAAACCCCAGCCCCACCAATACTAAGAATGCCTGGAGTCATCCGCTCAATTTGGGGCAGGTGTAACAGGTCAGCCCCAATTAGTGTTCCCAATACACCACCAGCAAAGGCAATCGGTGCTGCCACAACATCAGACCCCGCCGTTAATAGCACAGAAGTCATCGCCGCCGTTAGGGGAGCAATCAAGGCATTCATTTGAATCCCAATCCCCGGCACCACCTGGGCAGAATAATAACTAACTATTGTCACCACAGCCGTGACAAGCACAATCAAAATTGGCGAAACACGGGTAAACTGATAAATGGCCAATAGGGTTGGAATCAGACCACCCCCGACATTCAACGCCACAATCGTTTTCTGTTCAATTCGCCTTAAGGGAATACCCCAAAAGAAGCGCATCGTCCACAATCGATCCAAATCAGGTACCATAGCTACTTTGGAAACTCTCTCATAAAGGGGGATATTAATCGTACTCCCAATAATTACTAGGGTCAGCAGCACAAGAGATAGGTTAGGAGAAAATCCGAGCTTTGCAACAGCAACTTGAACCGCATCTAGGGTAACCACCAACCAGAGAAACGGGAAGGCTAAGAGCAGGAGTAAAAAGAGTAGATAGGCAGTCGCTTCCCTTCGGGGAAGTGGAATTAATGGAAACTATCTAAGGTAGCCAGGGAAACTGGCGAAAGTTAGGTGGGCGCTTTTCCAAAAAGGCGCGTTTGCCCTCAGCAGCTTCTTCGGTCATGTAGAACAGCAACGTCGCATCTCCGGCCAGCTCCTGCAGCCCCACCTGCCCATCGCAGTCGGCGTTGAAGGCGGCTTTGAGGCAGCGGATGGCCAAGGGGCTGTGCTGGAGAATCTCTTGCGCCCAGCGGATCCCTTCAGCTTCCAGCTCTTCCACCGGCACCACGGCATTGACCAGACCCATCTCTAGGGCTTGGGCTGCGGTGTATTGGCGGCAGAGGAACCAAATCTCGCGGGCTTTTTTTTGCCCCACCACCCGCGCTAGGTAGGCGGCCCCAAAGCCCCCATCGAAGCTGCCTACTCTGGGGCCGGTTTGCCCAAAGATGGCGTTGTCGGCGGCAATGGTCAGGTCGCAGATGAGGTGCAAAACATGGCCACCCCCGATGGCGTAGCCTGCCACCAGGGCAATCACCACCTTGGGCAAAGAGCGGATGATGCGCTGCAGATCCAGCACATTGAGACGAGGGATCCCGGCCTCATCCAGGTAACCGGCCTCGCCCCGTACGCTTTGATCCCCGCCGGCGCAGAAGGCATACTTCCCATCGGTATGGGGCCCGGCGCCTGTTAAGAGCACTACTCCAATCCTGGGATCCTCTCGCACATCGGCAAACGCATCAATCAGCTCGGCAATGGTCTTGGGGCGGAAGGCGTTGCGCTTGTGGGGACGGTTGATGGTGATCTTGGCAATGCCATCCGTTTTTTCGTAAAGAATGTCTTCGTAGAGCTTGGCCGTCTGCCACATGGTGTCTGGGTGTATCTGCTTGGGATGCCGGGCCAGGAGAGTTCCGTTTGGCTGATGGGGGCTCACTATGAGGAGCACCTGGGTACTCTGCACCGCTACCGCGAACGGCCTGAAAAGGCTAGGTAGAACGGTTGGTCGCTTGGATGAGGGCTTCCACCAATCCTTCCAAAGTATACTCCTGGGCTGCGATGTCCACTCGACCAAATGCAGCCTTGCAGGTTGCGGCCGTCTTGGGGCCAATGGCGGCAATCTGCACGGGTGGATCCCAGATCTCAGGGCCTAGCCCTGCCTGCTGGATCAAGTGGGCAAAATGCTGTACTGTCTTGGAGCTGGCAAAGGTGAGGATGTCCACCTGGTGGGCTTTAAGAGCTTCCAGGACCTGGGGATCCGCTGCTGCTGGACAGGCGGACTGATAGGCGGCCACCTCCACCACCTCTGCTCCTCGCTGCCGCAACCCCTGTACCAGCTCCTCCCGCCCTCCTGACTCAACGCGGGGAAAGAGGATGCGCTGCCCCTGCACTGGCTGCGGCCAAATGGGTAGCAGGGCTTCGGCCACAAACTCGGAGGGCATCAGATCCGGGCGAATGCCGTACTGGGCCAGCACGGAAGCGGTTTTGGATCCCACCACCGCCACTTGCAGGGAGTGGAGTGCTCGGCTATCTCGCCCCTGCCGCTGCAGCCGCTCAAAGAAAGCCTGCACTCCATTGGCAGAGGTCAGCAGCAGCCAGTCGAATTGTTCCAGGTTGGCAATGGCTGTATCCAAGGGATCCCAGCTCGTGGGCGGCTGGATCACCAGGGTCGGCATCTCCAGCACCCGCGCCCCCTGGGCCTGCAGCAACTCACAAAAAGCTGGCGATTGCCCCTCGGAACGGGTAACCAGCACCGTCTTGCCTGCCAAAGGAGCCGGTGGCGGCAAGGGTGGGATCCCCGGCAAAAAGTCCTGCCGCAGCCGCACCACCTCCCCAACCACCAGTAGGCCCGGCAACTTTGCCTGACTCTCCCCCTGCTGCAGCTCGGCCAAGGTGCCCACCCACACCTGCTGCTCTGCTTGCCCCGCCCCCCAGATCAAGGCCACCGGTCGGTCTGCCGGGATCCCAGACTCCACCAGCCGTGCGCCAATGTGCTGTCGCTGCCGGGATCCCATCAAAATCACCAAAGTATCCAACTGGGCCAGGGCGCTCCAGGGCAAGGCCTCTAGATCGTGGGCAGTCAGCACGGCAAAAACGCGGCTTAAGTGCTTATCGGTCAGGGGGATCCCTGCCCAGAGGGGGCCAGCCAGGGCCGACGACAACCCCGGCCAAATCTCAAAGGGACAGCCCGCCTCCCTAAGGGCTTGGATCTCCTCGCGAGCGCGGCCAAAGATCAAGGGATCCCCTGACTTGAGGTGAACCACCTGTTTGCCTTCTCGGCAGCGCTGGATGAGCCAGTGGATGCCCTCCTGGAGGCTTCCTGGCCCAGAGCGTCGCCACACCTGCGCCTGCGGCGGCAACTCTGCCAACAAGCGCTCATCCACCAGCTCGTCGATCCAGATAGCCTCAGCCTGCCGTAGGATCTCCAGTGCTCCCTGCGTCAGGCCCGCCCGCCCGCCCAGCCCTGCCCCCACTAGATACACCTTGCCCATGCCCTACCCCTTGGAATGTCGATCTTGCCCCTTGTAAGAAGGGGATCCCGCTTGCTTTGCAAATATAAATCGAAGACGCCTCCCAACAGCTCCTCTTCCAAGGGGTGGCCAGCCTGAGGAAAAACTGGTCTACTTGCGAGATACTGAAAGCGTGGCCGCCTGAGGATCCCTGCCTATGTCCGGTGTAACTCCAGAGCCTTGGCCGCGGCGGCGTTTTTTGGCCAGTGGAGCTGCTCTGCTAGCAGTAGGAGCGGGCTCCCGCCCCTCTTCGGCCAGATCCGGGCCCTTGCGACTGGTCACCAACTGGTACGCCCAGGCCGAACACGGCGGCTTTTACCAAGCCCTGGCCACCGGCATCTACGCCGACTACGGTCTGCAGGTGGAAATCCGCATGGGGGGAACGGCGGTTAACGTGCTGCAACTGCTAGCCGGGGGAGCGGCAGATTTTGTGCTCGGCGGCAGCCCCGACGCTCTGGCGGCTCTGCAAGCTGGGATCCCTGTTCTCACCGTGGCCGCCTTTTTCCAGAAGGATCCCCAGTGTCTCTTGGCCCATCCAGGGGTGGGCATCGAGCGCCTGGAAGACCTGCGGGGCAAGCCCATCTGGGTGTCACCGGGGGCCAACCTCACCTACTGGCCTTTTTTGCGGGCCAAATTTGGCTTTACCGACGAGCAGAAGCGCCCCTACAACCTCAGCCTCACGCCCTTCTTGCTGGACAAGTCTTCTGCCCAGCAGGGCTATGTGACCTCCGAGCCCTTCCGCGTGCGCCAGGAGGGGGGCTTTGATCCCGTCGTTTTTCTGCTGGCCGACTACGGCTATTCCCCCTACGCCACCACCCTGGAGACCACCCGCCCCTTTGCCGAACAGCACCCGGAGCAGGTGCGAAAATTTGTAGCTGCCTCCATCCAGGGCTGGCAGAGCTACCTAGAGGATCCCCGCCCCGGCAATCGCCTCATCCGCCAAGACAACCCCAACATGAGCGAGGCCCTCCTGGCCTACGCCCACCAAGCCCTAAAAGACTACGGCCTTCTCACCAGTGGAGATGCCGCCACGCTGGGGATCGGCGCCATGACCCACCAGCGCTGGCAAACCTACTTTCAGGAGATGGTGGCCCTGGGGATCGGCGCAGCGGGTCTGGAGGTTCGCCAAGCCTATACCCTCGACTTCCTCCCCGGCCCCACTGCCTAAGGGATCCCCACTTCCATCGCCGCCAAACTGTGCAAAAGCGGGGATCCCTGTATCCCCAGCCCGTGGCGCCGGTGCATTTGGTTTGTCAGCAAGTAGGCCAAAGGTGGGTGGCCGCTCAGCCGTTGGCGGGGGTGGGGCAGATGGTCGTTGCCGAACTGGTGGCGGTACTCCTCCGAGTCGATAAAGGCATTGACCATGGCCTGAAAGCCGTGATGCACCAGAATATCGTGGTAGGTGGCCACCTCAGCTTTGCTGGCCGGGGCCCGTCCCAAAAAGTGCTTGAAGCCCTGCTCTACACAGCGGGTGTTGCAGCCGGCACTGAAAAACAGCCGCTGATAAAGACAGGATCCCCCGATTTGACGAACCAAACGTTTGATCCCAATCCGCCCGCGGAGAAAGTCCTGCTCGATTTTCTCCAGTTCTCCCGCTTTCTCGTGCTGGTAGGGCTGGCGTTCCAAAAGCTGCTGATAGGCGGCCCGCAACAGGTTTTGCAACGTTTGCGGATCCTGCCGGCGCTGGCGCGATTCCATAACCCTAGCTCCCAATCGACGAAGCCAACAAAAACAGAAAAGATCGATTTACAGACAAAATGGGGGACTACTTTAAAGAAATTATGAAGGGAATAGCAAATGGCTCGATACGCTTTTACGGCGGACTTCAGCACATCCCTCTGCAACAAAACTGCCAACAAAAGACTATGAAGAGCCTACTTGAGATTTACCTTGACGATAGAACAACCGACGTAGATCCGCGATAAATATTTACAAAAGGATTGTCGTTGGCTCTGATTTACGTGATTTCACTTTGTGGCTTTCTGGGCGATAAAAAGATTCCGTGTTTATCCGTAGTTAAGGATTATGACATTTTCATCCAAGATGACCTCATCCAAATCCAAAATAAAGTAAAGAATATAGCCTTCCCCAGAGTTGCTTGTGCGGGACTCATCATCTGAGGTGACCTACATTTAACTTTAATCGACTGGGAAATCAGGTGTTGCCGTAGACCTGCAGAAGGACTGCAGGGAAGGGAGTTAATTGTTGTGATTTGTTTGCGTTGCTTTTGCAGTAGATCTTGCCCGCCGGGGTTTCTTGCCTGCCCTTAGCGTTTGGATCCCATCTATGGTTAAACAAATCCGGCTAGAGCCTTTATCTCGCGTCTCAGAGGTCGATACCTACAGCAATCTTCTGTCGGCTATTTTGTCGGAGGAGCTGCATGTCTCGCGGGAATGTAGTGGTCGCGGCATCTGTGCCACCTGTCATGTTTACGTGAAAGAGGGGATGGATAGTCTCACCCCCATCACCCCCCGCGAAGCAAAAACTCTGGAAGTGATCACCAGCGCCCGCAGCAATTCTCGTCTGGCCTGCCAGGCCAGGGTGGTTTCCGATGGCGTGGTGGTGGAGCTGCCGCCGGGGATGTACGTGAACTCGCTGAGGGATATCGAAGTGCTCATCGGTCGGCGGGCCGAACAAGACCTGCTGCACCCACGGACGGGGAGGGTTTTGGTGGAGCAGGGCAAGATCATCACTCGCTCTACCGTTAAGCAGCTAGAAAATGAAGATTTCCGCATCATCGGCAGTACACTTGCCCAAACTCGGGAAGTTTGATGGATTGTCGATGTTCAGGGATCCCTTGAGCTCGGCAGGTGTTGTTTTATAAACAATCAAACAAGAGTTGAACAATGTTGGATCCCTCGAATAGCCGACTAAGTTTATCAAATGTTTAGCTATTCATTTCATTGGCTCATTGGCCCATTTGCATCGTCTGACTCGATTATCGATCCCTTAAATCCCACCGAATCCTGTTGCATCGCGATCTAGACTCATCTGTTTTTTGTCAGGAGAGCGCCATGGCCACCACATCTCGACCGGATCCCCGTCCTGCAGTCACCATGCCTGTGGGCCGCGACAAGCATGCCCACTACAGTTACCGCGATTTCTTCCGCTTCAACCGAGATCAGGGCACGATCATCGACTGGAACAACACGCAAAATCTCCTGCTCAGCGAAGACTTTATTGTGGGCTTGCAAACAGGCCTGGAACGGGAAGTGGGAGATGCTTCGGCGGCGGTGATGTACACCATTGGCAGAGATTGGGGCATCCGCGATGCCAAGCACTTCTCCGAGTGGTACGAGCGGGAGTATGGGATTGGCGTAAAACAGTCCAACCTTTTGTTTTTGCTGGAGACTTGGTGGTGGCCTTTTACGGCTCAGGGCTGGGGCAAGTGGGAGGTGGAAACCGAATCCAAACAAAAAGGCTTCCTGTTTATCAACTTGTTTGACTCGATGGTGGCTCGCACCCTTGGGGATGTGGGCAAGCCGGTTTGTCATCTCTATGCCGGGCTATTTGCCGGGTTTTTCACCGCTATGACTTCCCGCGAGCTGGCCTGCATCGAGATCCAGTGCTACGCCATGGGGGAAACCTACTGCAAGTTCCTGTTGGGCGGGCAAGAACGCATTGATGCCGCCAATTTTTGGATCACCGAAGGGGCCAGCGCCCGCGAGATCGAGCAGCGTTTGCACCAGTTGTGAGGCTTGCTTGTGGCTTTTGAAGGCTCTCTGGGATCCCTCGACACTTTGGAGAAACGCCCATGGTCACCTTCAACTTAGACACCGATCTGGACTTAACCCAGCCCCTGGCGGTCTTTTTGCAGGGGTTGAACTGGGATAACCGACCCCCGGCCAAGGCTCCCTTTGCTCAAGAGCCGCCGCCGCAGTCCCCCATGCTCTTTGCCCAATCGGTGGGACAGTTTTTTGCCGGCTTCAATTGGTCGGGCATCCGCCCACGCTCAGAGCCGCTGCCGGAATTGCCAGCGGAGGATCCCTTTACTCTTGAGGATTTTGCCGCTTTGTTTGGCGGAGCTTTGCTCTAGCTCTGGTTTGTTCAGGGATCTCGGTTTTGTTTTGCCCTCTGTTTTTAAGGAGACTTCACCCATGGATGACCTTCACTCTTGGCCGGAGCGCATTGCCGATCGAGAAGGGGGTTACCTAACACCCGACGATCTGCAAGACCTGATTCGTTACTCGCTCTCTTTTGAAGAACGGCTGGAGCTCTACCAAGTCTTACAACAGCAAGAGCTGACCTGGATCCAAAAGGTTTTGCAACAGCAGGGGCCAACCCCCGTCGCGACAGCGTTGCCCAGCAGCAATCCCGCCAGAGAGGGGGCAGAACCTTCTCTAACCCCGGCTCAGCGCCTCTTGGCTCGTCAATTGGCCTTTTGCTTGCGCTCCCTGGGCCTGAGCCTGTTGATAGGGGATCCCACCCCTGTGCAGCAGGTAACTCTTGGTGCGATGGAACAGTACCTAGGGTTGCCGCAAGCGCTCGCTCAGCTACGGGCAGTGGTTCAGGGATCCCTGCCGGCGGATCAGCAGGGTTTGCTTGCCCCCTACTGGCAAGAGCTACAAGCTGTCTGCGCCACTTCTCAGGCCCAATCTCCTTCCCCTTCTTCTTCTGAGATGGAGGTTGACCTGCCCACAGTTCCGCCGGAGAGGGCTCTCACCTTGGCGGAAATGTTTGTGTGAAGCCCACTGAAGGAGGCTCTATCTATGAATTCAAGGGTTGCCGAGCTGATGCAACAAAGCGAAGGCCGCTATCTGCGCCCAGATGAGTTGAAAACTCTACACGCCTACGTGGAAGGGATCCCGAAGCGGGTCCGCCTTTACCAGGTTCTGCAGGCCAAAGAACAAGAGCTGCTGGATCGGGTGATGGAGAAGTTTCAGCCGATGATGCCGAATTTAATCCGCCAGCATGGTCACCTGGCCTGGGAGCGCTGCCGCCGGGATCTGAGCATGGTGTGGCGCTACTGCTGCATGGCCATGCTGCTCAACGACGAAGACTACCTGAGGGATAAATTGCTCTACTGGCTGGAGACGATCCTGAAATCCTTCAAGATGCGCGACCACTGCCAGCCCGCCTACAAGTTGATGCTCGACTCCCTGACCCACATCTTTGGAGCAGAAGAGAGCGAAATGATCCGCCCTTATCTGCTTTTGGCCAAATCCATGCTGGTTAACTGAGTCCATTCGCCCTCAATGGATTCCCTAGTTTTGCCAATCCACCGGACATTCATCCCTTCACTCCAAAAGGCCAAGTTCCAGCCGCCCTCAAATCCGTCCATCCCCCTGTGAGATAGCCATGACTACCCTGCAAGAGATTCTGCAAGACCAGATCTTGCCTGGGCACTGCTTTAGCCCTGCCTACTACATCCGCCCTGACATCCACACCGGACTGCTCTACAGCCGCGGAGGATACCGCTTGGCGGCCTTTCCCATGCCCCTGCTGGAAGCTCTCTACTCCGGCCTGCGCTATGAAACTGGCCAAGCCACCCGCGTCATTCTCTACAACTGTGGCCGCGATTGGGGAGAGGCGTTTTTCCGCCGTATTGAAGACGAGCTTTCCGGCTACTACCAGCAGCCGCTGCAGGAATTGCCGATGGGGATCTTCCTGGATGCCCTCAGCGACCTCTGGGCCACCCACGGTTGGGGACGCCTGGAGCTGGATTTTTCCGCCGCCGACCACGGCTTGGTTCAGGCCGGGATCCGCCATTCCGGGTTTGCCCTGGCCGCTCGCGCCAGCTTCAACCCGGAGGAACCTTCTGCACGGCGAGAGCCTGCCGGATATTTGGAGGCGGGAATGCTGGCCAGCCTCTTCTCATTGCTTTCGGGGCGGGATCTCATCTGCGTGCAGACCACCTGCGAATCCCTAGGGGCCGACCTCAACCGCTTCCTCATCGGCACGGCTCAGCGGCTGCACCACTGCGAGGAATGGGTGCGCAAGGGCCTCTCCCACGAGGAGATTTTGGATCGGCTCACGGCCAGTCCCTAGAAAGGGATCCCTGGCCAGAGCTGTTTTCAGAAGCTCGCTAGGGCAGGTAGGGCTGAAAATCTTGGGTGACCGTCAGCGTCAAGTTGGCATTGGCGTCGATCACCGCCACTTCCGGTGCCGTCACATTGCCGATGACAGCCCCTGCCGCCGCTCCGCCCAGCACTTTCTCCGTCGAGATCACCCGGTCGCCGAAGAGGCCCCCCAAAATCGCTCCTGCGGCTGCCCCAATCAAGGCATCTTGCACAATCGCTTCCCCGGAAGTGTGGCGGGGATCCTTGCGCAGCGGGATAACCTGGCTCTGAGCGTAGAGGGGGTAGGATTGGCCGTTGAAAATCAAAGCCCGCGAGACAAACTGGGTGCCGCCGCTCACCGGCTGAAATTGGCCTTCCAAAACGGCCCCCGCCGGGACGACCGTGTTGCCGTAGATGTCCCGCAGAGGGGTATCCAAGCTAAGGCTGACGGCGCGGGTTTCCCCAGGGGCAATCAAGAGGGTTTCTGGGGAGCGATGCACCGCCTGGATCAGATCCCCAGAGCGCAATAGCAACGTGGTTTGCAGTTGAAAGGGCTGGCCAGGTTGCAGGGGTTGAGGGCCAGGGGGAAGGGGGCGAGGATTCACAGGACGCCATCCCTCACCGGCAGGCGGTGGTGGCAAGGGCCCCATTTGGGCCAAAACTGGGGCGGCCATCTGCGCTGAGAGCAATCCGCCAAGCAGAGGAGCCAACAGGCGGCTGGCTGGGTTGGTCATGGTCTTACCCCCATTCATCATTCCTACGCTAGCTGCAAACCGGACAAAACCGGGAGCCTTTCGGGCCTTACCTATCTTTTACCTATCTTGATCAAAGCCAACTGAATGGAAATGGGCTACCTCAGGTGAGCAGATTCCGCTGCTCTTCGCTCCAGATAGAAGTACGGAAAAACGCTAGGGTTGCCCACTCTGGGATCCCTGCTGTCCATGTTAGATTAGGCCCTAGGTTTCTCCCCCTGCGTGGGGCCGAAGTCTTGCAGCATCCCAACCCTCTTCTTGTAGCTATGAAGCGCAGAACATCCATGCCGGGCCAGCCCTCTCCCGGGTCAGAAGCTTCCGCCCAACCTGCTCAATCCTCTTTCCAGCCTTTTGCCATCTCCACTTGGAAGTCTCTTCTCTCGTCAGTGCTGCTGGTGCTGCTGGGCATTGGGCTGGGAGCGGCTCTGGTGGGGGGCAAGGGGGTATCTGCCCAGACGACGGCAACTCCGCCCCAACTGAACCTGAATTTCATCGCCGATGTGGCGCAAAAGGTGGGGCCGGCGGTGGTTCGCATCGATGCTGAGCGGACGGTGCGCGCCCCTGCCCCTTTTCCGGAGGAGTTTTTCAGCGATCCCTTTTTCCGGGATTTCTTTGGCCAAGCGATCCCTTCCATCCCTCGGCAGCGGCGACAGCAGGGAACCGGCTCTGGGTTCATCATCAGCCCAGACGGCCAGATCATCACCAATGCCCATGTGGTCGAGGGATCCGACAAGGTAACGGTGACGCTCAAGGATACCCGCAGCTTTGATGGGCAGGTAATCGGTTCGGATCCGGTTACGGACATCGCCGTGGTGAAGATCAACGCCCAGAACCTGCCGACCGTGAAGCTGGGGCGCTCGGAAACCCTGGAGCCGGGCCATTGGGCCATTGCCATCGGCAACCCCCTGGGTTTGGATAACACCGTTACGGCTGGGATCATCAGCGCTTTGGGCCGTTCCAGCGGGGAGATTCGGGTGCCTGACAAGCGGGTATCTTTTATCCAAACGGATGCGGCCATTAACCCCGGCAACTCCGGCGGCCCGCTGCTCAACGCTCAAGGGGAGGTGATAGGGGTGAACACCGCCATCATCCAGGGAGCGCAAGGGTTGGGCTTCGCCATCCCCATTGAGACGGCCCAGCGGGTGGCCAATCAGTTGATCACTCGCGGCAAGGTGGATCACCCCTACCTGGGCATCCGCATGCTCACGCTGACTCCAGAGCTGAAGGAGCGCCTCAACCAGGATCCCAATAGCCGCATTTTGATAACGGTGGATCAGGGTGTACTGATTGGCGAAGTCATCCAGGGATCCCCAGCGGAACGGGCAGGGCTGCGGTCTGGGGATGTCATTCTCTCCATCAATGGTCGTGCCGTAACCACAGCCGATCAGGTGCAACAGGAGGTGGAGCGCACTGAGGTGGGCAGCACCCTGGAGCTGGAGATCGAGCGAGCCGGGCGGAGACAGAAGATCCGCGCGGTAACAGGCTCTTTCCCGGCCCCCAGCGGAGGCTGATCGCGCCAGCGGGACGGAGTCCTTGACCCCAGCGACACAGCAGGGTTGTTCTCATCGCGCCAGCGGGACGGAGTCCTTACACTTGGGCTATTTCAAACCAACTTGCAGTGACCGTACTGGCGATCTCTACGGTTGGTTCTTGCAGTTACGGCTCAGGGAAAATAATGGTTTAATGGTGACTTAACAGTCGAAACTTCCTGGCCCAGGCCGGAACGCTCTCGGCAGGGCCTCTTGTCATTAGCCTGGGATCCCTTCTCCCCTTGCCTATGCTGAAAACCACTCGTCGCTTGGCTTTGCTGGCCCTGTCGGGGCTGGCGGTTCTTGTTCTCACTCCCCATCGCGCCAGCGGGACGGAGTCCTTAGGGGGCCTCGCCAAGCCCATTACCGTCGGCTCCAAGGACTTTACCGAGCAGTTTATTTTGGGGGAAATGTACGCCTTAGCCCTGGAGGCGGCAGGGTTCACGGTGGAGCGCAAGCTCAACCTGGGCGGAACACCGGTAGCCCATGCGGGCTTGTTGAGCGGCGAGATCGATCTCTACCCCGAGTACACCGGCACCGGCCTGCTGACGGTGCTTAAACTGCCCACCAGCGGCGACCCGGCAGAGGTGTACGCGACGGTGGCCCGCGAGTACGAGAGCCGGTTCCGATTGATTTGGCTGGATCCCGCCCCCATGAACAACACTCAGGCCCTGGCCATGACCCGAACTAGAGCGGCTGAGCTGGGCATCGCCACCATCTCGGACATGGTGGCCAAAGCGGGCGAGCTGGTGATGATCGGGCCGCCGGAGTTTCAAGCCCGCGAGGATGGCCTACCTGGGATCCAAGCCGTCTACGGTAATTTCCGGCTCAAGGCCTACAAAGCAGTGGATCCCGGCCTCCGCTACCAGGGCTTGGTCAATGGGGAAGCGGATGTGGCAGTGGCCTTCGGCACCGATGGAGAAATTGCCGCCTTTGACCTGGTGCTGCTGGAGGATGACAAGCAGCTTTTCCCCCCCTACCAGGTGGCGCCGGTGGTGCGCAAGGACACCCTAGAGGCCAACCCCGGCATTGCCGCTGCTTTGAATGCCCTCTCCCCTCTGCTGACGGATGAGGTGATGCAGCGGTTGAACTACGAGGTGAGCGGCAACCGCAAGGAGCCGGCGGAGGTGGCCAGAGCCTTCTTGGTGGAAGCCGGCATCCTGAAGAAATAATCTTGCCCTTGCACGAGGCCCTGAGGTGAGCACCGTTGAGTTCGAGCGGGTGTCGCTGCGCTTTCCCCACAGTTCCCAGCCGGCTGTGGACGAGTGCAGTTTTTCCGTGGAGTCGGGCCAGTTGGTGGTCATTTTGGGGCCTTCTGGCTGCGGCAAAACCACCCTTCTGAAAATGGTGAATCGCTTGCTGGATCCCACCCAGGGGCAGATTCGCTTGGACGGGCGGGATATCCGCCAGTTTCCCATCACGGCTCTGAGGCAGCGGATCGGCTATGTTATCCAGCAATCGGGGCTGTTTCCCCACATGACGGTGGCCCAGAATGTGGCGGTAGTGCCGCGACTTTTGGGGTGGCCGAAGGAGCGCATCCGCGAGCGGGTGGACGAGCTGCTCAGCTTGGTTAATTTGCCCCCCCACGAGTACCGCCACCGCTACCCTGCCCAACTGTCGGGTGGACAACAGCAGCGGGTGGGGCTGGCGCGGGCGCTGGCCGGGGATCCAGGGCTGCTGCTGATGGACGAGCCCTTTGGGGCCATCGACGCCATTACCCGCAGCAAGCTGCAAGAGGAGATCCTGCGCCTGCAACGGCAATTGAAAAAAACCATCCTGTTCGTCTCCCACGATGTGGAGGAGGCGCTGCGCCTGGCGGATCGCATTTTGGTGATGCAGAAGGGGCGGGTGGTGCAGTTCGACACTCCCTTTCGGCTGCTCACCCAACCGGCTACTCCCTTTGTTAAGGAACTGCTGGGGGCAGATGACATGGTGCGGCAACTGAGTGTGCTGCGGGTGGAAACGGCGATGGCCGGGATCCCGCACAACCACAAAATCCAAGAGGGAGCGATGGTGAGGCCCCAGGCCACTTTGCGGCAAGCCTTGTCCCTGCTGTTGCGCACAGGGGCGGCAGCCCTGACGGTGTGGGAAGACGGGCGGGCCATCGGCGTTTTGACCTTGGATCACATTCGCAGCTTGGCCATGCTGGAGGGGGGATCCGCGTGAGCTATCTCCTCAACCACCCCGGCCTGATGTGGCAGCTCACCCAAGAGCATTTGGCGATGGTGGGGATGACCTTGGGCATGGCGGTGGTGCTGGCGGTGCCGCTGGCTCTGCTGGTTCACCACGTGCGCTGGTTGGCCCTGCTGGTCATGGGGATCCTCAGCATCCTGTACACAGTGCCCAGCCTGGCTTTGATCATTTTGTTGGTGCCCTGGCTTGGCCTCAATGCCCGCTCGGTGGTGGTGGCGATGGTGATCTACACGCAGGTGATCTTGGTGCGCCATTTTTGCGTGGGCCTGCGCTCGGTCGAGCCTGCCATCCTGGAAGCGGCCAAGGGCATGGGGATGAACCTCTGGCAACGGTGGTGGCAGGTGCAGGTGCCGCTCATGCTGCCGATTGTCTTGGCAGGGCTGCGGCTGGCGGCGATTGTGGCCATTGCCATTGCCACCGTGGGCGCCAAGTTTGGGGCAGGGGGACTGGGAACCCTGCTGTTCGATGGCATTGCCCAGGCCGGTCGCTACGACAAGATCTGGGCCGGATCCCTGGCGGTGGGATCCCTGGCCTTGCTGGTGAACACAGCCTTGCTCAGCCTGGAATGGGCGGCCCGTCGTGGCTGAGGGGGTAGACTTAAGGACTCCGTCCCGCTGGCGCGATCGGGCAGGTTTATCCTCTAGTTGTGTGGGGCGAAACTGGGTGTAGCATGGGTGAGCAACCAGGGACTCCGTCCCGCTGGCGTGAGCGGGTGAGAGATTGGTCATCCCGCGCCGATTGGGAGCTGATGGAAGCGCTCAAGGCGGGGCAACCTGCTGCTCTGGCTGCGCTCTACGATCGCTATGCCGGCTTGGTCTATGGGCTGGCCTTCAAGATCCTGGGCCACGTGGCCGAGGCAGAAGACCTGACTCAGGAGGTGTTTGTCGAGCTGTGGCGCAAGGTTGGCTGTGATCCAAGGACTCCGTCCGAGTCGCGCGAGCGGCGGGGATCCCTGAGCAGTTTTTTGTGCATCCTGACCCGCTCGCGGGCCATTGACCGTCTGCGTTCTCAGGGCAGCCACCAACTTCTTTTGAAACGCTGGCAGACCATTCTCAGCGCCGTTCGCGTTAGCGGGACGGAGTCCTTTAGCAAGACTCGGTTCCCTTTTGAGCAGGTTTCCATCGAGGAGCGGCGGCAAGCGGTGCAAGCGGCCCTCAGCCAATTGCCCGAAAACCAACGGCAGATCCTGGAGTTGCTCTATTACCAAGGGTTGAGCCAGGCGGACATTGCTCGCCAATTGGGGATCCCGTTGGGGACGGTTAAGACCCGCTCTCGCCAAGCTCTCTGCAAATTGCGGGGATCCCTGCGCGCCCTTCTGGGTTTCTGCTCGCGTTAGCGGGACCGCGTCCTTTCGCGTTAGCGGGACGGAGTCCTAGGTTTGGAGTTGAGTTCTGGTGTCGGGATGGCCATGTCTGATCGCGTTAGCGGGACGGAGTCCTTTCGCGTCGGCGGGACGGAGTCCTTATCCACCTCGCCCCCTTTAACAGAGGAACGGGAAGAACTGGCCGGCTATCTGCTGGGGGACTTGTCTCCCGAGCAGGCGAGTGCTCTAGAGGCACGCCTAACCCAAGACCCTCGGCTGGTGGCCGAACTGCAAGCCTTGCAAGAAACCTTGGAATTGTTGCCCTACGGATTGCCAGGAGTACTCCCGCCTGCCAGCTTGCGCGATAAGGTGATGGCAGAGGTGGGGGCTATCGGCTTACGCGAGCAGGAGATGGCAGTCCCCCTTCACTCTCCACTGCCTGCTTTTGGGGTGGGGTGGCGCTGGCTGGGAGGCTTGGTGGCGGCAATTTTGGTTCTGCTCAGCTTAGACAACTGGCGACTGCGGCAAGCACTGCAACTAGCCCAGTTAGAGCCGGTGCGAGCATTGTCTCATCTCCTGCAACAGCCGGGATCCCGTCTGGTGCATTTGCAGGGGGAGGTGGGGACGGCCAATGTGCTGTTTCGCCCAGGAGACTGGCAGGAGGTTATCTTGGCCGCACGGGATCTGCCCCAACCGGTGGCGGGGGAGCGCTACTCCCTCTGGCTCAAGCTGGATAATGGCGAGTTCCTCCACTGTGGTGACTTTCAGGTGGATGCTCAAGGCTCTGCTCTGGTGGCCCTACGCCCATCCCGCACGTTGCCGGCAGGTACCCGCGCCCAAGAGCTGGTGATTGCGACCGGTTCCCGCCAACTGCCCGCTCGCGCTACTCGGACGGAGTCCTTGAAACCCCTTCTGACGGGCAAGGTGTGAGGTGAGAGGAAGGGTTGACCTGCGGAGGTTGGCTGTGCTGGTGGGGGCGCTACTGGCCCTTCTGGCCTTGTGGTGGACGGATCCCACGCCAACAACCCTAAGCCAATACGTTACTTCTTTGCAGGAGCGCACTCCTTCTCAACTCCACAACATTCGCCGAGCCGTCCAAAGCCTGGATGGAGTTTACATCATGCCTGCGACACGCTCACGGGAACAGGCAGAAGTGATTTTTTCCTTCAACCAAGTGGTGGGGCCGCGCAGCCTGGAACGAGGCTATGTGCCCGCGCCGGTGTTTATGGTGGCCGAAACCCTGGATTCGGTTGGGGGAGGAATCTGTCAGGTGTCCTCTAGCCTTTACAATGCCGCTCTGTTGGCAGGGCTGGAGGTGGTGGAGAGGCACCCCCATTACCGGCAGGTAGAGTCGGTGCCCCCTGGCTTAGATGCCACCGTTTGGTACGGCTTGGCCGACCTCAAGCTGCGCAACCCTTTCCCCTGGCCGGTGCGCCTACGAGTTCAGATCCGCGGCCCAAACCTGATTGTGTCCGTGCTGGGACGGGGATCCCGCCACGCCCTGAGGATCCCACCCATCCGTGTAGAGGGGCACCGGCTGGATCCCCAGCATTTGCAGGTGAGCGTGTATCGGGGTAACGAGCGCCTCTCCCAAGATCGCTATGTCGTTGCTCCCTAGCCTCTCATCGCGCCAGCGGGACGGAGGCCTTTCGCGCCAGCGGGACGGAGTCCTTTTTTCGCTCCATTGGCCCCCTACTTCAGCGTCTCAGGAGCAGCTCCCCAGCAACCTCCACACAGGGATCCATGTTAATTTCTACACCAACATGGTTAGCGACAGGGTCGGCGACAAGCCTCAAACCCTGATTCTTCCGTTGACCCGGTCGATCCCGCTCTGGGCAAGGGTTTCAGGCCCCTCGGCGGAGAAAAATAAGGGGAAATTGCAGCCGTTCGCGCCAGCGGGACGGAGTCCTTAAACGAGACCCTGTCGATCTAGGCCCCTGGATCCCGCTCTGGGTAAGGGTTATAATGGGGCGGAGTCGCTTCCCTTCGGGGAAGTGGAATTAATGGAAACACTCAAAGCAGACGGCCCAAGCGTTGCCGCAATTCGGTGGCAGCCAGCTCTAGGTGCTCGGGGGTGTAGCCGGTGGTTTCTACTCTGACAGCGAGGTGGGTGTCCTGGCTCTCGTGGAGGTGGATCCACAGAATGTGGCGGCCATCTTCGGTCTTGCGGTTTGAGGCTTTGACGCTGTTTTTGGGGGCAGCGTAGGCGTGTGGATCGTATCGAACCAGATCCACCCAGGGAATGTCTCGCAGGAGTCTTTCCACTTTGGCCCAACTGCGGGGTCGGTGATGGCTGGCATCGCTTCGGATTTGGATGATCTGGGAGCGATCTCGGCCTGAATCGGGGAGATCTGCCCGTGGGATCCGGGGCTGAACTTGCGGCTGTAGGTAGGGCAAGTAGACCAGGGATTTGTATTGCTCATGGATGTAGCAAACCGGGACCCCCAATTGGCTGCCCACCACGGCCATGATCATGGCTTGGGCTTTAAACCCGCCGGTAGCGGCAAAGGTGACGATCCCCCTGGCGCTCTCTGCCAACTGTTTCAACAGCTCGGCCATCCGCTCCAGTGAGGATCCCTCTAGCTCGTAGTTGATGCCGGGAAGGGGAACCAAAGAGACCTGCTGCTGACCCAGCTCTTGCTCAAAAAAGAGCTTCAAAATCTGGGCACACTCCAATCCGTCGGGGGTTTCTGAGTGCAGCAAAATCAAGGCATCATTCGAGGTGGGATCCAGTCGCAAGTAGGTGTTGGTTTCGGCACTGATCAATTCCAGGTCTACTTTTTTCATCCAAGCCAGAGCACGCTGGGGATCCCCGATGTTTTTTTGTCCTACCCAGGGACGCTGCGGTTGGAGATCTTTGTCAGGGTTGGTGAGCAGGGAGGTGCCCACCGTCATGATGATGGTCTGCATGGATGGCTGGTTAACTCAAACTTTTCAAGAACCTCGTCCCGCTCCGCGAAAGGACTCCGTCCTGCTTCGCGAAAGGGCTCCGTCCCGCTTCGCGGTCAAATCAGCTTGGCCTTGCGGATTCTGCCATCTTCCTTTAGATCCAGAACTTCCACCTGCACCTCTTGCCCCACCGAGAGGGATCCCGCCTGTTTGGGCTTCTTCTGGGTGAGCTTGGTGTCTGTGTCCAGAATCTGGAAGGTGACTTCGTTGCCCTTGATGTTGGTGATGGTGGCCTTCAGCTTTTGCCCGGTCTGGAAGCGGGCTTTGCGGGCCTGATGCTGGGCCTGGTCTTGTTGGTGTTGATGGTTTTGTTGTTGTCTGTCGTCCTGGGATTTGTTTCCCGCCCCTTGGGGAACGGAGTCCTTGCAACCGGAGTTGTCGTTGGGTTGGGATCCCTGAGGTGGTGAAATCTCGCCAATGGGGATCCCTCCATCCTTGTAGTAGCGGGCCAGCCGGGCTGCCCAGCCCAGGATCTGCAGCATCTCCGCCGGCCTGTCTTGCAGAGGTTGCAAGTACCTTTTGCAGGTTTCGTCAATGAGCTGATGGTACCTTCTGGTTTGTTGGGTACGGCATAGGCCATTTTCCCGCACCAGCTCGCCGGTGAATCGGAAAAAGCGGGATCCCGCGTCAGGGTGATGGGCAACCGAGCGTAGATAGGCGACGCATTTGCTCAACTCGTTGACATCCACCCTTTCCTTGGCCAAGGTCAGGGCGATGCCGTGGGCGAGATCCCAAGATTGGGGGCTGAGATCGACAGTGTCTGACAGCATGGGGGAACCCTCAGTACACTCCGGTGGGCGGCTCGCGCAGAGCAGTGGGACTCAGGATGGCGGCCAATCGCTTGAGTTGTTCGGGCAAGATGTAGCCCTGGGCAGCTCCAATTTGCTCTTGCACAAAGGCTTGGAGGCGTTTTCCTTCCAGGGTATCGGCTTCTGGGGGATCGTAGCGGCTGTAGCGATCTTTTAGGTTGCCGGGCCGCTCGATCTTGTCGAGGGTGACCTGCAGGGATCCCAGGCCCACGGGCTTACCGCCCCCCACCTTCAGCAGCATGGGATGGTTGGGATCCTGCCCCAAGACCGTGAGCAAGGTGCCCAGCTCAGCAGGGGTGAGGTTTTTGAAATGGATTTGGGTTTTGAAAACCGTGTTTTGCATCGCTTGCTGGGTGGGTGTTCCCCTTGAACTGCCCTGCAAAGCTTTTTTGTGGGTGTAGTAGAACTTGCGTCCAATGACTTTGCCGTTTTCCTTTTTAAAGTAAGCTTTGCACTGATCCGGGCGAGGACGGTACAGCGGGGGCAGGGATCCGCCACCCGATCCGGTGCCGGTGGCAATGGCATCCCTGAACTCCACCAATCCCTGCCAGTTGAGAGCACCAAAAACGCGGCTGGCCGGACAAAGCTGCTCTTTGTTGCGGCAGGGGTGCCGCTCTGGGGGGATCCGATTTCGGTACTGGCTCATCATCACCGCCAGGGTGCTGTTGGTGATCGCCTCATACATGGCCCGGATGGCCCCCTTGAGGGAGCTGCCCTGGATTTTAAGCCTTCCGTTGGGAGTGGTGGTCATGGTTTTGAGCACCGGGATCCCTTTCACCCCGACATCGCTGCCCAAGGCCAAGTGGCCGGTGGAGATGTGGACGGCAGTCTGCACCGTTAGGGTGAGGAAGAGGGTGCCGTGCAACCTATCGGGATGGAACTGGGCGTGGCCGGCGGGCCGCTCCAGCGTGGGGCGCTGGGTGGGAAACGGGATCAGCTCGTAGGGTTTGGGAAACACGGTTGGTTTGCCTCCACCTGGACTGCTGTTGCCGGCAGACGATCTTGCAGATGCGGCCTGGTTGGGCAATGGGCGAGGGCCTTGGGGGGTCATGGTCACCTCGGAATCAGGGCAATAAAGTGAACGCGGGCAGTTCGCTCATCTCGGAAGTAGCGCTGGCCCACCTTGAGATCTTGGGGATGGCTGAGGGGCTTGGGAAAGCGGGTTTCTCGATTTTGGGATCCGTACAGGTCGGCTGCGTGATCCTCCCACCGCCACTCTCCCGGCAGAGGGATAAAGGAGTCCGGGGGAGCTTGGATCCCCAGATACAGCAGATCCCAGCCGTGGGGGGTGCTTTTCCAGCGCAGTTCCCCTTGTTGGGAGAAAACTTGCCCCTCTGGACAGACGGGATCCGCCGGGATCCCCACCTGAATGCCGCTGACTCGATGGGGCCAGCGCAGAAAGGAGTAGGTTTTTTCAGAAGTGGAAAAACAAGCCGAGAGCACTTGGGAAAGCGAGGACTCTGCCCCATCTTGAATCTTGAGGGAGGCGACGTAGGCTGGTTTCATACGGCTTTGGCCTCCGCTTGCAGGAGTTTGGCCCAACTGTTTACGGCGGTGGCGAGCAGATGTTCCACCTTGGCCTCAGACGTCTGATCCCAGGTCAGCCGCGCCCCAAATCCCAAAGGCATTGGCTCCGCTCCCACCGGCACCGCTTGGCAATCGGGTTTGGGGAAGCCGTATTTGCCTGCCTCTTCGGGGGTTAAAAATTCGCCCGCCCCCAACAGGGATCCCTGTGGCCAGGTCAGGGGGGATCCCAGCAGTCGAATCTGCTTGTTTGCCTCATCCACCAGGCAGCCCGGATAGTCCACCACCGCCCACTCGTACTCAACCCGAACGGTGCCCATGCCGCGGGATTTGGCAAAGCCGATGCCAAACCAGCCTTCATCCAGATCCCGCAACGCCAGTCCCAGCAGACCCAGTTGGGCCAGGGTAAAGTTTTTCAGGTGGATCTTGGTTTGAAAGGATCCCTCTACGCACACTTGATAGCTGAACGGCCCCACCGCCACTGAGCCGAAGACGCGGTCGATGGCCACCCCATTACGTTCCTCCAGGCGCAGAGGGGTTCCCGGCTTGGGATAGGCATCTTCGATGCGGACCCGGCTGGCGATGGCTGTGTTGCCGAACATCTGATCCGTAAAGGAAGAAAGGGCGTAAACCTGGTGGGGCTCTTCAATTTTTTCCAGCCATTGATTGGCCTTTTGGTCGAGGGGATCGCTGGCCCAGAGTTTGAAGCCTCCCCCCTCAGGACGTCTGTCGCTGCCCACCGTTCGGACGATGCGCTCCGCATGGGCGCGAATTGCCCCTTTGAGGGAGCTGCCGGGAAAATAGACCGTTCGCCCGCCGCCGTGATAGGTTTCGACGAACTCCATATCCGGCTTCGTCGGGTCAGCCCCTTCTTTGCCCGCCTTGATGAGAACAGGGCCATCGGGCTTGAGGGTGAGGCAGAGGGTGCAATGGTTAACGTAGCGTTTGTGCATAGCCTGGGATCCTTCACACCAGAACAGGAGCTTTTGGTTGAGGGGCTTGGGGCGGCAAGCAGTCTGTCCAGTTTGTCAACCGATAGGGGTGGAAAACGCTGACCGTATCGCCAACCGTTGTAGAGTCCATGAAGACCATCGGGATCCCTCCTGACATGAAATAGGGCTAGCGGCGGGGGCCGACCGATTGCCGTTGAGAGGCCGTTGTTAATTTGGCAACCAGGGCTTCCACCCAGTCTTGGCGCAAAGCGGCAGCCTGCTCCGGGCTGAGCGGCTGTCGGGATCCGGCCACCAGCTCTTGAAGGTAGGCCAGCAGCCGTCTTGGATCCCCTTCCGAGTCGAACCAATAGATTGCCGAGATCTGCAGGCGGACAACCCCCAAGCCACGGGAGCGCCCCCCTCCCAGGGGGATCTGTTCCGTTTCCAATTGGTGTAAGCCAATGGCCAAGAGGCCCAGTTCCCATTCCTCGGCATTTTCGACGACGGCATGAAACCGGAAGGGGGTGCTGGCAGGCACCACTTGCAAGTCGTACAGCTTGCCATCTGCCGCCGTTTCCGTATCCCGATCGATGGCCACGCCATCCCGCTCTTGGTACTGGCCAAACCAGGCTTCCGGCACCACGGGCAAATCTCGGATCTGCACCTTGCCGGCCAACCAAGGGGATCCAAACACCTGCGAGACCCAGTCGGTGGCCTCAATGAGCTTTTGAGTCAGAGCCGCATCGTCCCCTTTGTAGTCATTTTTAATTTGGTTGATGATCTGAAATTGCTCGCTGCTGGTCAATTCGCCGGGATCCCTGGCCAGCTCTGGGTTGATGCCCCGCAAGAAACTTTCCAGGCGAGAGCGCATCGCCCCCTTCAAACTGGAGCCGGGAATGAGCGGACGGCCCAGCGCATCCTTGAGAACCGGCAAATCCGAGCCGATGGGTTCGGTGGAGCGGCCCACCCCGATGTGCAGAGCGGTCACGGTGGTGAGGGTGCCGGTGATTTCCAAGCGGTTTTTGAAAACGTCGAACATTGTTCCCTCAAATGGCTGCTCAAGTTAAGGCTTGTACTGCAGAGGTTTGCCATTCCCGAAGCGAGACGGAGCCCTTAATAAAACTCAAGAGGATCCCTAGGATCTGAGCAATTTCTGAGATAAAGTACTCCCTGTCATCGATAAAGAGTTGGTCACCCTCGAGTTTTGCAAATCGCCAGTTGGTTCCTGAGGTTACTGCTCCATAGACACTGTCTACTTGAGAATTGGAGTTCTTGTTAAAGACCTGTGCCCCCACCATACCGGCAACGCACTGGCCCAGACCCCCGATCAAGTCTTCTTTTTTGGCCTCAACGATAATCACCACCGGATCTTGAATGTAGAGTTGGAGAGGGGATAGGCAAATGATGTAGTCGCATAGGCCCACCAACCCCCTCTCGGGATCCACGTTGAATTCCTTGCCGGAAAACAGCGAGATTTGATCCCGACATAGGTACTTCACCTCTCCCAGCACAGGGGCGATGATAAACTCGGAGCGGGCTTTTTCGCTGTTGACCGAGGTGGCCAAGCCGAGATAGCGATCTAGGGTTATTTTCAAGTAATCGGAGCACTCAGTCGGTGGAACCTCTGCAAACAGGCCATGGATGATTCTTGACCTGAGCTGAAAGGTCGAAATGGCTCTCTCAAGGGTAAAACTGCTGTAGGTCACGGTCTAGGATCCTCCTCCCTCTCGCTTGTACTTGAGGTAGCGGGCCCCATAGCCCAGGTAGCGCCGAATCAAGTCAATTTTGATCTCGTTGACTTTGGGGGATGCTCTTTCAATTCCGGCTTCCCTGGCGATGGCTATAGCCCTTTGATGAATCCAGTTGTCGATGTCTTTGATGATGGCTTCTGCCAAAGAGTCTTTGCCCCGCCCCCACTTGTCATCGCGCCCCACCTGGTAGCGCAAAAAGTTCTTGATCACCTCTGAGCTTTCGGTGGAAGCTGCCACGTGCAATAGGTTGCGATATTGGGCCTCTTCCAATCTGTTGAGACCTCTGAAGTTATCCAAGGCGGCTTGAATTCTGGCGACCAGATCATCTTCGGCCAGCCGGATTTGCCGTTGGATCT
This sequence comes from Synechococcus sp. W60.1, assembly GCF_047461575.1. Taxonomy (NCBI): domain Bacteria; kingdom Bacillati; phylum Cyanobacteriota; class Cyanophyceae; order Synechococcales; family Synechococcaceae; genus Synechococcus; species Synechococcus sp. W60.1. Next base: position 366,794 of record NZ_JANSHL010000001.1, on the reverse strand, counting down.
TGAGCTCTTGTTCCGATGTGATCTCGCTGGTGGCGAAGGTCATAGCGGGTTCTCCCAGAAATGATGATGGAACGGACTGCAAACTTCGATTTGGCCGAATCCTTCAGCAGTGCGTTCGCCAATCCCCCAGTATTCCATCTCCGCCAAAATCGGGATCCAACGCTCCAGTTGCGTGGTGCTCAGCAGAAAGACGCTGCCCTGCGTGGTTACCAATTCTACATCTTTGAACATACCCCAGGCAGCGTTCCAGCCGGAGACATAGGCGTAGCTGCTGAAGGCCAGCTCCAAAGCCAGGGATCCATCTTCGCAGTTGGCCTCTTCCTGGAGCATCTGGGGGGTGAGCACGGTGGTGCGTTGCCAGCGCTCTTTGAGAATGGCCCCCGACTGCAGCCCAATGGAGAAATACTGCCGCTCCGGCGGAAGGGGCTGCCAGGGATCCCCGAACACCTGCCATTGTTGCCAGCGCTGCCGCAGCTTTTGGTTGAAGGCTTCCACCCGCTGGGCCAGGGAAGGCCGGGGAGCAGCCAGACGCCGAGCCGTGACGTTGACCCGGCCCAATCCCCGCGACACCCCTCCTCCCAAGCGCAGCAGGTGGGCGTGGGCGTTGAGGTAGCGGGTGAGGGTCTCGGCCAGCTCGGGATCCCGCAGGTAGATGTAGCCGCTGAAAAGGGAGCGCTCCAGATGCCCATTGGGGCGGGCTTTGCCCTCGTTCATCACCTCTAGGCTGTAGAGGATTTGGTCGGCAGCAGTGGCGCGGCGACGGTTGATCCCCACCCGCGTGAGCAGGCGTTTGGACACAGCAGCTCGTTCGTAGCGGGGCCCCAGGTCAGACTCCTGCTGGCTGTAGAACCCCCCGAAGGGCTCCACTCTTCCCCCGGAACCGTCCGGCTCTGTGGGATCGAACGGGATCCCCAGCCGCTGTGAGCAGAAGCGATCCAGGAGCGTGTCGAACACCCCCGTTTTGCCCGCCTCTGAGCGGAAGCCGGGATTGTTTTTCGAGCTGAAGGCCGTGGCCGGCAAGACCTTGCTGCCGGATCCCGGATAGGCGTGGGTAAACACAGCAGGCCGAGCTGCCGTAAACAGGGCGGCCAAATCTCCTTCCAGCGCCTCGGCAGGGCGATGTTGGGTTTGGCTGAGCATGAGGTCGGCCAGAGCACCGCGAATCACGCTGCCGGGAATGTAATCCTGGGCCTCGCTGATGGAGCCGCCCGGCTTTTGCCGACCGATGGCCAAGGGAGACTGAGCCGTTAGGGTGAGTTGAATGGCTTCCATCAGCTCCCTCCCTGGGCCAAGAAAGCCCAATCGGCTGCGGTGGGCTGGAGAGCCTGCAGGGATCCAGGATCCCAGTGCAGCCAGCCCAAACCTGCGGATTTGCTGCCCCCCAGCGCGATCAGGTGGTGCAGGGCCGCCAACAGGAGAGTTTTGCCCCAGGAAGGGCAATCGGGCAAAAGCTGCAGGGATCCGGAAAAAGTCAGCTCAGCCGCGGGAGAGGTCTCAATGAGGTAGAGCCGCTGATCCTCGGCGGTGCGGCGGCGGCGGTTGAGGGTGACCCCAGGGCGAAGGGTTGGTTCCAGAGCTGCTGGCGGCACCTCGCAGACGAGATCCTCCACCCACAGGCGGGCAGGCAGGGCCGGATTGCCGAATATCTGGCAGACCAGACAATGGGATCCGGCGTAGCCCTCCACCTGGTATTCGGGGCGGTGGAAATTTCCTGCGCTGCCCTCCCGCTGCGGACACATGCGCTCTGGGTCGGGAGAGCGGCAAATGGCCCAGCCCAGGCCACGGGCCAGTTTCTCGCACTCGTGGCGCAGCCGCCCCTTCAGTTGGGAGCCGGGAATGATCAGCCTGCCAAAAGCATCTTTGAGCAGGGGCTTATCCGCCAGGGAGCCGCTGGAGCCGCCGGCTCCCACCGCCAGGGCAGAGGCGAGGGTGGCCCTCAAAGGGATAGAGGTGATCGTTCGCCCCGCTTGGGGCAGCTCTGCCAGTCTCACCATCACTCCACCTCCGCCAGAACGGGCCGACCCTCGGCCTGGGGCTGTTTTTGCACAAAGGCGTACAAATCCACCAGATCCCGCCAGATGGTTTCATAGGTTGGCGTTGACGAGGATACCTGTGGCTCAACATACATCCAGGGGGGAAGGTGGCCGTCGTTGGTTTTGGCCTTGCACCAGGTGCGCTCAAAAGCCTCCATCAGCGGCTGCCCCTTTTTGCCCAGGCGGCTGCGGAAATAGAGATAGTTGAGGGTGGCGGTGCGTTTGCCTTTTTCCAAGAAGCTGCGAATCTGATAAAGCTGGGAGCGAGGAAAATTGGCCTCCTGCAGGGCTTGTACCGTTCTCAGCAACCCGTGGATTTCCGGGACGGTATAGGGGCCGGCGTAGAGCTTGAGGGTGTGGCTGTTCTGGCGGATCTCCAGAGCTTCCCGACGAAAATCCTGGATGCTGGAGGCAACCAGGGCGACCGACTTCAACGAGAGAAAGTCGATGGTGGCCACAGAGCAGTCCTTGTCTTTGGGCTTCAGCTTTTTCGCGTGGCTCTTGGCGGATTTCAACAGTTGTTCGGTGAGCTTTTCGGCGTAGTAAATGGGGGTGTCTTCCGAGGCGATCAGCACCCCCACCGAGGCGGAGAGCCGACAGAGCTTCCGATCTGCCGCCGGGTAGCGGTGAGGCACCTTGCCGGAAGATTGAGCTGCATAGGTTGCCGAGGTGTCCAGCAGGAGCTGCTCAAACTGCTCACAGAAGGTGGCGGCAATTTCCAGGGCTTTGTGGGCAGGCACCACCACCAACACATCGTCTCCGCCGATGGTCAGGATCTCGAAGGGGTGGATCCACTCGCCGTTGCGGTCTCTGCCGGTTTCCGGATCTGGGGATAGGCCGTGCAGCCGATGGGCCTGCAGGTGCTGGGCGAGGGCGTGGTAAACGGCTTTTTCCGTTGCCTCGGAAACATCCCGGCTAAATTGTCGGTAGGCTTCTGGGGTTTGGATCTGCTGCACATAGCCCCCCATGTCGTTGCCATCGGCGTAAAGGTAAGCCACAAAGCCCTGGCTGCCCAGGCTGGCGTTGGCCACTTCCCGTAGAGATTGGGCCTCGCCGATCCCCTGGACAGATCCCTGATGGGGCTGCAAATAGCGCTCCCGGTAGGGCTCGCCGGCGGGAGAGTTGAGAAAGCGGGCAAATCGCGTTACCCAGCTTTCCACAAAGCCGGGATCCCAGGTGGGGAACTTGCGGAACCACCCTTGCTTGCCTGTTTCAATGCGCTTGGCCTGGCGACCCACCAGGGCTTTGCGAGCGGTGGCTTCCGAGAGCCAGGGCTGATCGACCAGGTCGGCTTTGGCGATGGCAGGGCGACGGTCGGTGCTGTCGCGGCGCAGGTAGGGATGGGTTTCAAAAAAGGCGGGATGGGCGCGGCTGGGGCGACCGGGATCCGGATTGCCGTTGCGGCGGTGGTTGAAGCGGGCGGCCAGGTAACCCACCAACTCGTTGAAACTTTTGCGGTCTTGAAATCTGGCTTCGCTGCCATCCCCAAAATAGGCTCTCACCAGGGGATGGGTTTTGTGTTGCGCCAGCCAATCCAGCCAGGGGGTGCGTTCGATGGGATCCCGCAACAGGCCGTAGCGCAGTTCTAGCAGCCGAAAGGCGGATCCCACGGCGCAGGCGTTAGCGGTGAGGGTTTCTTCGGTGTAGCGCCGCTCGATGGCCTCACAGAGATCGTCCACATGGGCCGCCGGGCAAAAGGCCAGGAGATTGCCCCCGGTGGAGTAGATGATGAGCTCCGGGATCAGGGCTTGCGCCAAAGCCGGGTAGTGCTGCTGCAGCCAAGGCCGGATCTGCTCGGCCACATAGGCCCTCAGCTCTGCTTGAGACTCTTTCCCCAAACCTTCCCATCCCAGGTAGGTTTGCTCGGGATCCCCGAAAAAGGCGGGCAGATCCACCAGGTTAATGCGATCCAACAAAGCGGAGGCCCCGCGGATTTCCGACAGCTTGGCCGACTCGAAGACATAGCTCTTGATCTTGGTGGCCCCCCCGTAAACCAAGCCGATGCGGGTTGTCTGCTGCCACAGCTCCGGGTAGCGGGATTGCAGCTCCGCCGGGGTTTTGGGAAAGGTCTTCGCCGCCATGCTCTCCTGAAATTGGCGCACCTGAGCCAAAATGGGCCGTAGCTCTTCTGGGATCCCGGCCTCGTTGTCGGCGCGAACGGCGGCCCGCATCTGCTGCAAGGTCTCCAGGGCAAACTGGGGATCCCGCTGTTCTCCCCACGCCAGGCACCAGGCCAAGGCAACAGGAACGGGAGAGGGAGCAGAAGTAGGGGTCATGAGCAGCACCTGCGAAATGCGAAAAAGGAAGACAAGTCTTGGACAGGGCTTCCATCGGCTGCGACGGACAGATCCCTAAAGGCTGGGGGCAATTGGCCTCGATTTTTAATCCTTCGCGGAAGACCAAAGCCCTTCAAAAAAGGGTTTGCCGGTTGGGTGGGTAACCAATCGAATCAAGCCGAGAGATGCCATTGAGGTTACCGATTGTTTCAGCCATATCCGATAAACGCTCTCGCCTCATGGTTTTCAGTCCTCTAGCTTGCTAGCAGTATAGATCGAGTGCGATGGGTTGCAGACGATTTCAAGGCTTTCTTCAGATTGTGAGATTTTTTCTGCCTGTACAACGGGCAATTCGAGAGTAAACCCAATAAGAAGGGATCCCTTCTAAAATTTTCTCAATGGAAAGTTGGGTTTTGTGTTGATTGTTGCTGTGGACTGGGAATGGGCTGTGCCTATGCTGAGTTTCTCAGAGCCATCTGCTGATAGAGAAGCGAACGGCAAGTGGCCGACGGGATCCGAGTTGGTGGGGATCACCTTGGAAGTTCAGGCTCCTCGGTCTTACCTGCTGGATCCCCACTATGCCAAAGGGCTGCACGCCTGGTTCTTGAGCCAGGTGCAAGAGACAGACCCGCAGCTATCGGCCTATTTGCACGATGGAGAATCGGAGAAACCTTTTACCCTCTCCCGGCTGATGGGGCCGTTCCGCGAGCAGGGGGGGCGACCGCTGATCCCGCCTCATCTCCCCTTCCGCTGGTGGATCACCGGCCTCAACCCGCCGGTGGTGGAGTGGCTGCGAGGGTGGTGCCAACGGCTGCCCACCTGGCTGGAATTGCGGGGATCCCCGCTGCAGATCCTGGGATGGCAGATCTCGATCCCCCCGCGCACCTATCGTCAACTGTTGGAGCAGCCTCTTTCCCCCCGCTCCTGGAGCCTTTCCTTCGTCTCGCCCACCAGCTTTCGCCACCGGGGCCACCATCTGCCGCTGCCGATCCCTCGCAACCTGTTCCACAGCTATCTGCGCCGTTGGAACGATTTTTCCGGTCTGCCCATCGAGGCGGAGCCTTTTCTGGATTGGGTGGATGGGGAAGTGATCATCCAGCGGCACCGTCTGGAATCGGTGAAAACCACCGCAGGTCGCCAGGGATCCGTGACGGGATTCATCGGCTGTGTGCAGTTGGCTGTCTCCTCCCGTGCGCCTGAGCTGTTGCAGCAGCAGCTCCAAGCCCTGATCCACCTTGCCCCCTACTGCGGCACCGGCCACAAAACCCCCTTTGGGCTAGGGCAAACCCGCCTGGGTTGGTTGGCCGAAGAGCTACCCGCCTCCCCTGTCCCTTCCCGGGAAGAGCAGGTGGCCCAGCGGATCGAGGAGCTGAGCGCCCTCTTTCTCAGCCAGCGGCAACGACAAGGGGGATCCCGCGCCGAAAAAACTGCCCAACTGTGGGCGACGATCCTGGCCCGCCGCGAAGGTGGAGAGAGCTTACAACAGATCGCCGCTGATTTGGAGATGCCCTACGAGACGGTGAAGACCTATGCCAAGCTGGCCCGCCGCTCTCTCCAGTCTGGATCCCAGGACTACTCGTCGAGCAGTCTTCCCTAGATGACTTGAGGTACTTTGTTGAGCCTGATACATTCACGCTGAACTCTCCTGAACATGGTTCAGGAAAGAAGCGATCGCATCCTGCCTATCTCTGAGCAGGAAGGCGGTATCCCGCAAAGCCCTGAGGAATACCCCCCGAGCGCTTTCCCCCTTCACTTCCCGGCAACCGTTGCGGTGGACTCAAGGATCAGAGGGAAACTTGGTCTACTATATCCCTCTCAATGACTTTTGCCAAACCGCCTAAAGCTCAGTAAATTCAGCAAAGTTCAGGGTTTTGGGGGTTAGAGGCATGCTCTTGCAGGGAGAAGGTAGAGATCAACCTCACTTCTCTTTGCTCATTACTCGCTTCTCTCTAGTTTCCGTCCCCTTGCGGGGAAAAGGTAGGGATCAACGGCAGTATGAGGCTGAGAAGGTAGTGCCTAATTTAGGTGCGTTTCCGTCCCCTTGCGGGGAAAAGGTAGGGATCAACGCCGAATCGGCCAGGCTGATCCGACGCTACGCCCACGTTTCCGTCCCCTTGCGGGGAAAAGGTAGGGATCAACCAGAAAATAATAGAAGGTCAGCGTAAAACTTTAAAACTCAATGGTTTCCGTCCCCTTGCGGGGAAAAGGTAGGGATCAACCAGCTCGGGCTTTTCTCTTTTCTCTAATCAACACTGAACCGGACTGGTTTCCGTCCCCTTGCGGGGAAAAGGTAGGGATCAACCACATGGACCTTTTATTCCGCGTCGAAGTCTTGAGCCAGGTTTCCGTCCCCTTGCGGGGAAAAGGTAGGGATCAACGCAGGTCAAAGGCATCGCTGCGCAGCCAGAGATCCTTGGCGAAGGTTTCCGTCCCCTTGCGGGGAAAAGGTAGGGATCAACCTGATGGAGAATTTCTTCTGGATTGGTGTATCTTACGAACGTTTCCGTCCCCTTGCGGGGAAAAGGTAGGGATCAACAACCCCCAACCCCCTCAAGACACCCAGGTATTTCACCTGGGTTTCCGTCCCCTTGCGGGGAAAAGGTAGGGATCAACATTGTGGAGTTATTCCACAAAACTTTCCTTATCAAAGAGGTTTCCGTCCCCTTGCGGGGAAAAGGTAGGGATCAACCCGCGAGCATGTGGTGGGCGTGGGGGACGTAGGGGATCCCCGTGTGTTTCCGTCCCCTTGCGGGGAAAAGGTAGGGATCAACTGAATAAGGGAGGGAGCGTGAAATGAATAAAGCTTTCCGTTTCCGTCCCCTTGCGGGGAAAAGGTAGGGATCAACGAAGGAGCTATTAGCTAGGTTGGACCAAGCTCAAGCCCGAGGGTTTCCGTCCCCTTGCGGGGAAAAGGTAGGGATCAACTGTGTAGGGTATACACAGGGTGTGGAGGTATTCCCTAGTTTCCGTCCCCTTGCGGGGAAAAGGTAGGGATCAACCACGACGCTTGGGTAGTCGGGGAGACGGGGTGGGAGAGTTTCCGTCCCCTTGCGGGGAAAAGGTAGGGATCAACTCACCTGGGTGTTCTTTATCCCTAGTGAAGGGAGGTTTGTTTCCGTCCCCTTGCGGGGAAAAGGTAGGGATCAACAGCTTCCCGAGGTGGATAACGACTGGGGCTTCCACAGTTTCCGTCCCCTTGCGGGGAAAAGGTAGGGATCAACTCAACTCCACTTCATGCTTCTGCGAAGCCACACAGGCCGTTTCCGTCCCCTTGCGGGGAAAAGGTAGGGATCAACAGATCAAGCTACGATTGACGCAGCTCTGCGTCAGGTCCAACTAAGTTTCCGTCCCCTTGCGGGGAAAAGGTAGGGATCAACGTGAGTTGGATTGACGCTGTGCGATTTATTCGCGCACGTCTGGGTTTCCGTCCCCTTGCGGGGAAAAGGTAGGGATCAACCTGGGCAAAATCACTTCACCTGGCCGAAGCCCACGACCAGGGTTTCCGTCCCCTTGCGGGGAAAAGGTAGGGATCAACGAGCTGACCGTTTGGTCAGTGAAAGACCGGAAGGCCTAGTTTCCGTCCCCTTGCGGGGAAAAGGTAGGGATCAACCCTACCCTCGGAAAAGCCTGAATTCATGAGGTTTTCAAGGTGCGTTCGCGAGGGAGTACGGAGATTCCTCGACACAGATATTAACATTGTCCTCGCGGCCAAGCGCAAGCGGGGAAATTGAGCTTGCTACGGCCATTATGTCACGTTTTTGGGCCAATCGGGGCAAAAGATCTAAAGTTTCCCTTAAAATCTTGTGCCGGCAGAGTCAGGCTGGTGATGGCTCGCCCCGACAGATCGCGCACAAAACTTTACAATTTCGGCCCGGTGGAGAGCCTCAGAAGATCAGGTAGTCCGGCGGCTCATAGGGGGGAGGCCCCCCGAAGACTTTGGCCTGCTTCTTGGCCGCGGCATCCAAAGGGTAGGCCCGCAGACTGTCTTCCTTGAGATTCAGCAGGGGCAACCACGACTGTTCCAGCTTGTTTTCCAACTCTGCAGTGTCCAGTGGGCATTCGAACACGGAGTATTGCACCCGCTGGCAACACTGTTCCAACTGCTTGGCCAACTGTTGTCGCCGCTTATCGTCCACCACGTCGTAGCAAACCAACCACAGCATCAGCGCAGCTCTATGGGCTCATAGTCTAGGTCACCGCTCACCAGGCAACGGCTCAGCCGGCGGGCTTGCTCCAGCACAATTTGACTGAGGGGCAGGCGGCGAGATTGGGGAGGATAGAGCAATGGCTCGCGGAAGCGGCGTTCCAGCTCTCCCAAAAACAGTTTTTTGGCCAGGGATCCCAGCCATATGCCTGTCCCATCCGGCGACGGCTCAAAGTCTTCCGGCGTGAGCAGGCCAGCCTTGACAAGCTGGAGCACAGCCCAATCCACCACCAAGGGTCGAAACTCCTCCATCATGTCCAGCACCAGGTTGGGGCGGTAGGGCAAGTTGGCGTGGAAAAAGCCGAGATAGGGATCCAACCCGGCCATCACCACTGCCGAGAACACGCGGGCCAGCAGCACCCCGTAGCCCCAACTGAGCAGAGCGTTGATCGGGTCGAGCGGCGGCTGTCGGTTGCGGCCAGTGAAGTTCCACTCAGGCGGAAAGCAATGTTGCAGGGATTGGTAGTAGGTGCGGGCGCAAATGCCCTCCAGGCCCATCAGCGCTTCTCGATCTGGAGGAGTGGTGGAGCGATCCAACTGTTGCAGGTAGGCGGCGATAACATCAATACCCTCCTGTAAGGGGGCAATTTGGCCGCGGGTAGCCCGGTTGTGCAGTTGTAGAATTGCCCGTTGGTTGCGAATCTTGCCGCGCACAATCACCTTGGCCCACCTCAGCCCCCAGGGGGAGTAGGCCCGCTGATACTGGGCCAGACGGATCTCAGAGTTGGTGGAGAAGGATCCCTGCAGGCGACCGCGAAAACCGCCATCCGCACGCAAAAAAATGGTTTCGATGCCTCGATCCAGCAGTTGGGCCAAAGCTGCGCTGGTCAATTGGATCCCGGGCAACACCACCACCAGCTCCACCTCCGCAAGGCGGCAAAGCTGCTCTTGACCACGGCGGCGAATGAGCAGGGTTTGGTTTTGGCAGTGAACCACAGTCCCCGGCTCGGTTAGGTAGAGGGTGGTCATGGGCAGGAAGGTCAAGAAAGCTTCAGGTCGGGGCGATAAAACTGCAGCTCTGCCTGGGCTTCCCGAGCCATCTGTTCCCGGTAGGCCAGTGGCGCGATCACCTCGCCGTTGGGCCGCCAGTCGCGCAAACGCATGGTGAAATTGGTATCTCCCACCCGCACCCAGGCCCGAAAATAGCGGTCGCTGGCCGGCCTTTGCCGGAGAATGTTCAAAATCTGTTGGCGTTCCTGCACATCCGCCACTGCCTGCTGCACCAAAGCCGGGATCCGCTCGTAGGCAATGGGCTGGAAGGTGGGATGTCGCACTGTGCTTTCCACATAGCGACGGGCAAACTCCGGGGAAAATCGAAGGATCAACAATGCCTTGGGCAGGTAAAAATCGGATCCCCAGGCTTCTTCCCATGCTGCTTGGACTTCCTCTGGGCTGGGCAGCTTCCTCTGCCGTTTGCGGGTTGCCAGCTCTGGCGGAATGGAAGGAGCGTCCCAGGGAATCACCGCCAGGCGCTCAGACTGGATCCGATCTAAGCGGAAATTGTGCCAGCCCAGGGATCCCTCGGGGGTGGGGAGCTGGCCAAAGGCTGCCAGATACTTGGCGCGGCGGGCATAAAACAGGCAGACCGGATAGGTGAGAATACGCCGGATCCCATGTTGGCGGGTGGCGTAGTCAAAACCGATCACCCCTGCTTCTGGGTTGGCCCAAAGGGCTTCTAGCTGGCTTTGATATTCATCCACCCGTTCTTGCTGTTCGTCTGAGAGGATGTACTCAAACCACACAAACAGCCGCCGCTGGGAGTGCTGATGATTTTCCCAGATTTCATCCAGCAAAACCTGCACATCTGGATGTACAAAGGCCACATCGCTGAGGATGTGATAGATCTGTTCCAGTTGATGGCCCGATAAGGTCAAAGCCGATGAAGATACGGGCAGTTGGGGACGATCCCCCGGCGCACGGCAGCGAAAATTATCTCTCCGCCTAGAGTTGGCCTGAATTTGCTGCAGCCAACCCTGGGCAGCCAGGTAATCCAGCTCTTTGCGCAGTGTGCGATGGGTCTTGTGAAAGGGTTGAGCAGATAGCAGCGCTTCCAGATCCGGAACTTCTGCTTTTAAGGCGGCCAATAGGTTGGGATCCTTCAGCCAAAACCTCAAGGGTTTCCAGCAAATGCAGTCAACATCAGGACAGGGTGAAGGGATCCCTTGTGCCAGATCCTGCTTGGGGTGCCGTGGTGAGAGCAAGCGATCCCGAATGTGGGTATAGCCAAACGTTTCCGGCAGATCCCGCCATCCCTCCTCGCCATACAAGCAATCGAGCAACACCCACAGGCGCACGGCCCGCTCCAAGCGCTCCGCCAACTGCCCGCCGGCCAGCCAGCGCAACACCTCTACCGTCAAAGGCAGCTCAAATCGGCTCATCCGACAGTTCCCTCGGTTTTTGGGTTGACCAGTTGATGGCACTCCAGGCCAGGGGTTTTCTTGGAGCAAGGCGCAAGTGAGAGCCTGACCACTCTGACATGAGTTGGAACCTTCCACTTCCAATCTCTTCCATACTGAAGTCAACCTGTCTCGTCAAATCTGCCCATGGCTGCTGTGGCACTGCATTTGCTTTCCGGCTGTCTGGCCGCTCGCGCCAGCGGGACGGAGTCCTTTCGCGCCAGCGGGACGGAGTCCTTGGACCCTCGAAGATCCCATTCTTCGGAACTGTCTTTTCAGGTCATCGAAATTGAGCTGACCCGACCGGATCGCCTGGTTTTTCCAGAGGATTTGGCTCAGCTTCAGCTGCCTGCCGGGATCAATGCCCAGCTGGGGGTGGTTCTGACGGGGCGGGCCCCCATTTGGCTGTATGGCTGGCTGGTGCATGAGTGCCACTTCACCCGTTGGGTGGCCTGTTATGACCCACGCTTGGGCGCGGTGGTGGTCTCCAGCCATACCCCCGAAGTGCGGGTGGGCCAGGTCATCCCCTGGGTGCAGGGAAGGCCGGGTTCAGAATTGGCAGCGGCGGTGATGGTGGTGGGCCCCCCCGACAGTGGCAAAAGCCGTCTTGCCCGCGCCCTCTTCGAAGCTCTGCTGCCGGAGCATCCCGATATTTATCTGCAACGGGCCCATTGGGATGGGGAAGGCAATTGGACGTTAGACTTGCCACCAGAAGAGGCGAAGATCCTCAAGCACCAGTACCGGGGCTCTTTTACCCCCGAATTTTTCAGCTTCCATGCCCAGGCCATTCTGGCTTTGCGCCGGCAAAAGAGTTTGGTGATTGTGGATGTGGGCGGCAAGGTGGATCCGCAAAAGCAGCCGATCCTGGAAGCCTGCTCCCACTACCTGGTGGTCAGCCGGGATCCCGAGGCTATCCCTCTCTGGCACGAGTTTTGTCGAGACCGGGGCAATTTGCGCTGTGTGGCCATCCTGCACACCTCGCCCGGCCCTCCTCAAGTGCTCAAAGACTCACCTGAGTTGGAAATTCACTGGGATCCCAACTCTCCTCCCCCCGCGGAGCTGCTTCGGGCGGTGCGCCGCTTGATTGCCTAGGGGTGCGGATTCAGAATTGGATGGGCGGGCGAGCCTTTTCGGAAACGGCGAGATTGAGAACCGGGAGATTGAGAACTGGGAAAAGAAAAAGGAGAGGGTACTGATGCTGGGAGCCATTGCCGGGGATGTTATCGGCTCTGTCCATGAGCACTCGGGCACCAAAACGAAGAACTTTCCGCTGTTCGTCGAGGCCAGCCAATTTACCGATGACACGGTTCTGACGGTCGCTGTGGCCGAGCGGCTGCTGCGGGGCGGTAGCTACGTCGATTGGTACCATGAGTACTTCCACGCCTACCCAGAGGCTGGGTACGGGAGCAGCTTCATCCACTGGGCCGAGCATCGCTGCCGTGAGCCGTACTACAGTTGGGGCAACGGAGCCGCCATGCGGGTTAGCCCCATTGGCATCGCCTGCAACACGCTGGAAGAAGTGCTGGCCCAGGCGCGGGCCAGTGCCGAGGTAACCCACAACCACCCGGAGGGCATCCGCGGCGCTCAGGCTACGGCAGCCGCCGTGTTTCTCGCCCGGTCAGGGTACACCAAGGCCGACATCAAGACGTACATCGAGCAAGAGTTCGGATACTGCCTATCCGAGCGGCTGGACGATATCCGGGAGCACTACTGCTTCGATGTCTCCTGTCAGGGCTCGGTGCCCCAGTCGATCATCGCGTTCCTAGAGGCAGACGGTTTTGAAGACGCGGTGCGCAACGCCATCTCCCTTGGTGGAGACGCAGACACCATGGCCTGCATTGCCGGGGGCATTGCGGAGGCGTTTTTCGGCGGCGTGCCGGACGAGATCGCATCCCAGACGCTGGCCGCTTTGGACGAGCGGTTGCGCAATGTTGTGGGCGAGTTCCAAGAGAGGTTTGCGGATCGCCTGCCCAAGCGCTGCCCCTGACGGCCAAGGGGTTCCGGCTGCCCGGTCACCCTCTCGCTCCGTCAACTGCTCCAGGTTGGATTTACCGGTAAGCCGCCTCTGGGTTGGCTTCATGGCCGTAGAGATAGCTGAGAACCGAGTTGCGCAGGCGGTAGTACTGCGGATCTTCAAGAATCCGCTCGCGATCCCGAGGGCGCGGGAAGGGGATGGTCACGATCTGCCCGATGGTGGCTGCAGGGCCATTGGTCAAAGGACTCCGTCCCGCTGGCGCGAAAGGACTCCGTCCCGCTGACGCGATCAGCACCAGGCGGTCGGCCAAAAACAGCGCCTCATCAATGTCGTGGGTAATCATCAAAACCGTGCAGCGATGTTCATCCCAAATGCGCAACAGCTCCTCTTGCAGCTCCTCTTTGGTGATGGCATCCAAGGCTCCGAAAGGTTCATCCAAAATCAGCACTTCCGGGCGGATGGCCAGTGCACGGGCAATGGCTACTCGTTGTTTCATCCCTCCCGAAATTTGCGAGGGATATTTCTGAGCAGCTTCCCCCAGCCCCACCAAATCCAAATGTTCTTCCACAATTCGATGCTTTTCCGACTGGCTCTTGTGGGGAAATACCGACCGAACGGCCAAATAGACGTTTTCATAAACTGTGAGCCAGGGCAACAGGGCATACCCTTGAAACACCACCATGCGCTCCGGGCCAGGAGCTGTAATCGGCTGCCCTTTCAGCTTCACCGAGCCACTGGTGGGCTGGGCAAATCCGGAAACCATATTCAGCAGGGTGGTTTTGCCACAGCCGGAATGCCCAACCAAGCAGACAAACTCTCCCTCGTTCACACTGAGGTTGATATCTCGCAAGACGGGATAATCCCCCTTGGGAGTTGAGTAGGTCTTGCTGACATTCTCAAGGCTTAGGTAGGGTTCTGCGGCTACGTTCGCTGGGGTAGAGGTTGTCAAGAGGGCAGTCATCGTAGGGTGCTCCAACTCATGATTTTCTCACAACGGGGAATGTGCTTTTGCAAGGGCGCCCAAGTGGGTATCTAGAGCAACACAGGACGACGATCTAAGGCAACCTCGGCTACATAAATATCGTGCTTAATCGCCAAACTGTTGAGGTAGGCCAGGGGATCCTCACCATTAAAGGGGATCCCATCGAACAACTGAATGGGCTGCCTTTGGTAGGAGACATCCAGTCCCAGCTCGCGGGCTGCCGTGCTGAACACCCCCACCTGACATACCCGCTCCACGATCTCCACCCAGTTGCGGGGGAAGGGCAGCTCCCCCCAGCGGGCCATTTGGGTCATCATCCACAGATGCTCGGTGCGGCTGGGACGGTTGCCGGCTCCCAGAAAGAAGCGGTGGTGGGCATATTCCCGCATCGGCCTGTCCAAGTCACAGATCAGACGCTGGGGATCCCCCAGATGAATGTAGGATGGGTCGGTGCTCAGGTAGGCGCGGCGGCTGAGCAGCTCGCGAATCTCGTCGTGATGGGCCGGGTCTTCACAGTAGCGGCAGGCTTCCAACAGCGCTTTGACCAAGGCAATGTGGGTGTTGGGGTAGGCTCTGGCCCAATCTTCTCGCACCCCCAACACTTTGCCGGGATGGCCCAGCCAAATCTCCAGATCTGTAGCCACCGTAAAGCCACTGCCCTCCAGGGCTGCCCGCAAATTCCAGGGCTCTCCCACACAGTAGCCATCGATGTTGCCGGCTGTTAGGTTGGCCACCATCTGAGCCGGGGGCAGCGTTTTCAGCACCACGTCATGATCCGGGTGGATCCCACCGGCTGCCAGCCAATAGCGCAACAGCAAATTGTGCATAGAGCTGGGATGCACCACTCCAAAGGTGAGCCGACGGCTGGGACTATCCAGAATGTAAGCCTTCAACTGGCTGAGGGTGTGGATCCCTTGCTCGTAGAACCGCTTATGCAAGGTGATGGCATTGCCGTTGCGGGTCAAGGTGAGGGCAGTAACCACCGGCTGAGGCGGGTTATCCCCTCCGCCCAAAGACATCCACACCGGCATACCGGCGGGCATTTGGGCCGCATCCAGATAACCTCCCTGAATGCCGTCTTGGATCCCTCGCCAACTGGTTTCCCGCACCAAATTCACTTCTTCCAAGCCGTGTTTGGCAAAAAACCCTTTTTCTTTAGCTACAGCCAAGGGAGCACAGGCAGTGAGGGGCACAAAGCCAATCTCCAGGTTGATCTTTTCCAAGCCATGCCTGGCCACCACAGTGCTTCGGCGAGCACGCCATTGCTTAATCCGTTTTTGTTGGTTCAAAAAGTAGATGATCTCGCTGCGGTAGCTGTAGTAGCTGGGATGGTTGACCACATCCAGCCGACGGCGGGGCCGAGGAATGTCAATGGTTAAAATGTTCCCAATTCGGGATCCCGGCCCATTGGTGAGCGTGACCACACGATCTGACAGAAGAACCGCTTCGTCCACATCGTGGGTGACCATGAGAGTGGTCATCTGATGTTCTTCACAGATGCGCATCAACTGCTCTTGTAAGTTCCCCCGCGTGAGCGCGTCCAAAGCGCCAAACGGCTCATCCAACAACAACACTTTGGGCCGCAAAGCCAGGGCACGGGCAATGGCCACCCGCTGCTTCATACCCCCGGACAATTGGGCTGGGAGCTTATCTGCTGCGTGGCGCAAGCCCACCAGATCAATGTGCTCTTCCACGATCTGCTGACGCTCGGCTGGAGAATGCTTTTTAAGAACGGCATTCACCGCTAGCGCAATGTTTTACCGAACCGTTAGCCAAGGCAAAAGCGAGTAATGCTGAAACACCACCTTGCCCTGAAAAGGAGGCATGAGAATTTCAACCGGCACATTCAGGTAGGCACGGCCCGAGAGAATGCGGGCCAATTCTTCGCGGTTGGCTGGATCGTCACACCATTGCTGCGCTTCCATCACCGCCATCAAAGTGGCTTGTGTGGCCCTGGGGTTTTGTTCTACCCAGTCGGCGCGAATGGCCAAGTATTCTTCGGGGTGAAAGGGCCAAATCTGTTGAGTAAGAGCCGCTATAAACCCGATCCCATCTGCCACAATTCGGTAGGGCCAGGGATCCCCGGTGCTAAAAGCGTCCATGGTGCCATTGCGCATCCCCTGCACCGTCTCGGCAGAGGGCACCGTCAGGAGGTCAATGTCTTGATCCGGATCCACTCCCCCGGCGGCAAGCCAGTAGCGGATCCAAAAATCTTGATTGGCATTGGGAAACGTGTAGGCAGCTTTGAACTTGCACCCGTTGCTGGCGCTGAAATTTTTGATGTAATCCGCGGCTCCGGAGATATCCAGCCCCAAGCCCTTGCCAACGTGCATTCCGGCAATGGCAATTCCGTTCCCCTGGGTGATCAACTGACACAGAACTGCCATACGCACCGGCTGATTGTTGGTGATGGCGCCGATGTGGATCATGTGAGGCATCGGCATCTGCCACATGCCGCCGTCAATGCCTCCACCTGCCGAGCCAATAACCACATTGTCACGGGCTGCCGGCCAACTGGCCTGCTTCAACACCTCTACACCGGTCATGCCATGCTTGTCGAAAAAGCCCTTTTCCTTGGCGATGATCAGGGGGGCAGACTCCACAATCGGTATAAAGCTTAACCTGAGATTGGGGGTTTCTGGGCCGCTGGCCTGGGCAACCCAGTAGCCTGTGCTGGCCCGTGCTAAGCTGCCACTCACGAGTCCACCCACTGTGGCCGCACCCGCAGACAGCAAAAAGTTACGACGTGATGTCATGCTCACCTCATCGAAAGGATATGTGAAGGCAAGATGGAAGCTTTCCAGTTCAAGTCGCCTGACCCACGGATTTCCTTGGTGAAATCTCAAGAAATCCTTAAGCCTCAGCTCGGTTGATATCCTAAGAGCAAATAAATATAGAAACAATACAATTATTATTTTGGTAAGCATAGACTTCCGTTTATCATTGTTGCGATGGCTTAGGTCTCAATGGCGTTTCCTCCAACGGCGGCTTGCTCTGGGCAAAACAACTCAACAGATTGGGGATCCCTGCCCCATGCCGGCTATCACTGGGATGGCTGCACAGAGCGGTTTTTTGAGGGTTGGTATAGCCGGGTAACGTTGCCCGGGGATCCGCCCATCAGCTTTGCCTTCATGTACGCCATCGATCCCAAGCGTGGGGGCATGGCGCAGGTGTTGGGGCCAGAGGAGGAGCTGCATTGGCGCACCTTCCCCAATCCCCGCCGCTTTTGGGCCCGCTCAACCCATCTGGCCTTGGGGCACTCAGGGATCCCAGACCCTGGCTGTCGCGGCCTTCAGGATCCCTTCACCTTCTTCCAGCGCACCGCCAGCGGCTACCAATACACCGCCCACCTCAACCAGGGGATTTTGCCGGATCCCTTGGTCTCTGAGCCCATTCGCTGGCTCTACCGCATTCAACCTCGTTTTGCCTATGGGATCCCACCCCGAGCCACCATGGGGATAGGGTCTTTCCTGCCCATCTTCGAGCCGGGCTGGCAGATCCTCATGAGCCATGGCTTGGCCACCGGCTGGGTGGAGTGGAGAGGCAGGCGCTATGCATTTCAGCAGGCTCCCGCCTACGCCGAAAAAAATTGGGGCCAAAGCTTTCCTCGCCGCTGGTTTTGGATCCAGTGCAACGCCTTTCCCCAGCATCCCGGTCTCAGCCTCACCTGTGCCGGAGCTGAGCGGCAGGTGCTCACCCGCCCCGAAGAAGTGGCCCTGATCAGCCTGCATGGATGGGGATCCCAGCCCTTTTTGGAATGGCGGCCTGGGCAAGCTCATCTGACTTGGCAAGTGGATCCCTGGGGATCCTGGCGAATCTGGGGAGAAAGTGCCCTCTGGTGTATTCAGCTAGAAGGGCACACGCGGCGGCCTGGCCAAACTGTATTCGCCCCTGGCCCAGAAGGGATGCAGCGCAACTGTCGGGATACCCTGGCAGGACATCTGCACCTGCAGCTTTGGCAGCGCAACGGCCAAGTCTGGACGCCGGTGATCAAGGCCACCAGCCCCCAAGCCGGCCTGGAAGTGGGGGGAGAAGTCCGGCAACCTTGGCAAGGGCAATGTTAACGCTGGCGGATATCTACACCCCCGCTGGACTTTCCAAAAAACGCTCTTGTGCTAGAATGCCTAAGCCACATTGATAGATGTCCATCTCTGTCTCTGGATAGTACTGGATAGTATCTGAGTAACTATATAGTATCTGAGTAACTATGGACAGATAGTATGGACAGACAGTCAACCGTGGTTGGCCCGCCCCTTTTGCGCCTGTAGCTCAGTGGACTAGAGCACGTGGCTACGGACCACGGTGTCGGGAGTTCAAATCTCTCCAGGCGCGTTTTGGCCCCAGACAGCTTCCGTCTGGGGTATTTACCGTCCCTTGGTTTCGCCTGAACTTGTGCTAGGATTACCCCTATCAAGTCCGCCTTGATGCAGGCGTAGGGAGCCCGAGGATCATGTTTGAACGCTTTACAGAAAAAGCCATCAAGGTGATCATGCTGGCCCAAGAAGAAGCCAGACGGTTAGGTCACAATTTCGTTGGCACCGAGCAAATTTTGTTGGGGTTAATCGGCGAGGGCACTGGGGTCGCCGCCAAAGTTCTCAAGTCCATGGGAGTGAACTTGAAGGACGCCCGTATTGAGGTCGAGAAAATCATCGGTCGGGGATCCGGTTTTGTGGCCGTCGAGATCCCTTTCACTCCCCGCGCCAAGCGAGTGCTGGAACTCTCCCTAGAAGAGGCCCGCCAGCTCGGCCACAACTACATTGGCACTGAGCACCTGCTCCTGGGTCTGATCCGAGAAGGGGAGGGAGTAGCGGCCCGCGTCTTGGAAAACCTGGGGGTGGATCTGTCCAAGGTGCGCACCCAGGTGATCCGCATGTTGGGCGAGACCGCCGAAGTGACGGCAGGGGGGGGATCCTCCAGCCGCACCAAAACGCCCACCCTGGACGAATTCGGCTCCAACCTCACCCAACTGGCCCAGGAGGGCAAGCTGGATCCGGTGGTCGGTCGGACGCGGGAGATCGAGCGGGTGATCCAGATCCTGGGCCGCCGCACCAAGAACAACCCCGTCCTCATTGGCGAGCCGGGGGTAGGCAAAACCGCCATCGCCGAGGGTTTGGCCCAGCGCATTGTGCAGGGGGATGTGCCCGATATTTTGGCCGACAAGCGGGTGATCAGCCTGGATATTGGTTTGCTGGTGGCCGGCACCAAGTACCGCGGCGAGTTTGAAGAGCGCCTCAAGAAAATCATGGATGAGATCCGCAATGCCGGCAACATCATCCTGGTCATCGACGAGGTACATACCCTGATCGGGGCCGGGGCTGCGGAAGGGGCGATTGATGCCGCCAACATCCTCAAGCCTGCTTTGGCCCGCGGCGAGCTGCAGTGCATCGGCGCCACCACCCTGGATGAGTACCGCAAGCACATCGAACGGGATGCCGCCCTGGAGCGTCGCTTCCAGCCCATTATGGTAGGCGAGCCGACAGTCTCCGAGACGATCGAGATCCTGTTTGGCCTGCGGGAGCGCTACGAGCAGCACCACAAGCTGAAGATCTCCGATGCCGCCTTGGATGCAGCCGCCAAGCTGGCCGACCAGTACATCTCCGACCGCTTCCTGCCGGATAAGGCCATCGATTTGATCGACGAGGCTGCTTCGCGGGTGCGCCTGATCAACTCTCAACTGCCCCCGGCGGCGCGGGAGCTGGATCAAGAGCTGCGGCGAGTGCTCAAGGAGAAAGACGCTGCGGTGCGGGCCCAGAACTTCGACAAGGCTGGTGAGCTGCGGGATCGGGAGATGGAGATCAAGCAGCAGATCCGCGCCATTGCCGCTGCTAAGAAGGCGGAAGAAAGCAGCCGCAGCGAGATGCCCGAAGTAACCGAAGAGGACGTGGCCCAAGTGGTCAGCGCCTGGACGGGGGTGCCGGTGGCCAAGCTGACCGAGAGCGAGTCAGTGAAGCTGCTGAACATGGAAGAAACCCTGCACCAGCGCATCATCGGCCAAGACGAAGCGGTGCGGGCTATCTCCCGGGCCATCCGCCGCGCTCGGGTGGGGCTGAAAAATCCCAACCGCCCCATCGCCAGCTTCATCTTCTCCGGCCCAACAGGGGTGGGCAAAACCGAGCTGACCAAGGCTTTGGCAGCCTACTTCTTCGGCTCCGAGTCGGCCATGATCCGCCTCGACATGTCGGAATACATGGAGCGGCACACGGTCAGCAAGCTGATCGGATCCCCGCCGGGCTATGTGGGCTACAACGAGGGGGGTCAGCTCACAGAAGCGGTGCGGCGCCGCCCCTACACGGTGGTGCTTTTCGATGAGATCGAGAAGGCGCACCCGGATGTGTTTAACCTATTGCTGCAAATCCTGGAGGATGGCCGCCTGACCGATGCCAAAGGCCGCACGGTGGACTTCAAGAACACCCTGATCGTGATGACCTCTAACATCGGCTCGAAGGTCATCGAGAAGGGCGGCGGCAGCCTCGGCTTCGAGTTCAACACCAACGACGAGGATGCCAACTACAACCGCATCCGCAACCTGGTGAACGAGGAGCTGAAGCAGTACTTCCGTCCGGAGTTCCTCAACCGCGTGGACGAGATCATCGTCTTCCGGCAACTGACCAAGGATGAGGTGAAGCAGATTGCCGACATCCTGCTCAAGGAAGTGTTTGACCGCATGACGGAGAAGAAAATCCGCCTTACGGTCAGCGACCGCTTCAAAGACTTGGTGGTGGAGGAGGGGTATAACCCCAGCTACGGGGCACGCCCGCTGCGCCGCGCCATCCAACGCCTGCTGGAAGACATCCTGGCGGAAGAGATCCTGACTGGGCATGTCCGGGAGGGATCGGAGGTGCTCATCGATGTGGATGAGGAGCGCAAGCCCAAGGTGCTGGTCACGGAGCCGGAGCGGGTTCTCTTGCCTCAAGGGGCGGAGTAAAGCTGGCTTTGAGAGGTCCTCAGACTGCAAGGGATCCGTTGGGATGCTGCGGATCCCTTGTGGTCCTCAAGTGTTGTTTTTCTGGTGTTTTTCAGTTGAACAGACCCAGGCGTAGGAGATCTCTGGCATGGTGCAATCGACCTACTACTACTATGGCGGCGCTCCGGTTCGTACCCCACCCCCAGATTTGGCTTCGCTGCTGCTGCAGGAGCGCATTGTCTACCTGGGCTTGCCCCTTGCAGAGGAGTCGAATGCCAACGTCACCAAGCTGATCATCGAGCAACTGCTGTATCTGCAGTACGAGGATCGGGAAAAGCCGATCAAGATGTACATCAACTCGACGGGCACCTATAACTACGACACAGCGGCCTTTGCCATTCTGGACACCATGAACTACATCAAGCCGCCTGTGCATACTATCTGCATCGGCAATGCGATTGGGATGGCGGCCATGTTGTTGGCTGCAGGGGCCAAGGGATTTCGGGCCAGTTTGCCCAATGCCACCATCGTGCTCCATCAACCCTACGGTGGCACCCGCGGACAGGCCAGCGACATTGAAATTCGCACCCGCGAGATTCTGACTTTGCGCAACATGATGCTGGAGCAACTGTCCCGCAGCACGGGCCAGCCTATGGAGCGCATCAAGAAGGACACGGAGCGGCTATTTTTCATGACACCAGAGGAAGCCAAAGCCTACGGCCTCATCGATCAGGTGCTGACCAGTTCCAAAGTCTTGCCGAGGTTGGCAGCAGCCAAAAACTGAAGCAGAGGGATCCGTCGATGGTTCAAGTTCCCGTACAGCCTTTGACGGTGGGGGAGTACCTACGCCTCACGGACGGGCTTTATGAAGGACGGGTTGAACCTGAAGACGGGTCCATTCGGGAAGCCGAGGAGCGTATGAACACCCTCATTGAGCTGTTTCTGGTTGCGGAATTGCCCAAGTTTTTGCCCATCCAACGCCTGAGCTTGGGCCAAGTTGAGGTCGAAGTGCCCGCAGCCAAGGCTCGGTTGCGCAATCCAGAGGTGATGGCTTTACATCCCGCTATGTGAGCTTGCTGGGAAACGGTTGCGGAATCCTTGCCTGCACATGCTCCTGCCGCTGTTGGTGGTGGAAGTCGTTTCCCCCGGAGTGGACCATGAAAAACGCGATGATCAAGACAAGCGCAAAGATTATGCTGCCCGTGGGATCCCAGTGGATCCAGCCAAGCAGTCCGTTTCCGCGGTGCGCTGGGTTGGCGGAGAATACGAAGGCGAGGTCAAAACTGGATCTGGACGCATTGTTTCCTCGGTTTTGCCCCAGCTGGATTTGAGCGCGGAAGATATCTTACAAGCGCGTCGTTCTGTGTTTCATACTTTGCCAGGAGAAACTTATGCCGATTGGAGTGCCTCGGGTTCCCTACCGTTTGCCCGGCGAGCCCTATAGCCAGTGGATTAGCCTTGACGATCGCCTGTACCAAGAGCGGATTTTGTTTATCGGCGAGCCCATTGACGATAGCTTGGCCAATACCATCGTGGGGGTGATGCTCTACCTCAACTCGCAGGATCCGCAAAAGGACATTGTGATGTACATCAATTCTCCCGGTGGCTCTGTGACGGCGGGCATGGCCATCTACGACACCATGAACCACATCAAGCCAGATATCGTTACGGTTTGCGTGGGCCAAGCGGCTTCGATGGGAGCCTTTTTGCTGGCTGCCGGCACTAAGGGAAAACGGTTTGCCCTGCCCCACTCCCGTATCATGCTGCACCAGCCTTCGCTGGGCACGATCCAAGGCCAAGCCAGCGACATTGAAATTCGCGCCCGCGAAACGCTGCGGGTCAAACGGCGCATGAACGAGATCTTGGCACAAACCACCGGCCAGCCGCTGGAGAAAATCGAGCGGGATGTGGAGCGAGACTTTTACCTCTCGGCCACGGAAGCTCAGGCTTACGGCATAGTAGACCGGGTGATCCAGGAGCGCTCAGAAGCAATCGCCAGCTAGGATGGCTGGATCCAAAAAATAGCCTGGGCAAGCTCCTGAGTCGGATGTTGAAGAATTGAACCCGCGAGGAATACACCTGGGATCCTTTCATGATCTCACCGTGCCGGTTCTGCGGTGCCGAGAGACGGGCTGAGGTCTTTGGGGTGGCTAGGATTAGGGTGGAGTTAGCCGGGAGATCCGACCAGGTGAACCGACAGCATTGGGCCAGAAGGAGCGGTGGATGGGCCAGTCTGCTGGTGTTCCTGCTGTATCCCCCAGATCAGGCTTTGGCTCTGCCCCCCGCTTCTGAGATCCCTGAGGAGGTGCTGCGGGCGCAGCCAGATTTGCGGGCTCGCTCTCCGGTCGATAATCAGCCCCTCACCGCCGACGAAGCTCTAGAACTCCAGGAAGCCTTGGCAGCTCGGCCCGAAACCGGATCTGTCTCTCCAGAGGTGGAGCGGCTGATCTTTTTGCTCAGGCTGCGCAAAGGGTTTCGAGATCTGTTTCCCTTCCTGTTTTGAAGGTTCAGACCTGAAGAGGAGCCGGTGGGATCCCTTTTTGGTAACGGTAGGGTCCGGCGCGGGATCCCCAGGTTTGTTGGCCAGTGGCGGCGTCAAAGCCCCGATCCCAGGTGATGAATTCGCTGGGGGTGAGGTTGAACTCGATGTGGATATAGGTGCTATCCCCGGGGTTCAGACGACATTCTCCACCTGGCAGCATTTCGCCGTGGTAGCAGTCTGGGCGCTTTTCCACCAAAATGCGACAACCGGGCAAATGCTCCAGGTCGGCCAAGGAGAGCTGCGCCAAGCGCTGCGGATCCTGAGAGGCACCTGCCCAAGCTGCTTGATCCCGCAATTTGTAGTTCTCGATCCGCAAGGGATCCCCCAATACCTGGAGCACCCGGCTGCGATAAAACTGGCCCGGCGTGTGCTGGTTAAATTGCTCGGTAAAAAAGCCGATCCCCTCCGAGAACAGGTGGGGAAGGCGCACGTACCAAAGGCTGACCGGCACAAACCACACCGGCTCTGCCATCGCCTGGGCGCGGTTGCTGTAGTAACCCTCCAGCCAATCGGCCAAGGTGTACAAGTCGGAATTGGATTTTTCGTCTACCATAGGGAGCTATGACAAAACTTACCCCCAGCTCTAGCTATAGCATTGCCCTGCGCATTCGCCTGCTCAACCAGCCGGGAGCCCTAGCCCGCGTCACCCAGGCCATTGCGGAAGTGGGAGGCAGTCTCAGCCAGATCGATCTCATCCACCAATCGGCAGCAGAAACGGTGCGAGAAATCTGTGTAGATGCCGTCAGCAGCGAGCATGCTCAGCAAATTTACGCCGCCGTTGCCTCCTTGGCCAATGTGAAAGTGGAGCGGGTGGTAGATCGCACCTTTGAGCTGCATCGAGGGGGAAAACTGCAAGTGGTGGCCAAAAGCCCCCTGGAGAGCGCCGCCGATCTGGCCATGGCCTACACGCCGGGGGTGGGGCGGGTTTCCCTAGAAATTGCTGCCAACCCCGCCGCGGTCTATGAGTACACCATCAAGGGCAACAGTGTAGGCATTGTAACCGATGGCAGTGCGGTGCTGGGCTTGGGGAATGTCGGCCCGGAGGCAGCTTTGCCGGTGATGGAGGGGAAGGCGGCGCTGTTCAAGCGCTTTGCCGATATCGATGCCTTTCCTCTGTGCCTGGCCACTCAGGAGGTGGGGGAAATTGTAGAGACGGTGGTGCGCCTGGCGCCGGGATTTGGCGGCTTTAACCTGGAAGACATCAGCGCCCCTCGCTGCTTTGCCATTGAGTCTCAGCTCAAGGCCCGCCTCAACCTGCCGGTGTTTCACGACGATCAGCACGGCACCGCCATTGTGGTGCTGGCGGCGCTGCTGAATGCCCTGAAAGTGGTGAAAAAGAGCCTAGACGAGGTGCGCATTGTCCTCAACGGGGCCGGGGCAGCCGGCATTGCCGTGACGCAACTGCTGCGGCGGGCCGGGGCAGCCCACATCCTGGTCTGCGACCGCCAAGGGATCCTCAGCCGCTCCCGTTCCGATCTCACCCCCGAGAAGGCGGCCATTGCCGTCGAGGAGAAGGGATCCCTGGCGGAAGCCTTGGTGGGAGCGGATGTGTTTATTGGGGTGAGCGTGGCCAATGCCCTGACAGTGGAGATGGTAGAAAAAATGGCACCGGATCCCATCGTCTTTGCCCTGGCCAACCCGGTGCCCGAGATCCAGCCGGAGCTGGTGGGCAATCGGGTGGCAGTGATGGCCACGGGCCGCAGCGACTACCCCAACCAAATCAACAACGTGCTGGCCTTTCCGGGCGTGTTTCGCGGCGCCCTCGACTGCCGCGCCAAGCAGATCAACACCGAGATGTGCCTGGCTGCCGCTCAAGCCATTGCTGCCTTGATCCCTGCCGAAGAGTTGGATCCCCAGTGGATCATCCCCTCGGTCTTCGACGGGCGGGTGGTTCCTCAGGTGGCCGCTGCGGTAATCCAGGCTGCCCGCCAAACCGGCGTGGCCGGGATCCCTTGAGGGCTACCTAGGGCACCAGGTGACAAGCCACAAAATGCCCCGCGCTCACCTCGCGAAAGGCCGGGGGTGGATCTTGGCCTGTTCCTTCCCTGGGGGGAACTCACACCAGACGACCCAAGCGCTCCCGCAACTCAGCGGCGGCCTGCTCCAGGTGCTCAGGGGTGTAACCGGTGGTCTCTACCCTGACAGCAAGGTGGGTGTCCTGGCTCTGGTGGAGATGGATCCACAAGATGTGGCGGCCGTCCTCTGTTTTGCGGTTTGCAGCTTTGACGCTGTTTTTGGGGGCAGAGTAAGCGTGCGGGTCGTAGCGGACCAGATCCACCCAGGGAATGTCTCGCAGGAGTTTTTCCACCTTGACCCAGCTGCGAGGACGGTGGTGGCTGCTGTCAACCTGCAGCTGGATGACTTCGGAGCGAGGTCGGCCTGAATCGGGAAGACCTGCCCGAGGGATCCGGGGCTGAACTTCCGGCTGTAGGTAGGGCAGGTAGACCAAAGACTTGTATTGCTCATGGATGTAGCAAACTGGGATCCCCAATTGGCTGCCCACCACAGCCATGATCATGGCTTGGGCTTTGAACCCACCGGTGGCGGCAAAGGTGACGATCCCCTTGGCGCTCTCTGCCAACTGTTTCAACAGCTCGGCCATCCGCTCCAGAGAGGATCCCTCTAGCTCGTAGTCGATGCCGGGAAGGGGCACCAGAGAAACCTGTTGTTGGCCCAGTTCTCTTTCAAAGAAGAGCTTCAAAATCCGGGCACACTCCAGCCCATGGGGGGTTGCGGAGTGCAGCAGAACCAAAGCATCGCCGGGGGTGGGATCCAGGCGGTAGTAGGTGTTGGTTAAGGACTCCGTCCCGCTGGCGCGATCGGCGCTGATCAGCTCCAGATCGGTTCTTTTCATCCAGGCCAGCGCTTGCTCCGGATCCCCGATGGTTTTTTGTCCCACCCAGGGGCGCTGCGGCTGCAGGTCTTTGTCAAGGTTGGTGAGCAAGGAGGTGCCCACAGTCATGATGATGGTCTGCATGATAGGCGGTTAACTCAAATTTTTCGAGAGCTCTGTCTTGCTTTGCGCCCAGAGCAGCTGGACTTTGCCGATTCTGCTATCTTCTCTGATCGCGCCAGCGGGACGGAGTCCCATCGCGCCAGCGGGACGGAGTCCTTTATCTTCTCTAAGGCCCAGAACCTTCACCTCTACCTCTTGCTCCACCGAGAGGGAGCCCGCCTGTTTGGGTTCCCTTGGGGTGAGCTTGATGTCGGGGCCCGAAATCTGGAAAGTAACTTCGTTGCCCTTGATGTTGGTGATGGTGGCCTTCAGTTTTTGACCAATCTGGAAGCAGGCTTGGCGGGCCCGCTGTTGGGTCTAGTCTTGTGGGTATTGGTTGTTTTGCTGTGGTCTGTCCTGCTGGGGCTCGTTTGCCGCGCCTTGGGGAACGGCGTCCCTGCGACCAGAGTGGCTGTTGGGCTGGGATCCCTGGTGTGGCGGAGTCTCGCCAGCAGGCATCCCCCCATTCCCGTAGTAGCGGGCCATGCCTAGCCCAGGATCTGCAGCACCTCTGCCGGCCTGTCCTGTAGGGCTACATCTTCAGAGACTACCGCAAGTGGAACATTCATACTGAACAGTATCTGCGCGACCTTTGCTTCGAGACTGTTGAAGAATCTAATCACATCAAAATTCGGTTTTATGGAGATCCGCGCTATCAAATCGTTATGGCTAAAACTCCTGGCGACTGGAGGGCTGGCCGCAATATTTCAAGGACTCCGTCCCGCTAACGCGATCGGGATATTCGCAACCTCATTTTTGGCCTTTGAGATCCTGAAACGAATAAAGTTTAGTTGCAAACCTAACTTTCTCAGGGGGCACGCAGCTGAGAAAAGTTGAACCGAGTCCTGATAGGCTGAAGAAAAGTTGGGATCCCTGCCATGTTCTACCTGCCGGTCTCGCTGCTGTTGTTTTTCATGCTGGTGTTGCTGCTGCCTTTCCTCTGGCTGGGGCTGGCAGTGGATGTGGTGGCGCTGGCGGTGGGAAAGCTGGGGTTCTCGCGGGAGGGAGCGCTGTTACTGCTGCTGGCCATCCTGGTGGGCAGCTCGGTCAATATTCCCCTCTATCGGGTGAAATGCGAGGTGACGCTGGTAGAAGACCTAGCTAGCTTGTGGATGCGGCAGTTCTGGGGGATCCCTTTGACCAAGCTTTCCCAGGAGACGGTGATTGCCTTAAACGTGGGCGGGGGGCTGATCCCGGTGCTCTTGGCCCTATACCAATTTGGGCGGGCCGATAGCGTGCTGATCCTGGCGGTAACGGCGCTGGTAACCTTGGTCAGCTACTATGCTTCCCACGTGGTGCCGGGGATCGGCATTCAGATGAATCCTCTAATTGCCCCAGCTACAGCAGCCTTGGCCGCTTTGTTCTGGGCTGGGGATCAGGCGCCAGCGGTGGCCTTTGCCGGCGGGGTTTTGGGTACCCTTATCGGGGCGGATCTCCTGCACTTGCCGGAGGTGTTGCGGCGCAATTGCTCAGGCATTCTCAGCATTGGCGGGGCCGGGGTTTTCGATGGTATTGCCCTCTGCGGCCTGTTTGCCCTGCTGCTGAGCTAAACCAGCAAATAGGTAAGGGAAAGGGTGATGGATTGGGCGGGATCCAGCCAACGCAAGTCGGGATCCCCTAAGGACTCCGTCCCGCTGGCGCGATCGGAGGCACGCTGAGTCAACTCCTCGAGGAGCGTTTGCGTCCATTCCAGCGGCCCATTGAGCAACATCGGCGAACGGGCTACCCCCAGTTTGCGGGCCATAGCCTTGAGGGCTTCCAAGCTGGCGGACAGGGGGCGGGTGCTGGCCACAAACAACAGCTCCGTCAGCCCTTGGGCATGACAGGTGAGCAAGTCAGAGCTCACAGCAGAGCGCAGCTCGCCATCGACCTCCGGCAAGGGTGGCAAAGTTAAACTGCTCTTGGCTTCCAAGCGAAGAGGTGTGGTGAAGTTGTCCTGAGGCAGGGGGGCCAGCAGGTGCAGTTGTCCGGTCGGGTCGATCAGCAACAGGTAGCCGAACAGATGCTGATCGCTGTTGTTGCAAAGGGTGAGATGCAAGGGATCCCCTCGCGTAAACCGCTGCATACCCACCTCAGCAGGAGCGGAAGTTGCGGACTGGACAAGGCGTGCCGCCAACGGGGGAGCTAAGGACTCCGTCCCGCTGGCGCGATTGGCAGCTCTACCTTTGACAGCCAACTCCGCCACCACCGCCAAGGAAGAGGAAACAGCATTGAGAGTGGTGCGCAAACGTTTGGCAGCCAGCAGATGGGCAAGACGGGGAGCTAACCGCTGGACGGCCATTGCTGCAGCCTCTCCTGCTGGGCCACAGGAATTCAGGAGCAATTCTCGCCCCGGCCAGAACAGGCTGTAGCTGTTCACTTCCAGGGGTTTGAGCAGGGTATCCGACCGTTCGCGCCAGCGGGACGGAGTCCTAAAAGCAGCGGCCATTTCCGGGGTGATGCGGCCCAACAAACAGTCCACCTGTCGCTCGCGGGGGTTGGCCGTTTCCATCCAGCTGTAGCCGGCAATGGCATTGGTCAGATCCACCTTTTCAATGCGGCCCAGGTTCTCCTCTAGGCCAACCAAAAGCTTGAGCGTGCTGGAGAGGCCGCGCAGCTGCTCCCGCAAAGGTGTGCCCACAGGAGGAAGCTGCCCTTCCGGACTGGCCATCTGAACCTGAGCCAACAGCCCACTGCGAGAACGCATGAGCAGCGGCGTCGGCGAAGAGGCGGAAGGATCGGCGGGAATGGGAACCAAAAGAGTACCCGGCTGCAAACCACACAGGGCCGCCGATGGGATCCCGCCTAACCACACCTGAGCCCGATTTCCCTTCACTTCTTGAACTACCCCGCTGACCCCTGCCGGTGTGGGCATGAGAAAATAGGGATGGATGTGTCGAGCAGTGTCTTTGCCTTCCAAGGTGGGGCGTTGGCAGGCGAATAGGCCCAGCTCTCGCCGGCTAACCACTTGGTTAAAGGCCACCAGCAGACGAGTGGCAGGCGTGGTTTCCCACAGGTACTGCGTCAGCAGATAGGTGAGTACCCCAGCATAGAATCCTGGCCAAGCGGCTTCTGCTGCCAAGTCTTGCGGGGTGGTGGCCGAAATCAGCAAGCCCTTGGGCGGAGACGGCCAAACCCGCTGCGGCTCCGATCGCGCCAGCGGGACGGAGTCCTTGGAGTCCGAGATCGCGGCTGGGGGACGGGAACGCAGTTGCAAGTTGCCTCGCACCGACGGCGAGACATAGGTAAAGCCACAGTCCAGAAGGGTGGTGATCTGGGCAGTGCCCAAGCCTTCCAAAAGCCGGAAAAAGCTGTCTAGCTCCATTGCTGCCACTCCCTCAGAGCCAGACAACAGCAGCACCGGCTGCCAACAGTTGGGCGCGGATCCCAGCCGCCACTGGCCATAGCCGCTAAACTGCACCACTACCGTTTCAGCCGTGTGACCTTGACCCCCCAAGTGCTCTGCAAAGGCCGATTGGATCCCAGCCGGCGTGGCTGCCCCATCGGTAAGGGTGAGAATATCTGCCGGGTCAAAACCAAAGCGATAGA
The DNA here is from genome assembly GCF_047461575.1 of Synechococcus sp. W60.1. Lineage (NCBI taxonomy): Bacteria > Bacillati > Cyanobacteriota > Cyanophyceae > Synechococcales > Synechococcaceae > Synechococcus > Synechococcus sp. W60.1. The sequence goes on along the minus strand of NZ_JANSHL010000001.1, from coordinate 336,959 downwards.
GGAGTAGCTCCCGCTGCAACTCCACATCTGTCAAACACCCTTGTAGCGCGGATCCCTCGCCAAGGTAGCGGTTAATACCGATGAGAACAGCCAGCTTGCGGGAGCCAGCCGCCAAAGCTTGCCCATATCGCTCAGCCCGGCCCCTCAACCAGCCAGGGGATAGGCCAAGACCGGCAGCAACCAGGAGGAGTTTTTGCAGAAAAGACCGCCTTTCCATGTTGACCCTCTGGGCTGACCCCCGGCCCAACGACTACCCCATCGGCCAGCGAGCCACAGCTAAACTTTGCACTGGAATCTGTTGCTGCCTATTTCAGGATATCCCCATCCACACAGCTTTTTCCCGAGATCGAGTGACAGTTTTTGGCGTTTTCTTTGCATTCCTTATCAATCAAACCTCCGCTACTTCCCATGGGGATCCCACGGCAGCGCTCTTCTGTCAGCTAGAAATCGCAGGAGCCCCGCACTGTACCCGTAGGGTCAGTGCCGGGAGGAATGCGCTTTGATGAAGTACAATGAACTTATGAGCCAAGTCCTGACCGTCTCCTGTAAGCTCAAGGCGTCCCAGTCGCAAGCCGCCAAATTGGACGCGACGATGGAGGCTTTTGGCCAAGCCTTGAACTGGGTCAACCAGAACACGCCGGAGAAGATCGTCAACGCGGTCAAACTGCAATCCCTTTGCTACTACGAGATTCGAGCCCGGTTCGGCTTGTCCAGTAACTTGGCTCAACAGGTGTGCAGACGGGTGGCAGGCGCTCGCAAAGTGGCGAGACAGCGCAACCGTCCGGTTAAAGAGTTCAAGCGTAGGTTCGTTACCTACGACGCACGTATCTTTTCATTCCGCGAGAAAGACTGGACGGTGTCGCTGACCACGGTGGAAGGGAGAGAACGCTTTGAGCTAGCCATTGGTAACTACCAGAGGGGAATGCTGGCTGGCTCTAACCCCAAATCGGCCACCCTGGTCAAGCGCAAAGATGGCTCCTACTACATCCAGATTTGCGTAGAGAAAAAACCACCCAAGCAACAAGATACCGACAAGGTGATCGGGGTGGATTTGGGAAGGATAGATATCGCTCATACCTCAGAGGGGAAGAACTGGAATGGACAGCAGTTGAACAGAGTCCGAGACCACTACTCCCGGTTGAGGGCGGCACTCCAACGCAAAGCCAGTAAGGGCACACGCAGTTCGCGGCGCAGATGCCGTCAACTGCTGCAACGGCTGTCTGGCAAGGAGAGGCGCTTTCAGGCGTGGGTCAATCATCGCATCTCCAAAGCTATTGTCTCTAGGGCAAAGACCACAAACAGCGCTATTGCCCTGGAAGACCTGACAGGGATCCGGGAAAGAGTCAATCAACAGCCGCGCAGCAAAGCCGAGCGGCGCAGGGCCAACAGTTGGGCGTTCTACCAACTGAGGCAGTTTCTGGAATACAAGGCGAGGGCTGCAGGGGTTTCTCTGATTCTTGTGCCGCCTGCTTACACGTCGCAGACCTGTCACAAGTGTTTACACATCCATCCCGATCCTGCGCAATCCTACCGCAGTGGTAAGTCGTTCAAGTGTGGGCACTGTGGATGGGAAGGGGATGCGGATTTGAATGGTGCGAATGTGATTGCGCTCTTGGGGGCTGCCGTAAACCAGCCTAGAGGTTCGGGCCTGTTTTGTTCTCTGGTAGGGCAGAGCAGGCTCAGGGCTACTGAAAGCCCGCTCCGTACCGCTTAGCGGTCGGAGCCGGGTAGTTTACACAAGTCCGTCAGACAGGAGGGAAAGTGTGAGGAAGTCAATACTCAGCGGTTCAGGAAATAGGGCAAGCAAGCCCCACGCTCCGGCCAATGGAAGCGGACGAAGGGAACCAAAATGAACCCAGCTATCCCCAGACAGAACAGGCCAAAGTAGAGGTGGAAAGCCCCGACTGGATCAGCTGGTTCCATCCTTCCCCCTCCTAGGGATCCCAGCGCTAAAGCCAAGAGATTGTTCAAGGCATGAGCCAAGACAGGCAAGGTCAGGGAGCGGGTCTGCAGGTAGAACAGGCCCATCACCAGGCCGAACACCGTCAACCCGACGGGGTTGGGGTGCAGCAGGCCAAATACCCCAGAAGAAGCCAGCAGACCTCTGGAGAGGCCCCACTTGAGGCCCCAGCGGTGTAGCAAGATGCCGCGAAACAGCCACTCCTCCGTTATGGGGGCCACCACCCCAATCGAGAGCCAGCGCAACCCCTGATACATCTGCGGCCAGGCCGTTTCCCTATCCTCTTCCCCCAGTGAGTGCAGCATCGACTCCGCCAGCTCTGGTGCAAGCCAAGATATCAGGTAGATCATCAGTAAAGTTGTGCCGATGGAGAGCACTACCAAAGCCGGCACCACCCGCAGCAGGGATCCCCAAGGAATAGCAGCCCGCCAGTTGCCCCACAGCCGTCTCATCTGCAGATGGGCTTGCTGCCCCCGTCGCCAGCTCCAGATACAGGTGAGGACAAATGTAGCGCAATAGACAAAGTCGGCCAGCAGAGGATCGTCAGATGGGAGATGAAACAGCTGGGCCAAGGCGATGGCTCCCAAGCCTACCCCCAGGTTGATCACCAAGAAGGCCAACAGCACGTGGCGCGCCTTAAGGGCTGCAAATCCGGTCACACTCGGCTCGGCAGGCCGTAGAGGGGGAGATCCAGACACAGAGGCAGAGAGCGCAGTTTTCCCATTCTAGTTTTGGTGGGGATCCCCGTAGGTGGGCTGCTGTCAACTCCTCAGGGAGAAGACTGAAGATCCTTATTCCGAAGGTTCGTCCCGCCTTTTCAAACCCAATCGAGCAGGCTGGTGGCTGTCTCCGAGGGTCGCCAGGCTGAGCCAGCAAGTTAAGATGTGTTACGGAATCCGTTGGGGCATCTATGGGCGCAACACCGGTAGTGACAATAGCAGCGAGGCAGGATGGCTTGGGTTCTGGGGCTGTCTCCATCCCTCCGGCAGATCTGGGGGTGGTTCCTGAGCCAAGCTTGCGTTACGACCCAGAGCAGTTGGCCAAGCAATATCGAGGGCGCTGGGATCTGGTGGTGCGGCGCCTGTTTCAGTTGATCACCCCCTTTTTGGGCTTGTTGGCCTGGGTGTTTTGGGATCGCTGGCGGGGAGTAGAACTGAAGAATCGCCCCAAACACGCGGCCCGGCTGCGGGAGATCCTCACGGAATTGGGGCCGACGGCCATCAAAATCGGCCAAGCCCTCTCCACCCGTCCCGATCTGGTTTCGCCCCTATTTCTAGAGGAGCTGGCCAAACTGCAGGATGAGCTGCCCCCCTTCGAGAATGCCATTGCTTTTGCCCTCATCGAGTCGGAGATCGGCAAACCCATAGACAAAATCTTTCGAGAGATCAGCCCTGAACCGATTGCCGCCGCCAGCTTGGGGCAAGTGTACCAAGCCTACTTGCATACCGGAGAGAAAGTCGCCGTCAAGGTGCAGCGGCCCGATTTGATCGGTCGCATCTCTCTCGACATGTACATTGTTCGCAGCTTGGCGCTGTGGGCCAAAAAAACTTTCCGCCGCATCCGCAGCGACTTGGTAGGCATCGTCGATGAGTTTGCCGGGCGCCTCTACGAAGAAATGGACTACACGCAGGAGGGCCGCAATGCCGAGCGGTTCCTGGCGCTGTACCGTCACCCCTCCATCTACGCTCCCAAAATTTACTGGGAGTACACCCGCACCAAGGTGCTGACGATGGAGTGGATTGATGGCATCAAGCTGACTCAGGTTGACAAAATCACTGCTGCGGGGCTGGATGGGCGACACCTGATCGAGATCGGCGTCAATTGCTCCCTCAAGCAGCTTCTGGAAAACGGCTTTTTCCACGCCGATCCCCACCCGGGCAACCTCTTGGCGATGCCGGATGGACGGTTGGCCTATATCGATTTCGGCATGATGAGCACCATCGCGCCCCATCAGCGCTACGGCCTGATCAAGGCGATTGTGCATTTGGTAAACCGAGACTTCGCCGGGCTGGCCCAAGACTACGTGGACTTGGAGTTCCTGGATCCGGATACCGACCTGACTCCCATCATCCCTGCTCTGGAGGCTGTCTTCGCCGAAGCGATGGGCAAATCGGTCTCCGAACTGAATTTCAAGAGCATCACCGATCGGCTCTCGGGGGTGATGTACGACTTTCCCTTTCGAGTTCCCGCCTACTACGCCTTGATCATCCGCTCTTTGCTCACCCTGGAAGGGATCGCCATCGGCCTGGATCCCAACTTTAAGGTGTTGAGCGTGGCCTATCCCTACGTGGCTCAGCGCCTGCTCACCGACCCGGCCCCGGAGCTGCGCGTATCTCTGCGGGAGCTGCTGTTTAACCAGGGGCAATTTCGCTGGAACCGCCTGGAGAACCTGCTGCGCAACGCCGTCAACAGCGAGGATTTTGACCTGCAGGGATCCCTGGAAAAGGCCGTTGATTTTATCTTTTCTGAGCGGGGCGCTTTCCTGCGGGAGCGCCTAGTGGATGTGCTCTTTTCCAGCTCGGGATCCCAGGGTGGCTCAGATGGCTTGGCTCATTTGCAGCGTCTGTGGGAACTCCTCAGCAGCAACCCGAGCTTTCAGCCGCTGCAGCTTCTGCCGATTGTTGCCAAGGTGGCTGCCAAACCGGAAGCTCAACAACTGGGCCGTCAATTGGCCTCCCGCTGGTTGCAACGCTCGGCAGCTCGCCTCATCCGCGACCTGCTATTGCCGGATACAGAAAAGCCCAGTTCACCCTCTTCCCTCAACGGGCGTGGCGGGATCCCTGGGCCAGCAACCTCTGCTTCTACCGCTCAACTTCCCCTTCCGGCCTAGCTCAGGTGCTCTTGGGGGGCAGTATCGCTGTTGGGGTTAACAGAGGCCAGAGCCAGCGTAATCCACTCGGAAAATTCATCGCGGCGGAAAACCTGGGGGCGGGAGCGGGGGCCAAAACGCAGCAGGCTGGGCATGCCGTGCTCCTTGAGTCGAGACTGTAGCCAGGTGCCCACACCGGTTTTGCCATCGTTGGGCATTTCGGTTTGGAAGTCACTGTACATCAACAACAACTGGCTGCGAGATTGGAGCACCGCATTCTCTTGAATTAACTTCGGCAAGGAGAGATGGGTGGCTGAGACTGCCCCTTTGCTCCCTTTGGCCGATTCACGACGACGGTCGCGCGGGCGCGGGTTAGTGCTTTCACGGCTCTTGCGGGTTTTGGGTTCACTAGGCATAGAATCTCCTAAACGACAGAGTGCTCCCCAACGGGGGTTAAAGCGGGAACTCGCAGGCCAAAAGCCGAGCCCGCTGTGAAAGTGGCTCGATGGGTACAGTTCTGGAGAATCGCTGAGAAGAGGGACACCTGCTCTTGAGTAAGCGAAGAAGAACTGCGCTGAGCCGGCACGAAAGGCTGGGATCCCTTCGGCGCAACAGCAGTCCACAGCGGGCCGAGCTCCTGCCAATACATCCAAGGCCTGCCCTTGTTTTTCCTGTCGGAGGCCAGTTTGGTTACCACGAATCCGCAGGGCAAGCAAGCCCGGATGTTACCCCTATATTGACTTAAAAATGGACAAGTGGACAGTCCCTGGCCGAGAATTTAGCTGCTGCGGCGGGAGCTTCGGAAGGAACTAGGCTTGCCCGCCGGTGGCGAGTATCGCTGAGCTACGGGAGTAGCCTCCTACTACACCTGGAAGCGGTTGTTGGTGGTGTCCAAAAAGGAGTTTCACTGGCTTACTGAGATACTATGCGCATTGCCATTGTCGGGTTGGGGTTGATTGGCGGATCCCTGGCCCTCAAACTGACCGAAAAGGGATATCCCGTCTGGGGGATAAGCCGCAACCCGGCCACCTGCAAACAGGCTCTGGAACGGGGTGCTGTCCAAGGCTGTGGAACCGAGTTGGCCCAGTTGGCTCGCTTTGATCCGCAAATGGTGCTGATCTGTACCCCTCTGGAGCAGGTGTTGACCACGCTAGCCGCCCTGTTGCCTTATTTGTCGGTAGAAACCGTGGTGAGCGATGTCGGCTCGGTTAAGCAGCCCATCGTTGCTCCGGCAACCGAATTGTGGCCCTGGTTTGTGGGGGGGCACCCCATGGCCGGCAAAAGCCTGCAAGGGATCCAAGCGGCAGAAGCCGACTTGTTTCGGGGGCGGCCCTACGTGCTCACTCCCATCGCCGAGACCCAACCTCAGGCTCTCGATGCGGTGAAAGAACTGATTGCTGCTGTTGGCGCAGAAGCTGTCCTCACGGATCCCGCACGCCATGACCGAGCGGTGGCCTGGATCAGCCATTTGCCAGTTATGGTCAGCGCCAGTTTGATCGCAGCGGTTAGCCAGGAGGAGGATCCCGCGATTCTGGAATTGGCCCGCACCTTGGCCAGCAGCGGATTCCGCGATACCAGCCGTGTTGGCGGAGGGATCCCGCAGTTGGGTTTGGAGATGGCCCGCCACAACCGACAGGCGCTGCTGACTGCCCTGAGCAGCTACCAAGCTCAGCTGCGACAGATAGAGCAGTTGATCGCTGGCGAAAGGTGGGACGAATTGCTCCGGGTGCTGCAACGAACTCAACAAGAATGGCAGCAGTTCCCGGTCAACCATCCTCGCGAAATTCTCCACAACCTGGGCGGTGGGAATGGATAGCAAAGATATCTTGAACGGGCTCGGGGATCCTTCATGCTACCTTGAGCTTATGTGGACAGATCGAGCTTATGTTGAGCACGGCTCAGCTTTGGCTTTACCAACTGGAACAATGGGCAACTGAGCTGGTGCAGTTTCAACTGCAGCACCTTTCTCCCGTTAGTCTGTTGGTGGTGGGTCTGGCGGGCTTGCTCACCAGTCTTTCCCCCTGCACGCTGTCTATGCTGCCGGTGACCATCGGCTACATCGGCGGCTACACCCCCGCTTCTGAGGAAACGGCTGGGGAAGGGCGGCGGCAAGTTTGGGCTCAATCTTTGGGTTTTGCGGCTGGGGTGGGTTTTACCCTGACCCTGCTGGGTTTGTCGGCAGCTTTGCTGGGTCGCGTTTACGGACAAACCGGATCCTTCGGGCCTGTTGTGGTGGGGGGAATTGCTATTTTGATGGGGCTGAACTTGTTAGAGGTGATCCCCCTGCGTTTTCCAGATTGGTTTAACCGCCTCGAGATTCCCGGAGAATGGCCCAGGCTGGGTCGGGCAGTGTTGCTGGGGTTAACTTTTGGCCTGGTGGCCTCTCCCTGCAGTACGCCGGTTTTGGTGGCTTTGCTGGCCTGGGTTTCCACCACAGGGCAACCCTGGGTAGGAGGCGGGCTGCTGCTGGCTTACGGGCTGGGATTGGCCTTTCCTCTGCTCCTGGCGGGGGTGTTTACCGGGTTGGTGAAGCAACTGTTGGCCTTGCGGCGCTGGTCGGGCTGGCTCACTTATGCCAGTGGGGTGGTGTTGGTGGGGTTCGGCAGCGTAACGATCCTGTCGGCTTGGGCCTAAGGGATCCCTGCTGCTGCAGGCTAAGATGGGGCTACACCTACAGCACCCTGTTGAAAACTGCGCCTTGCCTGGCAAAAACGGCGATCTGAATCTTGAGCCGACAAACTTCTCATGGTCATATACTCTCTCCCGCTTGCCCGCTGGGCTTCCTCGCTGCGGCGGTATTTTCGACATGAGCTGCTGCCGCTGCTGGCGGATCTGCGCCTGGCCATCGGCCTTTTGTTGGCGATTGCGGTTTTGAGCGCCACCGGCACGGTAATTGAGCAAGAGGAAACAGCGGCTTTTTATCAAGCCCACTATCCGGAGCATCCGGCCCTGTTTGGCTTTCTCACGTGGCGGGTGATCCTGAACTTGGGATTGGATCACGTCTACCGCACCCCTTGGTTTCTGGCTATTTTAATCCTGTTCGGCAGCAGCCTTATCGCCTGTTCCTTTACGCGCCAGTGGCCAATGCTCAAGGTGGCTCGCCGTTGGAGCTATCTCACCCGTCCGCAGTCTTTTCAGCGCCTGCCCTTTTGGACTTATCTGCCCCAACAATCCTTACAAGGGCTGCCGCAGCAGTTGCGTCGACAGGGCTATCTGGTGTTTCAGGAGGGCCATTACCTCTACGCCCGCAAGGGGTTAATCGGCAGGATCGGCCCCATCTTAGTGCATGTCAGCATGCTGCTGATCTTGCTGGGGGCGATTTGGGGCAGCATTAGCGGCTTCAAGGCCCAAGAACTCATTCCCAGCGGCGGCGTGGCTTCCATTCAACACTTGACCGGAGCAGGGGATCTGGCTCGCGCTCACTTGCCTACCTGGCAAATTCGGGCCAATCGCTTCTGGATTGACTACGCTGCCGATGGCCGGGTCAAGCAGTTTTATTCCGACCTCTCGATTTTGGATCAGGGTCAGGAGGTCAAACGTCAGACCATTTCCGTCAACCATCCTCTCTCCTACCGGGGTGTGACCCTCTACCAAGCCGATTGGAGCATCGACAGCATCCGCATCCGCATCAACAACAGCCCCACTTTTCAAATCCCGGTGGTGCCGGTGCGTACCGAGGCAGGCAACAAACTCTGGGGCGCTTTTGTGCCCACCCAGCCGGACATGAGCCAGGGCCTCACGCTGCTGCTGCCGGATCTGCAGGGGACAGCCCTCCTCTACGACACTGAAGGGCAATGGATGGGATCCCTGCGCCAAGGCATGAGCTTGGCCCTCGACGAGGTCGCTCCCCAACGCTTCCCCAACCCCCTCACTCTGTATCTGGATGAGGTGATCGGCGCTACCGGACTGCAAATTAAATCGGATCCGGGGATCCCTGCGGTGTATCTCGGATTTGGCCTGTTGATGGTGGGGGTGGTGATGAGCTACTTCAGCTACAGCCAAATCTGGGCTTTGCAAACGGAGACGGGGCTCTACTTGGGGGGCAAAACCAACCGGGCCTTGGTCACCTTCGAGCGAGAATTCGACCGCTTGGTGGAGCATGACTCTAGTCAATAATAAAATAATAAGCTCAACTATACTGAAAATAATGTATAATATGTTCAGTACGGATTACTACCAGTTGATCTTTCTGTTTACTTTCGAGTCTGCCAACATGGTAGCCAAAGCAAAGCAGAAAATTGGTAGTAAGACGACACGGAAACTGCGCTTTGGGTATTCTACTCAAAGCTTTGCGGGATACCGCCATTCTGGTTGGAAACAAACAGAATGCTATCGCTGCATAGTTGAACAGTGATGTTCAGCAGTGTTCAGCGTAAATGTATCAGCAACAAAAGGTCGCCTTCTCTCTTTCCCAGATCCTGGCGGAAGCTGAGATTGGATAGGTGCTGCCTTTTCCTCCGAAACTGAGCTCTATCTCCTGCCCAATAGGGATCCCATGAGGTTGAAAGCCCTCATTTGATTTTCCTTGCCACATCCTAAAGTTCTCTGGAAGGATGTATACAATGCAGGGATCCAGTGGCCAGTCAGGGGGATCCCTTGGGTCGGGCTCATGGCTTGAGTTTGAGGGGATGTTCTCGGGTCATCCAAAGTGAGAGGGAACTTGAGAAAAATGCAAACTACTGTTTCAGTTTCCACACACTTCTCCACATCCGGAAAGCTTGCTTAGAGATTGAGTTAGAGTGTTTCCAGTCGGTTCCTGCAGTATGCTGCCTTTTCAGGAGGGCAAGACATGAAAGTTGGAGATCGGGTGCGGGTGCGTACCAGCGTGATTGTCTATCACCACCCGGAACATCGCAATCAACCTTTTGACCTCAAAGGTATGGAAGGGGAACTGAAGGCCGTGCTTCGAGATTGGAATGGCCGCCCGATCAGCGCCAACTTTCCCTTTCAGGTGCAGTTTGACAACAAGTTCCGTGCGCATCTCCAAGCTGATGAGCTAGAGGTGGTTGAGCCGGCCAACTCTGAAGAGCCCGCCGGGACGGCGGCCTAGTTAAGGCCCAACAGCGTGCGGTTGGTTTCCAGAATCGGCCTGATCAACTTGGTTTCTTCGGGGGTGAGGTAATTGGCTATCACTTCTTGTAGGAAGCGATAGGTGGCCTCGCAACTGCGTTGGGTGCGGAAGGCTCGCATCAGTGTTTGGAACCAGTAGAGAAATCGATCTTTGTAGCGCTGCTCATCATCCAAGAGCATGGCTAAGGCCGAAAGGCGCAGAACCCGCACGGTGTCAGCTTTCCACTTGTTGCTAAAGTCTTCCACCCCTCGCATGAGCAAGTAGGGATCCAGCGCGCGCATTTTCATCTCCACATCCCGGATGATCTGGGCCTCCGCCGCCTGAATCTTGCGATAGGCGCTCAGGCGTAGGTCAAAGGAGGCTAGATAGGTCTCCATGAACTGCAGCTCCTCATCCCTGAGATACCGTCCGTCGGCAGCGATGCTCAGTTCGCGCAGTTGAGTCAGCATAGGGATCCCTGGGCAAGCTGGAATGAGAATGGAAAAAACACCACCTGTTCTGACTGACGGTCCAGCCTTGGTCTCTCAATCCTATCCCCAAACTCCCGGCCAGAAGAGGGGAATTGCAGGGATCCCCGGCAACCCTCTCAGTCAGGTTAATATTAATTAACAGTCTGTTGCTGCAAGAACCCACTCGACCCCAGATTGTTACCCACAAGTCGCCATCTGCGAGTTCGATTCAAAAACACCCTTTGGGAGGAAACACTTCCGTGAGTCAGAAAGGTAAAAACAAGAAATGGAGAAGCGCGGGGTTATATGCGCTACTGGCCATCGTCTTGATCTCTTTAGCCACCACCTTCTTTGGTACTCGCCCGGCTGAGCGTTTGGAGATCAGCTACTCCGACCTGATCAGCCGCGTCGAACGGGGCGAGGTCAGCAAAGTTTTGGTGGAGACGGCCCCGGATGGTCGCCAAGTTGCCATTGCCGAGGCAGAAATCAACAACCGCGCCACCCAAGTGCAGGTGAATCTGCCCCCCCTTACCCCTGAGTTTGAGAACACCCTGGTTGCCAACGGGGTGGAGCTGGCCGTGCGTCCTGTCCAAGAGGAGGGGCTACTCGGGCGCATTCTCAGCACCTTCTTCCTGCCGGTTTTGCTCTTGCTGGGGCTCTTTTTCCTGCTGCGGCGGGCTCAAAATGGCCCAGGCAGCCAAGCTCTCAACTTCGGCAAATCCAGGGCGCGGGTGCAAATGGAGCCGAAAACCCAGATTACCTTCAACGATGTGGCCGGCATCGATCAGGCCAAGCTGGAGCTGGCAGAGGTGGTGGATTTCCTGAAAAACTCAGAGCGCTTCACCGCTTTGGGAGCCAAGATTCCCCGCGGGGTGCTGCTGGTGGGCCCGCCCGGCACCGGTAAGACCCTGTTGGCCCGCGCCGTAGCCGGAGAGGCGGGTGTGCCCTTTTTCTCCATCTCTGGCTCTGAGTTTGTGGAGATGTTTGTCGGGGTCGGCGCTTCTCGCGTACGGGACCTGTTCGAGCAAGCCAAGCAAAATGCTCCCTGTATCGTCTTCATCGACGAAATTGATGCGGTCGGTCGCCAGCGGGGAGCTGGCTTGGGGGGTGGCAACGACGAACGGGAGCAGACTCTGAACCAGTTGCTCACCGAGATGGACGGTTTTGAGGGCAACTCCGGCATCATCGTCATCGCCGCCACCAACCGCCCGGATGTGCTGGATGCGGCGCTGCTGCGGCCCGGTCGCTTCGACCGCCAAGTTACGGTGGATCGCCCCGACTTCCAAGGCCGCCTGGAGATCCTCAAGGTGCACGCCCGCGGTAAAACTCTGTCTGCGGATGTGGATTTGGAGAAGTTGGCCCGCCGTACTCCTGGGTTTACCGGTGCCGATTTGGCCAACCTCCTGAACGAAGCAGCCATTCTGGCAGCCCGCCGCAACCTCACCGAGATCTCCATGGACGAGATCAACGACGCGGTGGATCGGGTGTTGGCCGGTCCGGAGAAGAAGGATCGGCTGATGAGCGAGCGGCGCAAGGAATTGGTGGCCTACCACGAGGCGGGCCATGCCCTGGTGGGATCCCTTCTGCCCAACTACGATCCCATTCAAAAAGTGACGATCATCCCCCGTGGCCAGGCGGGTGGTCTCACTTGGTTCATGCCCAGCGATGACGACATGGGGCTCACCACCCGTGCCCATCTGAAGAACATGATGACTGTTGCCTTGGGTGGGCGCGTGGCCGAAGAAGTGGTCTATGGAGAGTCGGAGATCACCACAGGGGCAGCCAGTGACCTGCAGCAGGTGGCCCGCATCGCCCGCAACATGGTGACCCGCTTCGGTATGAGCGATCGCCTGGGCAATGTGGCCCTGGGCCGCCAATACGCCAACATTTTCCTGGGCCGGGAGATCGCCGCAGAACGGGATTTCTCGGAGGAAACAGCGGCCCTCATCGACGAAGAGGTGCGGCGGCTGGTGAACGAGGCCTACCAACGGGCTACCTACTTGATTCGAGAAAACCGCGCCCTCTTGGATCGGATTGCCCGCCGCCTGGTAGAGGCCGAAACCATCGATGGGGAAGAGCTGCAGGCCATCATCGACAACTCTGAGGTGGTGATGCTGCCCCCCGAAGAGGAGCCAGAGCCGTTGACTCTGCCTATGGCCGTCAACGCCAGCGCCTAGTCTCTTTTCCCCAAGCTCAAACTTGGGATCCCTGCTTTTCCTCTTGAGGAGAGAGGGATCCCAATGTTTTGTATGATTTGCGCTGGGAGAGGGGGAGTCCACCCTAGCCGGCAACAGCCGAACCCAACAAAGTCCGGCTCGCCTCTGCTTCCAGGGGCTGAGGCTCGTAGATTTTCAGCACGTACTCCGCTACCATGCGGTCGGTGTTGAAAACGGGGTTGAGCGTGCGGATCGCCTCCTTCATGCGGGCAATCCAGCGGCGCGGGATCCCTTTCTCATCCCGGTCGTAGAACATGGGGATTACTTCATACTCCAACAAGTCGTAGAGGGAGTTGGCGTCCAAGTCATCTTGGGCAGCGGGATCCAGACCTTCGATTTCTTGGCCAATAGCCCAGCCATTGCGACCGTTGTAACCCTCCGGCCACCAGCCATCCAGCACCGACAAATTCAATCCCCCACTGAAGCCCACCTTTTGCCCTGAGGTGCCAGAGGCTTCCAGAGGGCGTCGCGGGTTGTTCAGCCACACATCGACCCCCTGCACCAAATTGCGAGCGACATAGGCATCGTAATTTTCGATGAAGGCGACCCGGTTGGCCACCTCAGGCCGGTTGGACCATTCCACCACCCGCTGGATCAGGCGCTTGCCCCCTTCATCCCGGGGATGGGCCTTGCCGGCGAAGATAATTTGCACAGGGTGCTCTTTGTTGGTGAAGATGCGGGTAATTCGCTCCAGATCTCGCAGGATCAAATCTCCTCGCTTGTAGGTGCTGAAGCGGCGGGCAAACCCAATCGTCAAGACCTTGGGATCCAGCAACTGGTTGACCGCTTGGATGCGCTCATTGCTTTCGCCGCGATTGCGCCGGGCCCGCAACACCCGGTGACGGGTAAAAGACACCAGCCGCTCCCGCAGAGCCTCTTTGCGCCGCCACAGTTCTTCATCTGGGATCTCTTCCACCTTGGCCCACAGTTCCGGGTCTGACACCCGCTCCGGCCAATCGGGGCCCAAGTACTGGTCGTAGAGGTTCCAGAAGAGAGGGGAAACCCAGGTACGGGCGTGAACCCCATTGGTAATGGAGCTGATGGGCACCTCATCCACCGATCGCTCAGGGTAGAGCACATGCCACATTTCGCGAGAAACCCGTCCGTGGAGCTTGCTTACGCCATTGGCCGCCCGCGCGTACCGCAAAGCCAGCACCGTCATGTTAAAGCGCTCCCAGGGATCCCCAGTGCGCCGAGCTCCCAAAGCCAAAAATTGTTCCCGCGTCAGGCCCAGTTGAGGCCAGAAGGAGGCAAAGAACGCATCCATCTCATTGGGGCTAAAGGCATCGTGGCCAGCCGGCACCGGTGTATGGGTAGTAAACACACATTTTTCCCGCACCTTGGCCTCCGCCGTCTCGAAGGGGGTGCCCCGCGCCACTTCCTCCCGCAGCAACTCCAGCGTTAGGAAAGCAGCGTGCCCTTCATTCATGTGATAGACCATGGGATCCAAACCCAACTGGCGCAGCAGACGCACCCCACCGATGCCTAGAATGCACTCTTGGGCGATGCGGGTATCGGTGCTGCCCCCGTAGAGGTGGGCGGTAATCCAGCGGTCGATGGGGTCGTTCTCCGGCAGGTCGGTGTCCAGCAGAAAAAGAGGTACCCGGCCCACGTCTGCTCGCCAGGCACGCGCCTTCACCAACCGCTGCCGCATCGCCACTTCCACCAACAGAGGGCTGCCATCCGGCTGGCGCACCAAAGTCAACGGCAGAGACTCAAACTCAGAGTCTTCATAAAGCTCCCCCTGCCAGCCATTGTTGTCCAGGCGCTGTTGGAAGTAGCCCTGACGGTAGAGCAATCCGACGGCCACCAGGGGCACCCCCAAATCTGAAGCCGACTTGAGGTGATCGGCAGCCAACATACCCAGCCCACCAGAGTAGGTGGGCAAAGACTCGTGCAAGCCGTATTCGGCACAGAAATAGGCAATGGGACGCTGCCAGTCGTAGGTTTTCATGGTGCGCTTGGCCCAGGTATCCTCAGCCGCCATGTACTGCCGATAGGACTGCACCATCCGGTTCAACGTGTTGAGGTAGTTTACATCGGTGGCCAAGGCTGCCAACCGCAAGTAGGAAACCTCCTCCAGCATGCGCACCGGGTTGTGGGAGGTTTTTTCCCACAGGGCGGGATCCATTTCCCGGAAAATGGTGAGGTGATCCGGGTTCCAAGTCCACCAATAGTTACGGGCGATCTCGCACAGGGGCGTGAGCGCTTCCGGCAGCACCGGACAACGTTCGGGAAAAGCAGGAGCTAAGGTGGCAATGGACATAGGACAGATACCTGGGGTTAAAGTTATGGGCTCGAAAGAGAAGAGGTAGAGGTCGATCCTGGTAAACGTATCTCAATTATTATTGAGCCGATCCTGAGGATTCTGAGGGGGGAATTCAAGATCTCTACAAAATCTTCAGGGGACGTAACCCAAATTTTCCAGGGCTTCTCCCGATCTTGCCACAGCAGCGCGGAGCCTTCAAAAACAGGGGTCGCAGGCAGGCCAGCTTTCGATTCCGGCAGAAGCTGCCCGTCTATCGTAAGAGATGGTGCAACGTTAGAGTTAACTCAAAGTTAACAAAATCTACAGAACCCCAACGAACCCTTGGGAAACCCCTCCAGATCTGCATAGAATGCTCAGAATGCTGCTTTCCATAAGCTCTTAAAAACTGCAGCTACTTTTGCTACCAATCGATTATTTTGTTGGCTTCTCCTTGAAGTTGAGCCTTAACGTCCTTCCACCACTGCCAGACTGGTGTTGCGGTAGTAGTGGCTGAGGATCTGTTGGTAAGAGTAGTTTTGGCTGGCCAGGGCGGCAGCTCCCCACTGGCTCATGCCCACCCCGTGCCCGTAGCCCCGCCCATGAATCTCAAAGAAAGCTGGGAATGTCCCTGCCACAGGAGCCAGGCTGGCCGTAGTGGTGGCCTCCCCGCGCGGGCTAATGGCAATCTTTGTGCTGCGCAACCCTAGAGCCCGACGAAAATCGCCAGCACTGAGATCTTTGATTCCTTGGGATCCCGTCAAGCGCACCGTGATTGCCCGTCCCCACGGGGAGCTGCGCAGTACCTCCACAGAACGAATGGCACCGATCCCGGCAGCCAATTGCTGAATCTGTTGGGCAGGAACGGTGGCCGTCCAGCTAAACACCGGTGAGTGCTGATCGAAATCCGGCACCCCCTGTAAGTAGGGCCGCGACTCTAACCAGACATTGCCTGCATCATCCGTATGTCCCCCCGCAGAGGAGTGGAAAACCGCATTGATCAACTGCCCCTGGTAGATGAGAACCTGCCCGGCGGTCTCACGGGCAGCCGCTTGGGTACGGCTGGATTCGGCAGCTACCCCCTTGTAAACCTGCCAATCAATCCCGTTTCCTAAGTCAAAAGGCTGCTGGGAACGGCGACTGCGGTGGTAGAGGGCATAGGTGCGGGAGGCCACGGCTTGGGCTTTGAGAGCCTCCATGGGAAAACGGTGTCCCATCTCGCTGCCCACCACGCTGGAAACGTAGTCTTCCAAGCCAACTTGGTTGATGGCAATCACCCCACGCTCGCCAGGGATCAACTCCACCAAGCCACGGTACCAATTCTGGTCGATAAACACTAACCCATCGGAGGTGGTGGGCTGTAGGTAAAGACGTTCTCCCTGTTGGCCGGCCAAACTGACTGCTGAACCCGAACGGCTGGCCTGCAGCGGTTGCATGGCCTGCACCTCTGCCAGCGGCTGTCCCTGGGCATTCAATATGCGGGCTCCGGTAGAGCTGCCGACGGTGACCTGGGGCTTGTTGACGGCAATACCTACCCGCAGCAGCACCCGTGCCTGCACCGGAAAGGTCAAGCACAGCCAAGCCCAAACCAGAAGGGCAATACCTCTAATCGAGGCTGATGGCGGAGGAGAGAAGGAGAGGGTAATAGTCACACACCAATCCTCTGGGAAAGAGTATCACAGCCGGCGAGGGATCCCAGACAAGTCGGGTTTTGAGAATCCAGGCATAGGGCCGACGCACCCTCAACAACCCAAGCGGCCACCGTTGGGCTCAAGAGATCCCGCACTCGGAAAGCCTTTTTTGAGGCTGGTGCGGGATCCCGGGCAAGGGCCAGCCGAACCCGTTATGACAGTATCAAAAACATCCTGCAGATGCACGACTTCAACCCATTCAACCCAGAATTTTCCGCCCCCAGTCCCTCGGTCAGGATTCAGCCGGCTCAGAGGGGATCCCGCGGCGGCGGCAAAACCACTGCTGCAATAGGCGGCGACACTCGGCCTCGCAGACTCCGCCGATGACCTCCGGGCAATGGAAGCTGGCGGCAGAAGCTGGCAAATTGAGCACGCTGCGCAGTGCTCCGGCCTTGGGATCATCGGCGCCGTAGATTACCTGGGCCAGCCGCGATTGGCTGATTGCCCCCGCACACATAGGGCAGGGCTCCAGGGTCACATACAGCCGACAGCCCTGCAGCTGCCAATCGCCCAAGCGCTGCCCTGCCTGCCGTAGGGCTAGGATCTCCGCATGGGCCGTGGGATCCCGATCCCGTTCCCGCCGGTTACTGCTCAGGGCCAACAGCTCTTCCCCTGGCCCGACCACCAGAGCTGCCACCGGCACCTCTCCGGCTTCTCCCGCTTGCTCAGCTTCTCGCAAGGCCAACTGCATCCAGGCGCGGTGGCGCTGCCACAGATCCCACCCTTGCGGCTCGGAGGAATGGAGCTCGCTCGGATCCCCGATCATTTTGGGTGTTTCGAGCACTGCCTTTGCCCGCAAGATTTGCTAAGGTGAACACACATACCCCGAAATCCGAAAGGAAGAGTAAAAATAGGTAGAATAGGCCAGGAGTGAACTGAGTTTCGACGGCGTAAGTCAGGGAGCGGGTTCACGCCTTTTGAGTCTTGGCGATACGGCTTAGCTTTGGGAGGGATCATGGCGCGGATTCTACGGCACACACTTTTGGCGATGGCTCTGTTTGGTGGAGGCGTCGCGGGTGGGGTCTGGCTATCGTCTCGATCGGGGCAGGAGTGGTTACAGCAAACTCCTCTGGTCACTTGGACGCAACGGGCCGGTGAGGGAGTAGGATCCCTTTTGCCCTGGTCTGAGCCCCGCCCTGAGGCTGCGAATTCTGCCCCTCCCGCCGATGCCGTCCGGCCTTCTAATTTTATTGCTGCAGTCGCCCAAAAGGTCGGCCCAGCGGTGGTGCGCATCGATGCCACCCGCACCGTGTCGAGGGGGGTCAACCCAGAACTGTTCAACCAGCCCCTGTTTCGCCGCTTCTTTGGGGATCAACTACCGCAGTTGCCGCAGGAGTTTCAGCAGGAGGGCACCGGATCGGGCTTTATCATCGACGCCAGTGGCCTGATCCTCACCAACGCCCATGTGGTGGAAGGCAGCGAGCGAGTCAGGGTTCATCTGCTGGATGGGCGCACCTTTGAAGGAGAGGTGAAGGGCTCAGATCCGGTTACCGATATCGCAGTGATCAAAATTGAGGGGGAGAATCTGCCCACGGTTACCCTGGGTAACTCTGACTTGGTGCGACCAGGGGATTGGGCTATTGCCATTGGCAACCCGCTGGGCTTAGACAATACCGTGACTGCCGGGATCATCAGCGCCGTCGGGCGCTCCTCCGGGCAAATTGGGGCTGTCAACAAGCGGGTGACTTTCCTGCAAACGGATGCGGCCATTAACCCCGGCAACTCGGGTGGCCCACTGCTGGATGCGGAAGGCCGCGTGATTGGGGTGAATACGGCCATCTTCCAGTGGGCCCAGAGTGTGGGCTTTGCCATCCCCATCAACCGCGCCATGGACATTGCCGAGCAACTGATCCGTGACGGTCGGGTAGAACACGCCTTCTTGGGCATTCGCATGATCACCCTCAACCCTGACATTGTGGCGCGCCTCAACCGCGACCCCGCTCGTCCCACCACGCTGACAGTGGAAGAAGGGGTCTTGATCGGGCAGGTGATTTCGGGATCCCCGGCTGAGGAGATTGGCTTGCGGGAGGGGGATGTGATCACCGAAATCAATGGGCAGGCCATCCGCGATGCCGAGCAGGTGCAGCAGTTGGTGGAAGCCGCTGGGGTGGGCAATACGCTGACGCTGCGGGTCATCCGCGATGGACAGGCGCGCACCTTCCAGGTGAAAACTGGAGTGCTGCCCGTAGACTTCTAAGCAGTTTTATGTGCCGTCAATTTACTGATCCCCGTGACACAATGGCCCTAGAGGCGGGGGTCAGGTATGGCTTGGGCAGTCGGCGAAAGACTACAGGGGGGGCGCTACCGCATTGAGGCCATCTTAGGAGAGGGGGGCTTCGGCATCACCTACCGGGCCTGGGATAGCGTTCGCGCCGACCAGGTGGTTATCAAAGTTTTGAACGACAGCCTTCGTGAGGATCCCGACTATCCCCACTTCCAGCAGAACTTCATGAATGAGGCGCTGCAACTGGCCCGCTGCCGCCACCCCCATGTGGTGAAGGTGGAAGAGGTGATCTGGGAGCAGGATCGCTGGTGCATTGTCATGGAGTACATCCGCGGCCAGACTCTGCACCAGCTTTTGCGGCAAAAGGGGCCGTTGCCCTTGCCAGAGGCCCTGCGCCTGACGCAGGAGGTGGGATCCGCCCTGATGGCCCTGCACGAACAGGGGATCCTGCATCGGGATGTGAAACCAGCCAACATCATGGTGCAGGAGGGATCCGGGCAGGCAGTTTTGATCGACTTTGGCCTAGCTCGCGGCTACACCCAAGGTCTGATCCAACGCCACACCTCCTACGGCACCGATGGCTATGCTCCTCTAGAGCAATACGACAGCTTGCGCCGCCGCGGCGCCTTCACCGATGTCTACGCCTTGGCAGCAACCCTCTACACGGCGCTGACGGGGATGGTGCCTATGTGTGCGCCAGTGCGGGCCACAGGCCGCCAGTTGGATACCCCTCGCAGCCTTAACCCCAACATTCCCGAGGTTGTGGAGGCTGCCATTCTCAAAGGGATGGCTCTCCACCCAGAAGAGCGCCCGCAAACCATGGCCGAGTGGCTGGCACTGTTACCGGCAGAAGCCTCTCAACAAGGGAGGAAGCCGGTTGCTTTTGAGCCAGCCATCCGCACCCAAGAGCTGAGGGAGCTGGAGCAGATCTTGGCCCAGCCTCCACAACCCCAAGACGAGCTGGAACAGCTCCTGTCCCGGCACTCGGCGGAAGAGCTAGAGCAACTGGTAGCACCTCCCACCCCTGCCACTGCCAAAAAAGCTGGAAGAGAAGAGGGATCCGGATCCCTGATTTTTCCTGAGGTCTGTCCAGAGGAGAGAGGGAAGGGGGGATCCCTGCCCGGAACTCTCTCTTGGCCAGAGTGGGTGGGGGAAGCAGCCCCTGCCTTGCAAGGTCTGTGGGATCGGCTGCGAGCGGGGCAGTGGGGGGAGGCGGATCGCTGGACGACAGCCCTGATGCTGAAGCTTGCTGGGCGCTCGCAAGTGGGCTTTTTTGATCCCAAGGATGTTCAGGCCTTCCCCTGCCCCATGCTGCGGCTGATTGACCAACTGTGGGTGCGGGCCAGCCATGGGCGCTTTGGCTTTACCGTCCAGAAGCAACTTTGGCAGGAGTGTGACCCGGAGGGAAGAGGAGGGATCCGTTCGGGCTCCTTCTCAGCCTTGCCCCGCGAAGACTGCATGGGGGAAAGAGTCGGCTGGCAGGTGCAGGGCCGCTGGCTGGGGTACGAGGAGCTTGAAACCAACCTGGAAGCGCCCAAGGGCCATCTGCCGGTGGGCTTTTTCTGGGGGTACTCAGGAGGCTTGCGCCCAGCACTGCTGGTACTGGATCGGGCGGTACTGAAAAAGCTCAAAGCCTGCCTGTAGAAAAACTCCTCTCCGGGAAGGGGGGTAGGGGCGCGGCTTTTTAACTCTGTTGACGGACTTGAAGATCTCCACCTCAAGCCATCTCCCTGAAATGGGGTTTCTGCAGAGTTTAGGTGCACTTCGCCTAGGCAGATGGAAGCAAACAGTAAACACTCTACGCGCAACAAGCATACTTTATTCACTAAGTAGGTGGGCATCCTCTTGGATAGATTGGTGTCTTTCATCCCCTAAGAGGGGAGTTACTTGGGGGTTTTCGCGAATAGCCAGCCCCAAGTGAATCAATGCAGTCTCAACGGTATTGACCTGCTCTGCCAAGGCTTTCCACCCTCTTGCCTTTACGCCGTAGCGCTTGCCAAAATAATCTCGAGCTGCCGCAAAGGAAGCAAAAGCTCTTTTAAGGGTTGCTGTCGTCCAAGGCTTAGCATTCAGCCGTATCCAAATTCTTTGACTTTGCTGCTGTCGCTCAGCAACCAGTTGTCCTGTCAACTCAAGGAGCTCAGCATAATTGCGACGAGAGGTTGCGATCGCCGTTTCAAGACTCTCGATGAGACCCATGGTTGTTCTCCTGAAGCAACTTCCCTTGGTAAGGCTCCTGCTCATTCTCCTGAAGCAACTTCCCAGAACCGGCAGGGAGTAGGCTAGTTTCAAAAATAGACTGGATGTTGTTCAGGTAACCTTGCAGAGAGCTTCTAACCCATAGTATAGGAAGTTGGTTTACCACATTCTGAAGCTGATCAAAGAGGTGTCTGAGCTTCTTCAGAACCACAATAGCACGACCGAGAATCTCTTGTGCTTGAAGCTGCTCTTCCGCAAGCTCTCTCACTTTGTTGGCTAGCCGCTGATTCTCAAGTTCTTTCTCGGTAAGCAAGCTAAGAGCTGCTTCCTCAGTCTCGACTATTTTAAGTTCAAGTTTTTTGTTCTGCTCTTCTAGAAACCCAATCCGCCTAGCTAGTAAATCTGCTTCACCTGAAGAGCTAAAGCTAATACCTCTCGCTAGGAAGCTAATAAGTAGGTTGATGCACTCTTGCTGTTGAAGCTGTAGCTCTCTGAGTACAGGCTCTGCTAGTTCCGTTAAGATCTTGTGAGCCGATCCTACTTTCAGAGCATCTCCGTCACCGTGGCCAGGAATAGAAATCCTTAAATTGCCGCGGACAGCTTTCGTGCTATGTCTGGCATTTCGCTGAACAATTTCCCAGCCCCACTCTCTTGCTTGACGCAAAATATCTCTTTTCCGCCAGTTTCTTGGAAACTGAGTAACAGCTTGGATACCTCTCTGCTGCTTTACAATTTCCTCTAGCCTCTTAATGAGACACCCTAGCTCTGCTTCGTCCGCCATACGGCAACATCCTCAAGATGAGACTTCTCCACTCTGACTATTTGGCCTTTACCGAGATTAGCGGAAAGTTATGTGGTAAATCCCTACATCTCAAAAAATTTGATGCCAAGAAATATTTTGTAGCTTTGCCCGCAATCCTCCTTCTCGAGACAGTCTGGAGCAGTCAGACTTGGTTCTGCTTGCGAGAAAGGGTGAGCGGCCGTGTTTGGGGAGCCTACAGCCGGCTTGGAAGGGCCAAAAATACCTGCCGGTGAGCTGTTCCGGGAGTACTCGGGCGACCTGCGCACGGCGCTGCCAACAAGGCAACAGGTGCATTTGAGCCAGGTACATGGAGTAGCGCTCCCGCGTTGGATCTAGAGGAAAGGAGGGGGCCAGCTTCCCGTCATAGGCAAACTCTGCCATGATCAGGGAGTTGTAGCCAGTAATCAGGGGGCAGCAGGTGTAGCCGTCGTAGCGAGCGGGCAAGGGCCTGGGCTGCATGGCTGCTAAGAGGTTTTCCGCTAGCACCGGCGCCTGTCGCGGACTTCGGCTGCCGTTTTGGAAGTCGGCAGGGAAGAGGCATCCCCCAAAGCAAACACATTGGGATAGCGGGGGTGTTCCGTGCCCACTTGTCCATCTTCACTCATCCTCCAGGGGCGGCCAAGAGGCTGCGCTTGACGCTTGCCTCAGGGTTGGAGGGAGCCGCTTGGGGAGCGTCTTGCTGGGAAGGGGCAGACGGCATCCGCTAGGCTGTCAGAGAGAAGAGCGGGAAGCTCCTCCTACTGTTGTGTTGTGGTGACTCACCGATCATGGCAAGATCCTCATCCCCTGAGCTGCTCCCGGCCCTTGCCTGGCATGCTCTGCCAGAGGAGCAGGCCATCCAGAGACTTTTCGGAGAGGAGCTGTCTTTGGCAGGGCTGTTGGAAAAGGGCCTCTCTCAAGCCGAGGTGGCCCGGCGGCAGCAGCAATATGGCCCCAATGAGCTGAAGGCCAAGGCAGCTACCCCGGCCTGGCTTAAGTTCCTGCAGCAGTTTAACCAGTCGTTGCTCTACATCCTGCTGGTGGCCGGGGCAATCAAGGCGTTCCTGGGATCCTGGCGCAACGCCATCGTGATCTGGGCGGTGGTGGTGATCAACGCCCTCATCAGCTACATCCAAGAGTCCAAAGCGGAGGAAGCGATCGCCGCCCTGGCCCAGTCGGTGGTGACGGAGGTTACTGTCATCCGGGAGGGGCAAAAACTGCGGCTGCCCTCGCGGGAGCTGGTGCCGGGGGATGTGGTGCTCTTGAGCTCGGGAGATAAGGTGCCCGCCGACCTGCGCTTGCTGAGCGTGCGCAACTTGCAGGTGGATGAATCGGCCCTGACCGGAGAGTCGGTGCCGGTGGAAAAACGGCTGGGATCCCTGGCGGAAGACACACCCCTAGCCGACCGCCAGAACATGGCCTATGCCGGCAGCTTTGTTACCTTCGGCCAAGGAGCAGGGGTGGTGGTGGCCATTGGCAACCAGACTCAAACAGGCCGTATCTCGGAGTTGGTCGAAAAGGGGGGATCCCTGCAAACTCCCCTAACACGCAAGTTCGAGGAATTCAGCCTCATGCTGCTCAGGATCATCCTCAGCTTGGCCGGGCTCACCTTTTTGGTGGGATTGGCTCAGGGACAGGGGGCGGCCAGTGTCTTTGAGGCGGCAGTGGCTCTGGCCGTTAGCGCCATTCCCGAAGGCTTGCCGGCGGTGGTGACGGTTACCTTGGCTATTGGGGTTTCCCGCATGGCGCAGCGCCACGCCATCATTCGCAAGCTGCCGGCGGTGGAGACCCTGGGCAGCGCTACGGTAATTTGCTCTGACAAAACCGGCACCCTCACGGAAAACCAGATGACGGTGCAGGCCATCTACGCCGGATCCCAGCTCTACCAAGTTACGGGCAGTGGCTACAGTCCTCAGGGACAAATCCTGGCCCAGGAGGGGGGTGATCCAGTGGAAGTGGAGCGGCTGCTGGCGTTACAGGCTTGTCTCTTGGCCGGCTGCCTCTGCAATGACACCCGTCTGCAACCCAAAGACAACGGCCAGTGGGAGGTGGTAGGGGATCCCACCGAGGCGGCTCTGCTTGTGGCAGCCCAGAAGGGGGGTCTGGATCTGGAAGAACTGCAGCGCCGCCGCCCTCGCCTGGACAGCATCCCCTTTGAATCCGAGTTTCAGTACATGGCCACCCTGCACCGGCTGGGGCCAGAAGAGCATTGCCTCTATGTCAAGGGATCCGTAGAGGCTCTCTTGTCCCGCTGCCATAGCCAGATGGGATCCCAGGGGGAGATCCAGCCTCTGGAAGAGGAGCGGATTCGCCAGCAGGTGGAGGCCTTGGCACGGCAGGGGCTGCGAGTTCTGGCCTTTGCCCAAAAAACCGTCCCCAGCAGCCAAACTCGGGTGGATCACCCAGATCTGCAGGAGGGTTTAATCTTCCTCGGTTTGCAGGGAATGATTGACCCGCCGCGGCCGGAGGCCATTGCCGCCGTGCGTTCCTGTCAAACGGCTGGGATGCAGGTGAAGATGATCACCGGCGACCACGTGCTCACGGCTCAGGCCATTGCCGAGCAGATGGGCTTGGGCGGTGGAAAACCTGTGCAAGCCTACAGCGGTCGAGATCTGGAGCAGCTCAGCCCGGAGGAATTTGTGGAAGCTGCCAATCGGGGATCCGTCTTCGCACGGGTGGTGCCAGAGCAAAAGCTGCGCCTGGTGGAAGCTCTGCAAGCGCGGGGGCAGATCGTGGCCATGACCGGCGATGGCGTCAACGACGCTCCGGCCCTAAAGCAAGCAGATGTGGGGATTGCCATGGGGCGAGGCGGCACCGAAGTGGCCAAAGCTGCTGCCGACATGATCCTGACCGATGACAACTTCGCCTCCATTGAGGCAGCCGTTGAGGAGGGGCGCACGGTTTACAACAACCTGCTCAAAGCCATTGCCTTCATCCTGCCGGTGAACGGGGGGGGAATCGATGACGATTCTCCTCAGCGTGCTGCTCAACCGCGAGCTCCCCATTCTGGCCATTCAAGTGCTGTGGCTAAACATGATCAACTCCATCACCATGACGGTGCCTCTTGCCTTTGAGCCGAGCACAGGCCGAGAGATGACTCGCCCACCGCGGGATCCGGAGGCCAACTTGCTCTCTCCTAGGCTGCTGCAGCGCATCCTGCTGGTGTCCGTGTTCAACTGGATCTTGATCTTCGGGGTTTTTGAATACATCGAACAAACCACCGGCAACCTTAACCTGGCCCGCACCATGGCCATCCAAGCGTTGGTGATCGGGCGCATCTTCTACTTGCTCAGCCTCAGCCAGGCCATTCCTACCCTGTTGGGCCGTGGACGTGCCAGCCAATTGGAGCGCCATGAGCGCCTCATGGATACAGCAGCCATTGCCATCGGCATTGGGGCGGCCATCCTGCTGCAGATCCTCTTCAGCCAGTGGAGCCTGTTCAACATTATCTTCGACACAGCACCCCTGTCTTGGGAGCAATGGGGCTTTTGTTTGCTGGTGAGCTTGCCACTCATCGTTGTCTCAGCGGCAGCCAATCGAGTGGATCCTGAATGAATAACTTGCTTTGGGCAACTCGCGCTCACTGGTCTCCTATCTAAAGAAATGTCGAAGAGGGGATCCCTCAGCCACTACTCAGATGTGACCGGCCTTTGCCAAGAGGGGAAAGTGACCGCCGGGCCAGGTGTGATGGCATCCAGCTTCACACCCGCTCTGGCTATCTTTTCGACCCATTTCCGCAAGGCAATGGCAATCGCCGTGCCCGTCTCTATGGCGGTTTTTGGGAAGATCGAGCCCGTTTTCTGGCGGAAGTTGCAGAAGACGTGATCAGAGTTCGGGGCACCTGACGAGTGAGGATGAGGTTGTCTCCAAGCAATGCCTATCCCCTGCGCGCCTTCGGCCATGGGGTGAAGTCTCAATTGCTTTCCCCTCTCAAAGGCGGTCAATTGCATCTGCGCCACGGCACCACCCCTATTCCAACGGCAATCTTTTGTCAGCTCCCTCCACGCAAACCCCAGCAGCCTTCAGCGCTTGAGTTCTTTTTGCCTCCATCACCTTTTGGCAAGAGCGGGAACATCTCTTGAGTGAGAAGAGGCTTTTCCTTCCGAGCTGCCGGCTCAAGGAACAGGAGAAAAACCTGTCTTCAAAAAAGCCTCCGACTTTCGGTTGCAGGGGTACACCATAAGGCTATGATCTTAGGGGAAGGATGTAGGACATTAAAAAATGTCAGATATACCACCACAACCTTTAACCGGGAAGGCTCTGCTGCAGAAGGTCGAAGCGTTGGGGCATCTTCCACGCCGAGAAACGGCAAAGCGATGTGGCTATGTAACCATGACCAAGACCAACAAGCCTCGCGTCAACTTGAATGAGTTCTATGACGCGGTGCTGGCGGCAAAAGGTCTGAGCCTCAGCCCAAGTTCCAGCCGAGACAAGCGCGGTCGTGAACCAACCTTTCGGGTCAGCGTTCACAAAAATGGGCAGTTGATCATTGGGTCGGCCTACACCGAAAAAATGAATCTCAAGCCTGGGGATGAGTTCGAGATTCAGCTGGGTTACAAGCACATTCACCTCAAGCAAGTGCTAAACGGCCAGGGGGTGGAGGAGTCAACCCCAAGCAAAGAAGCTTCCCCCAAAGCGACTCGCGGTCGCCGAAAAAAAACTGCTGGGGCTTGAACCTCTCCTGGGGTTGAGGAGAAGGGATCCAGTTGACGAACTGTCACTGCGCAGCTTTCTTCCCGCTTTGCCCTCTTTAAGATGGGATCCAAAGCCTAGGTTCACCGATCTTGCTGACCCTAGATGAGGATCCCTATGCAACAGAAGGTTCAGCCACCCCTCAAGTTTTTGCCGCCGCGATTGACGCCTTGGGTCGTTCATTTCGCTCAAGCAGGCTTGCCCTTTTGGTTGCGATGGACCAAAGGGATCCCTCGCGTTGAAGTGGAGGGGGGAGAGCGTTTGGCTCAGCTTTATCAGCAGTTTGAGGCGGGCAAGATTCGCCTGTTGGTGGCGTTTCGACACCCGACCCTCGATGATCCCCCCTGCTTGATGTACTTGTTCGCCCATCTCCTGCCGCAGGTGGCCCAACGCCAGGGGATCCGCTTTCGGGGCCGGCCCCACGTTTTGTTTGTCTACGACCGCGGCCTACCTCTGTGGCTGGGATCCGTTGCCCGTTGGGGCTTGCCACGCTTGGGCGGGATCCCGATTTTGCGGGGCCGTCTGGATCGGGCAGGGCTAAAGAGTTCTCGTGAGCAGTTTGTATCGGGCCAATATCCGCTGGCGGTAGCTCCAGAAGGAACGATCAACGGCATGAGCAGTCTTCTCAACCCGTTGGAGCCGGGGGTAGCCCAGATGAGCTTTTGGGCGGTGGAGGATCTGCACAAGGCGGGACGGCCAGAGCAGGTGCTGATCCTGCCGGTGGGCCTTCGCTATTCTTACCTGAGGGATCCCAGTGCCGCTCTGAATAGATTGCTCAGCCGCATGGAGGCCGATTGCAAGCTGCCGCCCACGCGCTCGGCTCACGCCGGTCAAGCCTTTTTGCTGGCCCGTATCCTTCGCTTGGGAGAACACCTGCTCCAGGTCATGCAGACCTTCTATGAGCGCTTCTATGCCCCTGCTCTTCCTGCTGCAGATAGAGCCCAAGTTAAAGAGGGGGATCTGTTGGCGCGTCTTCAAAGCTTGTCAGATCTGGCCCTGCGGGTGGCCGAGCAACATTTCGGCCTAGAGCCTCAAGGAGACTTCATCGAGCGGCGGCACCGCATCGAACAGGCGGGCTGGGCCTGGATCTACCGCGAAGATATTGCCGATATTGCTGCTCTCTCGGCTTTGGAAAGGGGGCTGGCCAATCGAGTGGCTGCTGAGGCCAGTTTTCACCTCTGGCACATGCGCTTGGCGGAAACCTTGATGGTGTTTGCGGTGCGCCCCATGCCCGAGCAGCCCAGTCTAAGTCCAGACGAGTTGGCGGAAACCGCCCTGCGCCTCTGGAGTCTGCTGGCTTGGATCAAAGGAGAAAATCCCGTTGGAACTGCTCCCCCCCGCTTGGGACCCCGCCTGGCCCGTTTCAGCATTGGGGATCCCCTCTCGGTTTCCGAACGCTGGCCCGCCTACCAGGCCAACCGCCGACAAGCCGTACAAGCCCTCACCCAAGATTTACAAGCAGAAATGGAGCGGCTTATCAAAGGGATCCCGTGCTCTCCTGTGGCTCTTCCTGCTGCCTAACATGCCTGGTCGGCTCAGGGGCAAAAAGTATAACAATTCCTAAGACATTTTGTGAGATATTTCGTGAGAGTAAGACGAACTTTTGCATTATCTGACAAGCAGGTGAAGGAAAAGGGAAATTTTTGGCTCTTGGGGTAGAAAGGGGGCAGAAAGGAAGTGAGGCTCGTTGACTTGGTCTATGTCTGATGAGCTGCTCCGCGCCATCCGCAGACGCGACCTAGAGGCCGCCACTTCAGCCGTGCAGCACTTGCGTTCTCGCCATTTAAGTGAAGCTGTAATCACCTCGATGGTGATGGTGGCCGTGGAGCGGTTGGCGTGGGATGAAGGCGACCGGGCCGCCGCCAGTTGGTTACTGCGTCGCTGCTCCAGACGACGGCGCTGAAGGGATCCCCGCTGGCCCAGAGGTCATTGCGATACTTCCCCTTTCCCTGGATCCGAGGGGCTTCCCGTGTCAACCTGCCCACAAAGCCCTATCCGCAAAGGGATTAGCTTTCTTCCTTGCCCTTGTTCGGATCGTCGGGATGCTGTCGGTCTTCATCAAGGAACATAAGCCTCTGGCGAACAGCCAATCGGTACTCGGAGGTGCGCCGAGAGAGAGAAGTCCACGCTCCTGCGCTGCCCAATTTAGACTTCTGATATAGCAAGGACGCGCTGGGAGCGAAGCCAACGGTTTGGGCATCCCCAATGGCAGCCAGATCGGCGCTTAAGAAGACAAACTGCCAGCTCTCCTTCTCGGTTTTTTCCTTGATCATCTTCTCAATTTGCTCTTTGCGGAACTCGCGACTGGCATTCTCTTGCCCATCGGTTACCACAACCATCACAACCTTGGCCGGGCGATCTGCCTCGCTGAGTTCGCTGAGGCTCTTTTCTAGGTCGATGATGCCGCGCCCCATGGCATCCAGCAAGGGAGTAGAAGCTCGCGGCACGTAGGTCTCGCGGGTCAGCTCAGGGACCTCGGCAATTGGCTTGAAGCGGTGAATGACTTCATAGGGATCCTGGGAGTCGAACTGAACCAAGGTAAGGGTGGCACTTCCTCTACGGCATTCTCTTTGCCTATGACTCGGATCAAATCGAAGCGGCTGTCGAGCCCACCCTTGCCGAGATCGCCAAGCTGATGCGCGAGCGCACCAACCTCAGCATCCTCGTGGTCGGTCATACCGATGCAACCGGTAGCTTCGACTACAACCTAGGTCTCTCGCGGCGCCGGGCCGAGGCGGTTGTCAACCGGTTGGTTCAGCTTGGCATCGAGCAACGTCGACTCTATCCGGTTGGTGTGGGGTTCTCTGCTCCTGTGGCCAGCAACACCACTGAGGAAGGCCGGGCGAAGAATCGCCGCGTGGAGTTGGTGGATCTGGCGGGTGGCAGAATCCCCTAGAGGGGAGTTTCCAGGTCTTGGGGCAGGACGGGTATCGCCGAAAGTCTGGACACTGCGGCTGTGGCGAACTAGCTTAGAGGCAACTCTTCATTTCTAGGCTATTTCAAGGGGTGGGATCCATGCTTAAGCCCAGTCTTTTGTTCTCCGGCTCGGCGCTGTTGGGTTTGCTGTCTTTGCCGTTTTTGATTGGCGAAGGTGGCTGGTTGACCTCATCTCGTAAGAGCCAGAGTCCTGTCACTGAGGTTTCTCTACAAGCTTGGGAGCACTCCCTGCCCTCATCCCAGGCCTTGTTTGAAGATGAAGCAGGTTCTGGATCTTGGCTCATGCGGCAAGCCCAGCTGCAAGAACGGGTACAGCAGCTTGAGCAGCGCTCTCTAGCTCACCAGCAGCAGGCTCATCAGTTGCTGGTACAGCAGGCAGCTCCCCAGCCCGCCGGGGGTGTTGGCCGTTCCAGCTCAAGCCCTGCCCTGTCGGCACGGCCTCGGCGTCAGGATCCTACCCTTTCTCCATTCTCTGCTCAGGCGGATGTTCCCAATGAGCTGGCGCTGCTAACCCAATTCATCCAGCAGGAGCCGGGAAATGCGCAACTTTATCTGCAACGGGCGCAATACTTCTGGCGTCAGTCTCAGGAGGATCCTGCTGCTTTACCGCAGCCGGAGCATGCTTCTGCCATTGCTTACCTGATGCGCTCCGCTCTGCGGGATCTGGATATTGCTATTGCTTTGGATCCCTATCTGGCTGAAGCCTATTTGCTCAAGGCCAAAATCCAACACGAGCGTTTGCAAGAACCTGAGCAGGCTCTGGCGACCTTGTCTCCCCTGGATCGGATTGCCTATCACAACCCGCAATTGCACTTGATCCGCTCCCGCATTTGGGCCGAACAAGGCCATCTGGAATCGGCGTTTGATGTGTCGCATCTGGCGATTGAGCTGGCCAAGCAAAATCAAAGTGCTGCCGATCTTTTCGAGGCCTATGTCCATCGCGGCCTGATGTGGGCCAGCATCTGCGACTTCAATTTGGCCGTTCAGGATTTCAGCCGGGCTATCGAGGTGCAGCCCCAGCGGGCTGAAGGTTACTACCACCGCGGTATGGCGCGCGCTTACCAGGGAGAGGATAGGGCTGGTGCCGCTTCCGATTTGGGTAGCGCTTTGATGTTGTGGCGGGCTTCCGGCACGGGATCCCCGGGGCTGCTGGAATATGTAGAAGCGGTGCGGAGGGAACTGTTGCGGTAGCTCAGCTCTGGCGGGGTTTTTGCTGAGGATCTGAAGCGCTGGGTTTGGGGTCTTTGCCCAGGAGCATTTGGCAAGTTCGTCCAAGCCAGGCCAGGATGGTAGAGCCATCTGTTACCTAGGGGGGCTTGAACGCCCCCCTGAAGAGAACCCAGCCAAGTGATGAGCCGAAGACAACTGACCATCTCCGTATCCTCTGTAGCCCTGGTGGTGGCCACAGGGATGCTGTTGTTGCTGCTGTGGCAACTGCGCAGCTTGGTGCTGACGGTGATGATCGCGGTGGTGGTGGCGGCAGCGCTGGCTCCCCTGGTGGATCTGGCCGAGCGATTACGCATCCCCCGCTGGCTGGGGGTTGTGCTGGTGTATTTGAGCTTAATTGCCGGGATTGCCGGCTTGGCTCTGCTCATTGGCCCAACGGTGGTAACTCAGACCCAGCGGTTGCTGACGAGGCTGCCTTTCTATCTGGAGCAGTTGCAACTGTTGGTGGATACCTGGATTGCCGATCTGGCGGGGGTGGATCCGGCGGCGCTGGACTACCTAAACCAGTTGCTCGACCCTCAGTCGTTGATGAGCTGGGCGGTTCGCTCGGGACAACGGGTGCTGGTGCAGTCTTTCGACTTCACCCGTGGTTTGCTGGGCGGTCTGCTGACCATGGTGCTGACCCTCTTCATTTCCGGCTACATGCTGGTGAGCGGCTCTGACTTGGTGCGGGGCTTGGTGGAGTTGTTTCCCTATCCCTGGAATGAGCGGCTTGCTGAGCAGGTACACCCGATGGCTCAGCGCATGGGGGGCTACATCCAGGGGCGGGTGCTGGTCTCTGCCATTTTGGGTGTGATGATCACCGTCTCGCTTCGCTTTCTGGGCCTGTCGGAGTTTGCTCTGGCGCTGGGGGTGATCGCTGGGTTTACCAACCTTATCCCCTTCATTGGGCCGGTACTGGGATCCCTGCCCGCCTTGGTGGTGGCAATCGTTCAGGGGGGCTGGACTTTTTTGTGGGTGCTGATCCTATACGTTGCCGTTCAAAACCTGGAAACCTATGTGTTGGATCCTCTGTTGGTGGGATCCTCGGTGCAGGTGAAGCCCTTGTATCAGTTGCTGGCGGTGCTGGGCGGTACCCAGTTGTTGGGTATTGTTGGGGCGGTGATCGCCCCCCCGTGGGTGGCGGGTATGGCGGTGCTGCTGGAGAACCTCTATCTGAAGCCCAAGCAGGAGGCAGAGGTTCGAGCCAGGCTGTATGCTCGGGCCACCGAGGCTGCTGGTTCTTTGGCTTTGCCGGGGATGGATCCTGCCGACGCGAGCAGCCCAGAGCCATCTTTTTCCTCTCGTCCGAATGACTCGTCAAACGAGCCGGAAGGGTTGCCACAGAAAGAAAGTCTCTCGCCTGCGGATCCTGTAGCCGGAAGAAGTCCCTATTAGCAAGCTTCTCATCTATTCGCCTCTCTCCGCTCTCGGAGAAGGGCTATTGTGGTTGCTGGATAAGGGGCGCATCTCAGCGGTGACGGGCATCGAGGATAAACAGAGCACTGCCTACGACGAACAGGAGACTGGCTCCTATTCCCAGCAGGGTTCGGACAACCTTTAGATTGAGAAGGGTTGGAGCTGCGGGATCCCACGGAGGGGGGTCGCTACCCAAGGTCATCACCTCGCTCGCCGCAAACAGGCTGCTCCCCAGCAAAAACAACCAACTGGCCAACTCGTAGCGGTGGT
This sequence comes from Synechococcus sp. W60.1, assembly GCF_047461575.1. Taxonomy (NCBI): domain Bacteria; kingdom Bacillati; phylum Cyanobacteriota; class Cyanophyceae; order Synechococcales; family Synechococcaceae; genus Synechococcus; species Synechococcus sp. W60.1. Next base: position 304,790 of record NZ_JANSHL010000001.1, on the reverse strand, counting down.
TGCCTCTCATGTCTTCTCCGACTGCAAGTGTTCGTAGGCTTGAGCAGCGGCGGCCATTTCCGCAGCCTTTTTCGAGCGACCTTCACCGCGGCCCCAGCACCGCCCTTGCCCCCAAACTTCCATGGTGAAATGAGGGGGATGCTCCTGGGCGGCCACCAGGCGGTATTCGGGCAGGCTACCCCAAAGGCGTTGGGTCAGTTCTTGCAAGGCTGCTTTGGGGTTGCGCCGAGTGGGGTCTTGAAACCACTGCTCCACTCGCCGGTGTAGATAGGGATCCAGCCAGGGATGCAGCCTGGGCAGCGTGTAAATACCCCAACTGAGATAAAAGGCTCCCAGGAGAGCCTCGAAAGCATCCGCCAGCCGCCGACCCCGCCCGGCCAAGTCGTTTTGCGAGCTGGATCCCACCTCCAGGTAGCGATCCAGGCCCTGCAGATCCGCCAGTTCTGCCAGGTGAGCATCGCTGATCAGGTCAGAGCGAATCGCGGTCAGCTCTCCCACCGACAGATGGGGATAGGACTGAAACAAGAATTCCGTAACCAAAATCCGCAGGACAGAATCCCCCAACAACTCCAGCCGATCGTTGTTCCGCTGGCCATCCAGAGAAGGGTGAATCAAGGCCTGATCCAGCAGATCCCAGCGCAGTTGTTCCAGCAAAGCCGGATCCCTGAATCCAAGACGAGCCAGCAAATGTTCCAAGGCACGACGGCGGGACGGGATCAACTCAACCATACACTCAGGTGCTGACGTTGCCTTAGCGGTCAGAACTGCACAGCTTGCAACCATTTTGACCTGAGCCATCTCACCCAGGCCGGGATCCCCGCTCGGGCGAGAAGTTAGCTATGCCACAAAAGTAGTATAGGCTTTTCGAGGGAGGATCCCTGCATGCCCATCCGCGCCCATTCCCCCATTCCCACGACTCAGATGGAAGTGACCAGCATTCGGCTGGAACGTGAGCTGAAGCAGCGGCTGAAGGCGTTGGCCGGAAATCAGGGTTACCAGGCCCTCATACGGGAAATTCTTTGGAGTTATGTCCTGCGTCACTCTCAAGGGGCTGCCACCCTCAGTCCTGAGGATATTCGGGCCAGCTTCCCGGCCACGGCCCACCAAGCCCAATGCTGCGCTCTCACCGGACGAGCCATTCAACCGCAAGAGCCCATGCTGCTGGGGTGGACCACCGATGGGAAGTTTGTCGCCCTCAGCTCCTCCTGCTTTTAATCTTTGTTTTGGGGTCTCTCTCCAGTTTGCGAAGGGATCCAACCGGCACGAGTGCCCATCCGTTTAGACGCCACGAAGTTCTCGATATTTTCTGGCCCGTTCCTCGGCTGGATCGGGGGCTTGAGCTTTGGCAACTGCCTCCTCCAGTTGGGCCATCACCGTCTCTGCCGGTTCAGCGGAGCGGACGACGTAAAACATTAGGTTAATGGCTTCGTTGGCCGTCAGTTTGAGGGTTTCTTTTCCCTTGGGCACCAGCGCGATCTTGCCATCTGTGGTTGTGATGGCTGTGTGGGATCCCTTAGCCAGAATCTCCCCAGCTTTTTCCAGAGTGACAAGCATATCCGTAGCTCACGGCAGCAGGACATCTACTATCCTATCGAATGTCTTGGGGCAAACGTTCCAGAAGGGTCTAAGCCATTTGGCGGATTGGGTGGGTTCATCATGGGTTGCCATGCTCTGCCAGCCAAGCATACAAGTGGGGAAACAACTTTTGATTGGCCCCTGGGAAGGGAAATTCCGACAGCTCCGCCGGGCTGACCCAGCGCACCTCGCTACATTGCAGGGCTTGGGCTTCTCCGCCCAGGTAGCGACAGATAAAAGCGATAAGAGTAACGGTGAAATGGGTATAGGCATGTTCGACGGTGGCTAGCGGCGCGACCACCTCGATATCGATGCCGATTTCTTCTTTTACCTCCCGTACTACACACTCGGCAGCCGTTTCTCCCGGCTCGATTTTCCCTCCGGGAAACTCCCACAGCCCGCTGAGCATTGAGCTTTCCAGTCGTCGATCGATAAGGATTTCTTTCCCCCGCAGAACAATGGCAACCGCGATTTGCTTGTGAGGACGAGAGGCACGGGGTGCAGACATAGGCAATTGTTGGTGTTGACCTCGATTGTAGGCGCTGCAATCCGCTTGCCAAGGGCACCGGCCACAGTGAGGCTTTTTGGGACGACAGACGGTAGCCCCCAAATCCATCAGGGCTTGGTTAAAAGCCCGTGGCTGCACGGGATCCAACAATTGCTCGGAAAGCTGCCACAACAGGGGCAGACACTGGGCCGGAGGCTGTTGCAAAGCCACCAAGCGAGCCAGCACCCGCTTAACGTTGCCATCCAAAATGGGCAAAGGCTGATCGAAGGCAGCGCTGAGAATGCCGCCGGCTGTGGTGCGCCCGATCCCCGGCAGAGCCAGCACCTGCTCCAAATCCCTGGGGAACTCGCCGTTCCGTTCCCGCACCAGGATTTGGGCAGCTTTGTGCAAGTTCAGGGCCCGCCGGTAGTAGCCTAGGCCCTCCCACAGTTTCAGCACCTGCTGCTGGGGGGCTGCCGCCAATGCTGGGATCCCGGGCAGGGTTTGCATCCAGCGCTGAAAGTAGGGGATAACTGTTGCCACCTGGGTTTGCTGTAACATCACTTCCGAAACCCAAATGGCGTAAGGATCCCGGGTGCGGCGCCAGGGCAGATCCCTTCCGTGGTCACGGTACCAACGTTGAAGAGACTGCCGCAAGCGTTGCAAAGAAGCCTCGTCCCACTCCCCTCCTTTGCTCGGGAGGCTGGCAATGTAGGAAAAACTGACCTCGGCTTCTGATATGGGCTGAGACTCAAGCTGCGTAAGCAAAGTGCAAAGCCCACCAGATCAGGGCCGAAACCACACCGGCCACAATTCCTGCCGAGATCAAAACGACAATTGGGCTATCTGCCCCCTTGAACTTCATAATGCCGCGATTGTAGTCAGCCATCCTTGCCTCCTACCAGCTCTGGCGTTGGGGTTGTCAGGGATGTTGATCGGGATCCAGATCTGCCAGTTCCATCTACCAAGAAAGCTATGGCCAATATACCCCAGCATGGGTGCTCCGCACCGCCGGCGGGAACATGCCTGGGAAAAAGCACTGCCCTTGGTTATGCATGATACAACCTTAGCCTGGAACAGACTCTGACCCTGGTATGCAAGCTGGAGCCCACTGCAGGCCTGCCTCTGGTGAGGGGGCGAGAGCCCATCGGTCGGGCGAGAAGGTCGCTACCGCAAAAAGCCTCGCCAGCCATAAGGCCAGGACGGTGTCGGTGCCGTCAGATCTTGCAGCCGTGGGGTAGTTTACGCTGGAAAGGGGTCTAGG